>CADCUO010000060.1 GCA_902805915.1 uncultured Propionibacteriaceae bacterium | reverse complement strand
GGCAAGCGGACCGAGCCACACGAGCGTCCTCTCGACGGCACCCCCGTGGTCGACGTCGACCGCGGCGGGAAGATCACCTGGCACGGTCCGGGCCAGCTGGTTGGGTACCCCATCATCCGGCTGCCTGACTCGGTGTACGTGGTGGACTACGTTCGCCGCCTCGAGGAGGCGATGATCCGTACCTTCGCCGAGCTGGACCTGGCGACTGGTCGGGTTCCGGGCCGCTCCGGCGTGTGGCTCTCCGCGGACGGCTCCCGCCCGGAACGCAAGGTCGCCGCCATCGGCGTCCGAGTGGCGGCCAAGACCACCATGCACGGGTTCGCGATCAACGTCGACCCTGACCTCAGCTGGTTCGACCGGATCGTGCCGTGTGGGATCGCCGACGCCGGCGTCACCTCACTAGCCGCGGAGCTGAACACCCACGTGACCCTGGACGAGGTAGCGCACCTGCTGAAGCCGCACCTGGAGGAGCTGCTCGCGTTGCAGCCGTACCAGAAGTCGCCCGATCTCAGCGCTCCGGAACCGCAGCACGGCACACCTATCAGCTACGGCATCACCCTTCCGGCCGCCTGAGGCCCATCGTTCCCCACCAAAAGGACACAGATGACGGAACTCATTCAGATGCACCGATCCGTGCCCCCAGGGGTTGAGTACGCCGTCGAGACCAGCGGTCTGCGCAAGACCTACCGCAGTCGCAAGGGCAGGCAGGTCGCAGTGGCCGGACTGGACCTGAAGGTGCCGAGCGGCGGCGTGCACGGGTTCCTCGGACCCAACGGCTCCGGCAAGACCACCACCATCCGCATGCTCCTCGGCTTGATCACTGCCGACTCAGGCAACATGCGCGTGTTCAACCGCGAGATGCCCGCAGCCCTGCCTAGCGTGATCGCCCGAATCGGCGCGATCGTTGAGCAGCCAAGGTTCTTTCCCGCCTTCTCGGGTCGCAAGAACCTCGCCCTGCTGGCACAGGGAATCGGGGTGCCCACCGCACAGGTCGGCGCGGTGCTGGACGAGGTGGGCCTCGGCGACCGGGGGCGGGACAAGTTCCGTACCTACTCCCTTGGCATGAAGCAGCGGCTGGCGATTGCCGGCACGTTGCTGAAGAACCCCGACCTGCTCATCCTCGACGAGCCGACCAACGGCCTGGACCCGGCCGGCATCCACGAGATCCGCGCCACCATGCGGGGGCTGGCGGACCGGGGCAAGACCGTGCTGGTGTCCAGTCACATTCTGAGTGAGGTGCAGCAGGTGGCCGACACCGTCTCCATCATCGGGCGTGGACGGCTGCTGGCCGAGGGCCCGGTGAGCCAGATCTTGGCCGCCTCGGGTGGGGAGTCCGTACGGGTCGGCATCGCCAACCCTGAGCAGGCCGCCCAGGTTCTGGCCGGCGCCGGCTACCGAGTCGTACCGCTGCCCGACCGTTCGCTTCAGGTCACCAAGGTCGGGGCACCCCTCTATCCGGCCGAGGTTACTCGGGTGCTGGCGCAGCAGGGACTCTTTGTCTCCGAACTGACCCCAGCTCGGGCCGACCTGGAGTCGGTGTTCCTGGAGCTCACCGCCGAGAACCACCTTGGCGCTCCGGGCGGCGGACCAGCCCCCACCGGTGAGACGGCGGTGGAACGGGGACCAGCATGATCGCCCTGCTTGCAGCCGAGCTGAACCGGCTCCGGAGCCGGCGCATCACCCTCGTCACGCTGCTGGTGGTCGTACTCGGCGCTGGGCTGTTCCAGTTCGCGGTCAACTCCGCGGTCACCCCTCCCAGCGCGGCCGAAGCCGCCCAGGGACGCGCACAGTACGAGGAAGCGCTGCGCGACTACGAGCAGAACAAGGAGGAATACGCCCAGGGCCAGCAGGAGTGCCTGGACATGGGTGTCTCTCCGGAGGAATGCGATCCGGCGCCGAAGCTGGAGTGGTTCGTCACCCAGGCGACCCCGTTCGCCGAGATCGCGCCGGTCGCATTGACGTTCGCCACGTTGATCGCCGGTCTGGGTGCCTTCTTGATCGCGGCGT
Organism: uncultured Propionibacteriaceae bacterium; assembly: GCA_902805915.1. Classification (GTDB taxonomy): domain Bacteria; phylum Actinomycetota; class Actinomycetes; order Propionibacteriales; family Propionibacteriaceae; genus Microlunatus. Next base: position 11,595 of record CADCUO010000060.1, on the reverse strand, counting down.
CGTTCATCGGCGCTGAGTACACGACGGGTTCCATCTCGAACTGGCTGACCTTCATCCCGCAGCGGGCGCGAGTCTTTGTCGCCAAGGCACTCGCGGTGGTGCTGGGGGCGGGTCTGGTCGGGACAGTCATTCTCGGGGGGACGCTGGCTGCGGCGGCAGCGCTCACCACCGCCCACGGTGGCGAAGTGACCAAGGGAGCCGCGGTCACGGCGTCGGCGGCCCGGGGTGTCGGTCTGGTCGTCGCGTTCGCGCTGATCAGCTTCGGGCTGACGCTGCTCGCGCGACACACGGCGGCAGCGATCGGCGTGCTGGTCGCGTACGGCCTGCTGAACATCGTCCTAGAAATCCTGTACAACTTCCTGCCGGCGCTGCAGCGGGTCAAGCGGTTCCTGCCCGACATGAACCTCCAGGCGTTCCTGAACAAGGGGCACACCTACCAGAACTACTACCCCGGCGTTGGTTCCGCGGAGGACACCGGAAGGGTGGTGGAGCGGACACTATCGGTCACCCATGGCGGCCTCTACTGGCTGGCCCTCACCGCTGTGACGTTGGTGGTAGCGCTGCTCGTGTTCCGCCGCCGCGACGTGGTCTGAGAGGTGTGTCCCAGTGGCCCTGCGGGCCCCGGGAACACGGCAGCTGAGCGGGTAGTCTGGGGCCCGTGACCATCGCTCCAGAAGGACGGAAGCTGCTACGGCTGGAAGTCCGCAACGCCTCCGTACCCATCGAGAAGAAGCCGTCGTGGATCAAGACCACGGCCAGGATGGGACCGGAGTACCGCGAGCTGCAGGCGTTGGTGAAGAAAGAGGACCTGCACACGGTGTGCCAGGAAGCGGGCTGCCCCAACATCTTCGAGTGCTGGGAGGACCGGGAGGCCACATTCTTGATCGGTGGGGACCAGTGCACCCGCCGTTGCGACTTCTGTCAGATCGACACCGGCAAGCCGGCCGACTTCGACGCCGGCGAACCGCTCCGCGTCGCTGAGTCGGTTCAGAAGATGGGTCTGCGTTATGCCACCGTTACTGGTGTCTGCCGCGACGACCTGCCTGATGAGGGTGCCTGGCTGTACGCGGAAACCATCCGCAAGATCCACGAGCTGAACCCGGGCGTCGGAGTCGAGATGCTGGCCCCCGATTTCTCCGGCAATCTCGGCTACCTGTCCCAGCTGTTCGACACCGCACCCGAGGTGTTCGCCCACAACGTGGAGACAGTGCCCCGCATCTTCAAGCGGATCCGTCCCGGCTTCCGCTACGACCGGTCGCTGGAGGTGCTCCGAGCCTCACGGAACGCTGGCCTGGTGACGAAGTCGAACCTGATCCTCGGCATGGGTGAGACTCGGGAGGAGGTGTCGGAGGCCCTGCACGACCTCCATGACGCCGGTACCGAAATCATCACGATCACCCAGTACCTGCGACCCTCTCCGCGCCACCACCCGGTCGAGCGTTGGGTGAAGCCGGAGGAGTTCGTCGAGCTCGAGGCGGAGGCTACTGAGATTGGCTATGCCGGTGTGATGAGCGGGCCGCTCGTCCGCTCCTCGTACCGCGCCGGCAGGCTGTATCGTCAGGCCGTCGAATCCCGGATGAACGTCGAACCGTTAGTGGCAGGACAAAATCAACATGGCTAAAGCGATCGATAAGGACGCCAAAGCAGCCGCACGCTCAGCGAAGCGGGCGGAGAAGGCGCGCAAGAAGGCGAGCACCGACCCGGCTGACATGGGCCGCTTCAAGCAGATCGCCCGGGCCTACCAGCTGACCCATGAGCACGACAAGCCGCTGCCATACCTGTTGCTGGTTGCTTTCCTGCTGCCGATCGTTGCCCTCTGGGCGTTCCATTACGTCTGGGACCACCCGATATACCTCACCCTGCTCGGCATCATGGTGGGAATCCTGGCGGCGATGATGGTGCTGGTGCGTCGGGCCAAGAAGGCGACCTTCAAGCGGTACGCCGGACAGGCTGGCTCGGCCGAGGTGGCGCTGGGGATGCTCGGCAAGCGGTGGATCTCCACACCTGTCATCGCCGCTACCCGGCAGATGGACGCCGTGCACCGCACCGTAGGGCCGGGTGGGCTGGTGCTGATCGGTGAGGGCGATCCCGGCCGGCTCAAGCCGCTGCTCGCCGGTGAGGTCAAGAAGCACGAACGGGTGGCGTACGGCGTTACCGTGACGACCTTCGTGGTGGGCGACAAGCCTGGTCAGGTGCCGTTGAGCAAGCTGGCCGAGCAGATCAAGAAGCTGCCCAAGACACTGCAGCCCCACCAGATCACCGACGTACGGCAGCGGCTCCGGGCTCTGGACGCGGTCCGGCCGCAGATTCCGGTGCCGAAGGGCCCGATGCCCGCCAGCGCCCGCCAGGCCAAGCCCAAGGGCTCGCGCCAGGCCATGCGGGGCCGCTGAGCGGTTAGACCTGCCCTGCTCGCCGGATCTGCCGACCTAACCCGCAAGCCGAACTTGGGCGCGAGCCACAGTCAGCGGCCTAGCCGCGACCTCAGCCGGCTCGCCGCCCGGACCCCAGCCACGGCGAGCAGGTCGGCGACGGACGAGTTCGCTGTGACCTGACTCGTCTGCAACCAGTGTCTGACGCGGCGGGAGCGGCTGAGCCGACGCACCGACGGCGAGCTGATCGTGCTCTCCAGGTCAAAGAAAGCCCCTCGCCCGCTAGACGCGGACAGCAGCCCCGACATGGCCTGGACCGCGACGTCCATCGGGACCGTGTCGATCTTGACCGGCTTGCCAGGCGTCGAAGGGATTGGGGCGTAAAGAGTCGTCAGGTCCCCGATTACCCGGCAGCCGACCGCCTCGATGCCCTCCGCATAGTGCCGCGCCTTCTCGGTTGCCTTCTCCGCGGCCCACTGCGGCAGCACGATCTTGGGCTCGTTTGCCGCTGGGCGGCGCCCCTCCAGCAGCCGAGCAACGGCGCCGTTGCGGATCAGCCCGGTGTACTCCTGCCAGCTGTAGTCCTGGGCTCGGAACACCGAGTTGATCTTCCGGATCAGCTCCGCCTCCGGCAGGGAGAGACTGCGGTTGGCCGCCAGGCCACCACCGTCGTCGGTGTGCAGCAGACCACGGGGCAGACCCAGCATGTCCTCAAAGGCGTCGGTCAGCTGGTTCGGCCGCTGCTTGTCCGCGATCACCACCGTCAGCCGGTCCGGGCCGACCACATCCGCCCAGCGCCGCACGATGGCGGCCTGATCATTGCGCTTGTAGAAGCCCGGCGCTGGTGCTCGGTCCATCTCCACCAGGATGGCCTTCAGCCAGCGGTCGAACGACTGTCGCCGACCAGCCTTGACGTACTGCTGCCAGCTGGAGCTCAGCAGCCAGGCGAAGCCCCGCAACGTGATGACGACATGGATCGACTCGCCGAGTGAGTCCCGGAACCGCCGGGCCTGCTCGTCGTCGCTCTCGGATGCGAACTCGTGGCTGATCAGGGTCCGACTGTCCGGGCGCCGCTCCACCTCGGCCAGCAGTTGCTCCCATAACCGGATATCGGGTACGTAGTCGCCGGCTCCAGCCCAGCCGAGCCGACGTCCCATCAGCGCGCAGACGGCTTCGCGATGGTTTCCCGCCCGCCGCCCTGGGTAGCAGACGCCGTGCTTCGCCAGCTCGGCGCGGTGTTGCGCGGCCGCAGTCTGCAGGGCGGTGGTACCAGTCTTGGGAATTCCAATGTGCAGCAGCCGCGTGCCGAGGGCCAGCGGCGGCACAGGGGTGGTGTCGCTCGTCACAGCTTTGGTTCCTGTCGGGGTGGTGGTGGGCCACCACCCTAGGCCACACCTCGGGGAGGGCTCACCGTCGCTGGCACGGTTGGCCCGGCTGCCCATGAGAAAATAGTCCTGACATGTCAAACCTGATCAATGCCGAGCGCATCACCATGACCTACGGCACGCGTACATTGCTGGACTCGGTCAGCATCGGGCTCAACCGTGGCGACGTGATCGGCGTGGTCGGGCGGAACGGCGACGGCAAGACCACACTGCTGAGGATCCTCACCCAGACGATCGAGCCGGACAGCGGCAGAGTGACGCACACCGGCGCAGTGTCGGTCGGATATCTGCACCAGGCCGACGACTTCTCCCCCGACAGCACCGTCCGCGACGTGATCGTGGACGGCCAGCCCGACCACGTCTGGGCCTCAGATGCCGCCACCCGCGGGGTGGTCGAACACCTGCTGGCCGACATCGACCTGGACACCGCGGTGTCCTCACTCAGCGGTGGGGAGCGTCGGCGAACTGCGCTGGTCGCGCTGATGCTGGGCCATCACGACCTGCTGGTGCTCGACGAACCAACCAACCACCTTGATGTCGAGGCGGTCGGCTGGCTGGCCGAGCATCTCCGCTCCCTGCAGGCCAGGGACGTCGCGATGCTGGTGGTGAGTCACGACCGATGGTTCCTAGACGCCATCTGTACCCGGATCTGGGAGGTGCACGATGCCGTGGTCGACCCCTATGACGGCGGCTACGCCGCGTACGTGCTAGCGCGGGCAGAGCGTTCCCGCCAGGCGGCCGGGATGGCCGCCCGGCGCAAGAACCTGCTCCGCAAGGAGCTCGCCTGGCTGCGCCGCGGCGCGCCGGCCCGAACCTCCAAACCGAAGTTCCGCATCGATGCAGCCAACACCTTGATCGCCGACGAGCCGCCGCCGCGGAACTCGGTCGAGCTGGAACGCTTCTCAGTGACCCGGCTGGGCAAGGACGTCTTCGACCTCACCCATGTCAACCTGAGCGTCGGCGAGGGGGACTCCGGTCGAGTCCTGCTGAAGGACCTGAGCTGGTCCATCGGGCCAGGCATGCGGATCGGGCTTGTAGGCGTCAACGGCTCCGGCAAGACCTCGCTGCTCCGGCTGCTGACCGGGGAGCTATCCCCCGATGCAGGCAGAGTGAAGCGCGGAAAGACGCTGAATCTGGGTCACCTGTCCCAGGCGGTCACCGAGCTCGACGGCAGTGACCGCGTGCTGGACGCGGTGAACCGGATCCGGCATGCGACCCAGCTCGCCTCCGGCAAGGAGATCAGCACATCGTCCCTGCTCGAGGACTTCGGCTTCACCGGCGACAAGCTGACCGCGCGGCTGGGCGACCTGTCCGGCGGAGAACGGAGACGGCTCCAGTTCCTCCGCCTGCTGCTGACCGAACCGAATGTCCTGCTGCTCGACGAGCCGACCAACGACCTCGACATCGACACCCTCACCGTGATCGAGGACTATCTCGACTCCTGGCCCGGCACCTTGATCGTGGTGTCGCACGACAGGTACTTCTTGGAGCGGGTCTGCGACGTGATGTACGCGCTGATGGGTGACGGCAGCTGTGTCTTGCTGCCTGGTGGCGTGGAGCAGTATCTGGAGCACCGCCGGACCCGCCCTCGCGGGAACGGATTGACTGGCGCTACCTCCGCGCCATCGGCAGTCGGCGGGGCTGCGGCTGATGAACGTCAGGCGAAGAAGGACCTGGCCCGTACCGAGCAGCAGATCGGCAAGCTGGACAAGAGGATCGCCCGGCTGCATGACGCCATGGCCAGCGCGGCCAGCGACTACACCAAGCTGGCCTCCCTCCAAGATGAGCTGAACCAGGTGTCAGCGGAGATGAACCAGCTGGAGATGGCGTGGCTGGAAGCTGCGGAGAAGATCGCCTGAGCATCACCCCCCGGGTGTGGCAACCCCGGCTGCCGGGCGGCGCATCCGGTTAGGTTGGTGCCATGACCGAGTTCCCGCTCGCCTCGCTGCTGACGGCGCTGCCTGAGGGTGTTGTCCTCACCGAGCCGGCCAGTTGCGCCAACTACTCCCGCGACTTGTCCCACGACGCCAAGGCCGGCATCCCCGCCGCAGTGGTCCGTCCCACCAACGCCGACCAGGTGCAGGCCACCATGCGATGGGCCAGCGAGCACCGGATCCCGGTCGTTCCCCGCGGCGCCGGCAGTGGTCTGTCCGGCGGGTCATCGGCAGTCGACGGCGGCATCGTGCTCAGCCTGGACCGGATGCAGCACGTTGAGATTGACCCGATCACCCGGGTCGCCGTAGTCGAGGCCGGCGCACTCAACGCAGCGGTCAAGACCGCCGCAGCGGCGCACGGCCTGTGGTACCCGCCGGATCCGTCGTCGTACGAGATCTGCTCCATCGGCGGCAACATCGCCACCAACGCCGGCGGGCTGTGCTGCGTCAAGTACGGCGTCACCACCGACTACGTGCTGGGACTGGACGTCGTGCTGGCCGACGGCACCAAGATCGTTCTCGGCGGCAAGCGGGTCAAGGACGTGGCCGGTCTGTCACTGCTGAAGCTCTTCGTGGGCAGCGAGGGGACTCTCGGGGTGGTCACCCGGGCCATACTTCGGCTGATCCCCGCCCAGTCGACTCCCACCACCTTGGTAGCAACGTTCCCCACCGTCATCGCTGCCGCAGCGGCTGTGGTGGAGGTCGGACGTACCCTGCGGCCGTCCATGATGGAGCTGATGGACCAGGCGTCGATCAACGCGGTCGAGGACTACAAGCAGATGGGGCTGGACCGGGACGCCGGGGCAATGCTGTTGGCGCAGTCCGATGCGCCCGGCGCCGCCTGCGCCGCCGAGATCGCGATCATGGAAGCCGCCTGCCAAGCGACCGGCGCAAAGGAGGTCTTCGTCACCGACGACCCGGACGAAGGCGAGCTGTTCGTCGCCGCCCGCCGAGCCGCATACCCGGCTATGGAGGCCCGCGGATCCTTGTTGCTCGAGGACGTCGGGGTCCCAATTCCGCTGTTGCCGCAGCTACTGGCAGGCATCAGCGCCATCGCACTCAGCCACGACATCGAGATCCCCGTGGTCGCCCACGCTGGGGACGGCAACACCCACCCGAACGTGATCTACAACCCGGCAGACCCCAGCTCTGTGCAACGCGCCACCGCTGCCTTCGCCGAGATCATGACCTTGGCGATCAGTCTCGGCGGCACGATCACCGGCGAGCATGGGGTTGGACGGATGAAGCGGTCAGCGTTGCCGGAGCAGCTGGGACCAGAGGTGATGGCGCTGACGTACAAGATCAAGAACGCACTCGATCCGGCCGGCATCCTCAACCCGGGCGCGATACTGGAATGACCCTCGACCCTGCACTGGGCACGGCCTGAGGCTGCGCACTCCGGCGGCAGATAGGGTTCCCTGGTGCCGACTTCCACCGCAGTCCTCGAGCGCCGCCTCTTCGGTCCTGGACCATCCAACCCATATCCCGAGGCCACCGCCGCGCTCTCGCTGCCGCTGCTGGGACACCTCGATCCCGCTTTCCTGGCGATCATGGACGAGACGTGCGCGATGCTGCGGACGGTGTGGGGCACCGACAATGCGCGCACCCTGCCGCTGAGCGCCACCGGATCGGGCGGCATGGAAGCAGCGTTCGTCAACACCGTTGGCCCTGGCGATGTCGCGGTGATCGCAGTCAACGGGTTGTTCGGCCAGCGGATGTGCGATGTCGCCGATCGGTGCGGCGCTGAGGTGGTCGCCGTCGAGCACGAGTGGGGCCAACCCATCGATCCGCAGCGGGTCGCCGAGGCCCATCCCAATCCGACTGTGATTGCCGCGGTGCACGCCGAGACCTCCACCGGGGTCCGGTCCGACATCGCAGCGTTGGGCGCGTTGAAGGGTGATGCGTTGCTGATCACCGACGCCGTCACCTCCATCGGTGGCATCGAGCTGCGGGCCGACAGCTGGGGCGTCGACGTCGGCTACGCCGGTACCCAGAAGTGTCTGGGAGTGGCTCCCGGGCTGGCGCCGTTCACCATCACCGACGCCGCTTTCGAGCGGCGCATCCCCAAGCCGCAGTCCTGGTACCTGGACCTGGGCCTGCTCGGCGGGTACGTGGGCGGCGGCACGTCCGGCGGTGGCCGTACCTATCACCACACCGCCCCGGTGGCTATGGTCGCCAGCCTGCATGCCGGTCTGCAACGGGTGATTGGCGAAGATTTGGAGAACGTCTGGGCTCGGCACACCGAAGCAGGCCAGATCCTGCAGGACGGCCTGCACGAGATGGGGCTGGAGCTCTTCGCTGCGGAGGGCTACCGGCTCCCCGAGCTGACCACGGTGAACGTACCCGACGGTGTGGACTCGGCGGCCGTACGCAAGATCCTGCTGGAACGGCACAACCTGGAGATCGGCAGCGGCGCTGGTGCGTACGCCAGCAGCGTGTGGCGGATCGGCCTGATGGGCCACAATGCACGCCCCGACGCCGCCCTGCTGGTGCTGGCCGCGCTGCAGGACGCCATCGCGCGAGCCTGAGGTTATCGGCGGTTGATCACGACCGTACCCACGGCGAGATCATGGAGTCCTCGCCGATCCGGTCCAATCACCAGCGCAGGCAACGCCAGACAGACCAGTGCGGTCCGTACCAGGCTGCGGAGGAAGCCCAGTGGTTGGTGGTCCAGCCGGGCGACACCGATCCGGCAGAGCAGCTGGCCGAGCGTGCCGCCGCTGAGTGTCGACAACGCGACGGACTCGACGAAGAAGACCGTCAAGATCATCCAGGACTGCCAGCCGTTGCCCGTCAGCACAGTCGACCCAAACATCGCGACAGCGATCGCCATGCTGGCAGCCCAGTCCAAGATCAAGGCGGTAATCCGGGACCGCCAGGACGCCAGGGAATTGCGACCAGCAGCCGGGAGGCCAAGCGCCTCCCCTGGGTAGCCGGCATCGTCGGAGCGAGACGGTGTTGCGTCGGTGGCCACGACGTCGAGGCTACCTGCGATACTTCCCGCGGCAGTCAAAGGCGGTCGCGGACTCGTGTTACACGCGCGAAACATACGCGCAACTGGACGGAAATCCGGCCTCCCTAGGCTCCGAGCAATCGGGTGGCGGGTCAGTTGAGCCGCGCCCGTCCAGCCAGGGGCGCTCAGTGCGAGCACCAACCGACTTTCACCGGAGGACAGATGTTCCAAGGAGCCGACGACCTGTTGGCGTACATCAAGGATGAAGGTGTCGAGATCGTCGACATCCGCTTCTGCGACCTGCCAGGCGTCATGCAGCACTTCACCGTTCCGGCCGGGTCCTTCGGGCCCGACGTCTTCGAAGACGGTCTTGCTTTCGACGGCTCCTCTATCCGGGGCTTCCAGAAGATCCACGAGTCGGACATGGCCTTGCTGCCCGACCCGACCACGGCCTACCTCGACCCGTTCCGCGCCGCGAAGACGCTGTGCGTCAACTTCTTCGTGCATGACCCGCTGACCAAAGAGTCGTACAGTCGCGACCCCCGCAACATCGCCCGCAAAGCTGAGGCCTACCTCGCCTCGACCGGGATTGGCGACACCGCGTTCTTCGCTCCAGAGGCCGAGTTCTACGTCTTCGACGACGTCCGCTTCGACACCAAGGCCAACACCGGCTACTACGCCATCGACTCCGTGGCCGGTGCTTGGAACACCGGGCGAGTCGAAGACGGCGGAAACCGCGGGTACAAGGTGCGCTACAAGGGCGGCTACTTCCCGGTGCCCCCGCTCGACCACTTCGCCGACCTGCGCGACGTGATGACCAAGCATCTAGAGGATTCCGGTCTCGAGGTCGAGCGCGCCCACCACGAGGTCGGCACCGCTGGGCAGGCTGAGATCAACTACCGCTTCAACACGCTGCTCCAGGCCGGCGACGACGTGATGAAGTTCAAGTACATCATCAAGAACACCGCCTGGGCTGCGGGCAAGACCGCCACCTTCATGCCGAAGCCGATCTTCGGTGACAACGGCTCCGGCATGCACGTGCACTCCTCCATCTGGAGCGAGGGCACCCCGCTGTTCTACGACGAGGCCGGCTACGGCGGTCTGTCCGACATCGCTCGGTGGTACATCGGCGGCATCCTGGAGCACGCACCATCACTGCTGGCCTTCACCAACCCAAGCGTGAACTCCTACCACCGCCTGGTGCCAGGCTTCGAAGCTCCGGTGAACCTGGTGTACAGCTCCCGCAACCGGTCGGCCTGTATCCGCATCCCGATCACCGGGTCGAACCCCAAGGCGAAGCGGGTCGAGTTCCGCTGCCCGGACCCCTCCTCCAACCCGTACCTTGCCTTCTCGGCGATTCTGCTGGCGGGCCTCGACGGCATCCAGAACAAGATCGAGCCAGCCGCGCCGATCGACAAGGACCTCTACGAGCTGCCGCCCGAGGAGCACGCATCGGTGGCGACCGTACCGGCGGACCTGAGCGCCGTCCTCGACGCGCTCGAGGCAGACCACGAGTTCCTGCTGGCCGGCGATGTCTTCACCGCTGACCTGATCGAGACCTGGGTGCAGTTGAAGCGAGCCGAGATCGACGCTATTCGGCTTCGTCCGACGCCGCATGAGTTCGAGCTGTACTACGACATCTGATCCAGACGCATTCGGGACTAGGGAAAGTACTCGTATGAAGTAGCTCACTAAGAGATAACTTCGTCAATGCCTACTGCTGGTTGGCGCCGTTCTCATCACGCTTGACCATGATCAACAAGACCCCGGACCCTAGAGATAGGGGTCGGGGTCTTGCTACTTGGCGCAGGTTGGCGCGGTGCGCGATGGGCGCGGCACTGGACGCGTGTCCGCTCGGTCCAAAACTGTGGGTGCCGATTCCCTACCGATAGTCGAGGGGCGTCTCTACATGACAAAGGTCCTGTGGGACGCCACGTGAGGAGCGGCGCTAAACCTGTTCACGTGACCATCCGCCCCCCATGGAGTGCACCGTCGGGCATCAACCCGCCGGCATCGCCGGTTGACGCGCATCGAGGCCGGCTCATCAAGCCAAGTAGGACGCCGTCGAGCACCGCCTTCGGACCCCGTAAAGGATCGACGGTGATCGAGTCGAGCGCCATACTGTGCCGGTGCCGGATCCCGACAGATTTGCAGCAGCGCCATTCCTGCAAGGCCTCCTTGCAACTCTCGAGCCGCTCGCTACCGAGCACGTCGACGACCTCTCGGCTGCAATAGTGGAAGAGGACCTCTTCAAGGTCTGGTACACCCGGCTGCCATCACCAGACGACATGGGAGCAGAGATCGACCGCCGTCTCCGACGCCAGGCCGAAGGCGTCATCGCTGCCTGGACGATCCGGCGCAACTCGGATGGCCGGGCAGTCGGTATGACGACGTTTCTCAACCTGCGCCCCGATCACCGCAGGCTGGAGCTGGGCTCGACCTGGATCTCCGTGAGCGCCCAAGGCGCCGGAATCAACGCTGAGGCAGAGCTGCTCCAACTCCGCCGCGCATTCGACGACCTGGACTGCATCGCAGTGGAGTTCCGAACCCACTGGCACAATCGGCAGTCCCGAGCGGCGATCGCCGCCCTCGGCGCGAAGCAGGACGGCGTGCTCCGCAATCACGACCTGTGGCGTGACGGCACGATGCGTGACGTCGTGGTGTTCTCGATCATCGCCAGCGAGTGGCCTACCGTTCGGCTCGACCTTCAGCAGCGACTCGCGCGACGAGCTTGAGGCCGAGCACGGCCCACCGGTAATGGCCGACCTCATGAAGCCAGCCCTCACCGGGCGCCCGGCGAATCGAGGATCAGCCAAGACGCACCAACCCGTTGTGGTCGATGCTCCAGCCGGGATTGTGTGCGATCTCCCAGATCACTCCATTGGGGTCGGCCAGGTGCCCGTGGAAGATGCCACCGAATGCACCTTCTTGGGCCGGTTTCAACACGGTGCCTC
>CADCUO010000059.1 GCA_902805915.1 uncultured Propionibacteriaceae bacterium | reverse complement strand
CCTTGCGATGCGGGTGCCACCCCACCGTGAGGCCCTGCACCGGAAGCAGGTTGACACTGGTGGTGGAGCTGAGCAGGTGCCGGATGCCGACGGCGGCGGAGACCCCACCGCGGGCGAGTGCGAAGTCGAGGTCATCCAACGACTGGGGGGTCAGGCTCATCGACGTGGACCCCCAGGCATAGCCCTGGACCAGAATCTCGAGTACGCGCCAGGTCGCGCCGGTTCGTTCCGGCGGTACGTAGGCACCGGCCAGCAGCACCTCCACATCGTGGGGCGTTGGCTGGGTGGGGGAGATGACCTGCGCCGCCGGCGGGCGTTTGAAGATGGGACCCAGCTTGGTGATGAGGCCGCCATGGCGCTCAGGGGTCGTGGTGGCGAGGGCGTCGTGTGCGATCTGTCGCAGCCGGTCGGCATCGGGTCCGGAGGCGCCGAACATGGCCCGGATCTCATCGATCCCGATGGCGTACAGCCGGAGCTCACCCATGACAGACACGGTAACTGAGCCCAGCACGCTGAGCGGCCTATGGTGTGGTCATGAACCCTCGGGCGCGTCGACTCATCGTCTCCGGGGTGCTGGGCGCGCTGGTGCTGATCGTCGCGGTGACTGCCGCCTGGAACTGGCTCCGCTGAGCCGGCCAGTCCGACCTGTACCTGATGCATCACGTACCCGCTGCACCACTACTATGAACGGCGCCCGGACCTAACATCCCACTCGCAGGCAAGACCACGGCCATCCGGCACCGAATATCAGGCGATGGGTACTGTCAACGGAACTGCCCACCGGACCGCGGCAGCAGGAACGAGGGGTTAGTCGATGACGCGACGTGCTCGGCGCGGCTGTGCTCTGGCTGCCGGGTTGGTCGTCGCCGCCTCCGCTGGGCTGCCGACAGCCGTAGCGGCAGACCCCGTCGAGTTCACCATCTCTGCCGCTGCCATCACCGAGTCCTCCGGCCTGGCACGGGACACGAACTCCAGGGTCTACTGGACGGCCAACGACTCCGGTGGGGTAGCCAGCGTCTATGCGCTGGCTCGCGACGGCTCCCTGAAAGCGACCGTGCAGTACCGAGCGAAGCCGGTCGACGTGGAGGCCGTGGCCATGTCGGACAGCCGGCTGTACGTCGGGGACATCGGGGACAACGGGGCGACTCGCGACTTCGTCACCGTCTACGCCTTCGACTTTCCAGTGCCCCGGGACCAGACGGTCTCCTACCAGGCATACGACTTCTCCTATCCCGACGGTCCACACGACGCCGAGACCCTGCTGGTCGACGGTCGGGGCCGGATCTACATCGTCACCAAGGAAGCCGCTGGCGGTATCTATGCGGCACCGGCACAGCCCTCTCGGCAGCGGGTGAATCGGTTGCAGCGGGTCGGTGACGCCCCCAGCTACGTCACCGACGGGGTCTTCATGCCCGACCAGCAGGCGATCGCGTTGCGTACCTACCTGTCGGTGGAGATGCTGGCGGCGAACGGGTACGCCCCGATCGCACGGGCTCCGCTCCCGCTGCAGCCACAAGGGGAGTCGCTCACCGTGTCGCTCGACGGCACCTCGCTGTTGGCCGGCAGTGAGGGAGCCGGGTCGAAGGTGTACCGGGTGGAGATACCGACCGAAGGCGACAACGCGCCCACCGGCGGCGCTAGCCCACCGTCGAGCACCTCCCCCGGCGCCTCACCGAGCCCAAGTCCTTCCGGCCGAACCGGCGGCGAGGTGACCGACGAGGACCCGAATGCCGGCCGGAGCCGGGCTGGTACCTGGTCCGCCCTAGGTCTTGCGGCCGTGGTGGCGCTGGTCGCCGGCATCGTGGTGGCGGTGGCCAGGAAACGGTGAGAGTCAGCTGATCCGTTCCAGCACCCAGTCGATGCAGGTGCACAGGGCAGCGACGTCGCCGGGTTCGACATTGGGGAACATGCCGATCCGGAGCTGGTTGCGGCCGAGCTTGCGGTACGGCTCGGTGTCGACCACCCCGTTGGCTCGCAGCACGGCCGCCAGCCGGGCGGCATCGACCCCGGTGAAGTCGATGGTTCCGACCACCGGTGAGCGATACGCCGGATCCTTCACGAACGGAATTGCGACCGGGGACGCCTCGGCCCAGTCGTACAGCGTCGCAGCGGAGGTACGGGTGCGCTGCTCGGCGAAGGGCAGGCCGCCGTTGCCGTTGAGCCAGCGGAGCTGGTCGTCCAGCATCACCAGCGTGGCGATGGCCGGGGTGTTCAGGGTCTGGTTCTTCAACGAGTTCTCGATCGCCACGGCCAGGCTCAAGCTCTCTGGGATCCACCGGTTGGACTCGGCAATCTCCGCGACCCGGTCCACAGCAGCGGGGGAAAGCAGCGCGAACCAGAGGCCGCCATCGGATCCGAGACTCTTCTGCGGGGCGAAGTAGTACACGTCGGTCGCGGAGATGTCGACGCCCACACCGCCCGCTGCGGAGGTGCCGTCGATGATCACCAGCGCGTCGGCGTCGGCACCCTCCACCCGCTGTACTGGGGCAATGGCGCCGGTGGAGGTCTCGTTGTGGGCCCAGGCGTACGCGTCGACATCCGGCGCGGCCGTCGGCACGATGACCGACCCCACCTCAGCTGTCACGACCACCGGCGGCTCCAGGTGCGGAGCCCTCCCCGCGGCCGCGGCGAACTTGGCCGAGAACTCGCCGAAGCTGGCGTGGGCACTCCGGCGGCGGATCAGCGAGGACACCGCTACATCCCAGAACACGGTGGACCCGCCGTTGCCCAGCACCACCTGATAGCCCTCCGGCAGCGCAAACAGCTCAGCCAGCCCGGCACGTACCTCGCCGACGAGGTTCTTCACCGGCGCCTGCCGATGGGACGTCCCCAGCAGCGAGGCACCGGTGGTGGTCAGTGTTGCCACGGTCTCGGGCCGGATCTTCGCCGGTCCACAGCCGAAGCGCCCGTCGGCTGGTAGCAGGTTGGCGGGAATCTCGAGCCTGGTCACGAAGAGAACTATTTCACGCCGGAAGTCGCCGAGGCCGGTGCAGCCAGCGGCTGGGAACGCCCGGCTTGACGGCTGGGAGACTGTCGTCATGACCTCCGATCCCACCAGACATCGGCCCGACCTCGCATCGGAGCGACTCGACTACTCCGGTGACCATCTGGTCGAGGAAGCAGCCCCGGCTGACCCGTTGGTGCTGTTCGACCGCTGGCTCACTGACGCCTTCGCCGCCAAGGAGCAAGGGGTGCTGGCGGAGCCGACGGCGATGGTGGTGGCGACCGCGTTCGAGGGGCGGCCCAGTGCGCGCAGCGTGCTGCTCAAGGAGGTTGATGTCGGCGGCTTCGTCTTCTACACCAACTACGCGTCCCGGAAAGGCATCGAGCTGGCTGCCAACGCTGCGGTGGCGCTCCACTTCGGCTGGTACGCGTTGCAGCGACAGGTACGGGTGGAGGGCACGGCGGCTCAGGTGTCCCGCTCGGAGACGGAGGCGTACTTCGCGACCAGGCCGCGGGGATCCCAACTGGGCGCGTGGGCCTCGCCGCAGTCGGCGGAGGTCGGCTCGCCGGCGGCCTTGACCGCGGCCTACCAGGCCTTCGAGCGGCAGTTCGCCGGCGCCGACGTACCGTGCCCACCCCACTGGGGTGGCTATCGGGTACGTCCGGACCTGATCGAGTTCTGGCAGGGACAGCCGAGCCGGATGCACGACCGTCTGGTCTACTACCGGACCTCCGCCGGCTGGAGCATCACCCGGCTGGCGCCCTGAGACACTCAGGCCAGCTCGTTCAGCCCGATCCGGACCGCCAAGAAGGCCGCCGGGAATGCCTCCAGCACGCGGAGTCGAGGATCGACCACCGGCAGCACCCCCGGCTGCACCAGTGGGGTCAGCCCCTCCAGCCGCGGATCGGCCAGGACGGCTGCAATCGCGCCTTTGTCGCCGCCGGTGACCACCGCGTCCAGCGAGCTCTGCTCGGGCACCAGCACTCGTACCACCTCACCGGCCGCCTGGGCATAGGCCTTGGTGGACTGGTTGTCTCGGCGGCGGGCGTACCGCTGTTGGGACCAGCCACCGGCCTTGGTCTTCCCCTGCACGTAGGAGGATCCGACCTTGGAGGCAACCAGCGACGTTCCCTCGAAGATGCCGACTGCGAACCCGCCCTTGCGCGCCAGGATCGCCCCGATCCGACGGTCTGTCATCACATGGCGGACCAACGGTTCCAGGCCGCTGGTGTCGAGCAGCGTCGGGAACGGTACGGCGACCTCGGCGCGCGCCCCGTCCGTACCGACGAGCACCACGTTGTCCGCGTCGGCGTGCACGGTCGCCATGCCGTGCCGGTCCACGAAGTTGGCGAGCCACGGCTGGAGCCGTTCTCGAGGGATCGAGACGATCCGCGGGGAAGTCACCTGGCCCTCTCCCAGAATGGACAAACCCGCGAGCTTGTCGACGTCTGCTCAAAGGATCTGAGCAGTGCGTCGGCCGGATGGACGATCCGGCGCTCGCGGGTTCGGGTGTTGGCTGTGGATTAGCCGGCCGCACGCGACCAGTTGATCAACAGGTGGGCGGCTAGCTGGCCGTCACCTCACATGTCCAAAAGTCACTCATTCCTTGGACCACCTCCTTTCCGTGTGGACCAAAAGTACGTGCCGGCGCCGCTGTGGTCAACGGATTAACGAAGGTGACCTGCGCCACATTCACCTACGCTCGGCGTGGCCAACGATGGACGAGGTCAGGCGAGGATGACCTCGACTCCTTGGGCCCCCAGAGCGGCGATCATGTCGGGGTCGGCGCTGCTGTCGGTCAGGATGGCGGCGACCTCGCTGACGTGGCAGATCCGGGAGAAGCCCACGATGCCCAGCTTGGAGGAGTCGATCACGACGACGGTCCGCTTGGCCTGGGTGACCATCACACGGTTGATGGCCGACTCGGCTTCGTCGTTGGTAGTGATGCCCGCGTCGAGGTCCAGTCCGGTGGCGCCGAGGAAGCAGATGTCGGGGGTCAGCTGGCTCAAGGTCTCACTCGCCAGCGCGCCGACCAGCTCATAGCTCTGCGGTCGGGCCACGCCGCCACAGACGACGATCTTGATGAAGGGCCGCACCGTGAGCTCGGTGGCGATGTTCAAGGCGTTGGTCACCACGGTGATGCCGTGGTGGAGCGGCTCGGCACCGGGGATGGCGCGGGCCACCTCGACCGTCGTGGTGCCGCCGTTGAGGGAGACGGTGCAGCCGGGCCATAGCATCGACACCGCGCGCTGGGCGATGCGGCTCTTGGCGTCGCTTCGGGAGCTGGACTTGTAGCGCAGCGGCAGGTCATAGCTGGTGGAGTTGGGTACGGCGCCGCCGTGCGTGCGCGACAGCAGCTGCTGCTCGGCGAGATAGTCGAGGTCGCGCCGGATGGTGGCAGCGGAGACGGCGAAGTGTTCGGCGGAGTCCTCAACGTCGACCCTGCCGTCGGTCACCAGCCGTTCCAGCAGTGCTGCCAGTCGTGCGGCTCGGGCCATCAAGTCTCCTGCGTCTCGGTGATCAGCATGATATGTTCATCTGTGTTCGTTTGGGAACAAAACAAACATGGTCGTGGCGCGTCGGGAGGATGACGGTGAGTTTCTACGTTGACGAAGAGATCGCCTCCCAGCCCGAGTGTTGGGCCCGCGCTGCCGCGCTGGCGCCTGAGGTGGCAGCGATGCTGCCAAGAAATGGCGAACAGGTGGCCTTCGTCGGCTGTGGGACCTCATGGTTCGTCGGACAGATACTGGCCGAGTGGCGGGAGAGCAAGGGCAACGGGCTGTCGTACGCCTTCACTGCCTCCGAGGTGCCGAACCGCCCGTACGACCGGATTGTCGCTCTCACCCGGTCCGGGACGACCAGTGAGGTGATCGACGTAATGCAGCGTGCCCGAGGCACCGTCCCCACCCTTGTCGTCACCGGCGACATGAGCTCCCCGGTGGTCGAGCTGGCCGACGACGTGGTTGATCTCTCGTTCGCCGACGAGCAGTCGGTGGTGCAGACCCGTTTCGCCACCAGCACCTTGGCGCTGTTCCGGTCGTTCCTCGGCGAGCCGATCGAGCCGCTGATCGAGCAGGCGAACGAGGCACTTGCTGCGCCATTGCGCGAGGACCTGGTTGGCGTCGAGCAGATGACCTTTCTGGGCCGCGGCTGGTCCATCGGCGTCGCGCACGAGGCCGCGCTGAAGTTCCGCGAGACCTCCTCCAGCTGGGCGGAGTCCTACCCGGCCATGGACTACCGCCACGGCCCGATCGCCATCGCCGGTGAGAACCGCGCGGTGTGGATGTTCGGTACGGCGCCGACCGGGCTGGCCGAGGAGGTTGCCGCCACCGGCGCCCAGTTCGTCCAGCACGACCGAGACCCGATGGCTGACCTGGTGCTGGCTCAGCGGGTTGCGGTGGCGCGCGCGGCGGGGATGGGCTTGAACCCGGACGAGCCGCGGCACCTCACCCGTTCCATCATCTTGTCCGCCTGAGCGAGGGGACCAAGGCGAGGAGCCCGACCACCATGGGGGCCCAGGAGTACGTCGTCGCCGCCGATCTCGGCGGCACGCTGACCAAGATCGGCTACGGCCATGCCGACGGCTCCCTCACCGGTGTGCAGCGTCGCAGCACCTTCCTCCATGACGGCGGCGACGCGCTCCTCAGCTGGCTGGCGGAGCAGCTGATCGATGTCGTCGACGCCCGGCCGGCAGATCGCTGTGTCGGCTACGGCGTCGTGGTTCCGGGGATCATCGAGATGGGCACCGGGCGGGTCCGGGCTGCCCCGAATGTGGGCTGGTACGACGTACCGCTGCGGCAACGGCTGACCGAGCTCACCGGGCTCCCCGGTGTGGTTGGTCACGACGTCCGCTCCGGCGGGCTGGCGGAGTGGCGCCTGGGCAGCGGAGTGGGGGTGTCGAATCTGCTGTTCCTCCCCCTGGGGACCGGCATCGCCGGTGCCATGGTCGTCGACGGGCAGCTGCTGGACGCCGACGGGTACGCCGGCGAGATCGGCCACCTCCGCGTCGCTGCCGGCGCCGACACCCCGTGCGCCTGTGGCCAGGTCGGCTGCCTCGAGACGGTCGCCTCGGCAGCAGGAGTGGTCCGGACCTACCGCGCGCTCTCCGGGCTGGCCGCCGTGGCAACTGCACAAGACGTGGCCGCGGCAGCGCGAGCGGGGGAGCCGGCGGCACTGAAGGCGTTCGACCTGGCTACCGACGCGCTCACCGAGGCGCTGACGGTCTATGTCACCTTGTTGGCCCCGGAGGTCATCGTTGTGGGCGGCGGGCTGTCCGGTGCCGCCGACCTGTTCCTGGCCCCGCTGACCGCCGCAGTCCAGCAGCGTCTGGCCTTCCAGCGGATGCCCCGGATCGTGCCAGCCGCGCTGGGTGCAGACGCAGGGCTGATCGGCGCCGGCCTCGCGGGCTGGGACGCGGTACGCCGAAGCCGCGGCACCGCAGCGGCTGCGTCTAGCCTGGCAACCACGGCGCCGCGGCTCGGAGCAGACGGAGGCGGTCATGGGTGAAGAGCAACAGCAGCTGCTGTGCCGTCGGGTGGTGACACCAGACGGCGTGCTGGAGGATGTCCTGCTGACCTTCACCGACGGTCGGATCGAGACCGTCGGGGCGGTCGGCGCGGCACCTGTTGGGGTGGAGACTGTCAGCGGTTGGGTGGTTCCCGGCTTCGTCGACACCCACGTGCACGGCGGTGGTGGCGCGGACTATGCGACCACCGACCCCGATGAGGCGCTGAGGGCGCGCGACTTCCATCGCCGGCACGGCACGACTACCAGCTTCGCCAGCCTGGTCACGGCCGACCTTGACACCATCGTCGCCCAGCTCGCCACCCTGGTGCCGTTGGTCTACGCCGGTGACTTCGCCGGTATCCACCTGGAGGGACCGTTCCTGTCCGCCGCGAAGTGCGGGGCCCATGATCCCAACCTGCTGCGCGACCCTGATCCGGCAAGTGTGGACAGGCTCCT
Organism: uncultured Propionibacteriaceae bacterium; assembly: GCA_902805915.1. Lineage (GTDB taxonomy): Bacteria > Actinomycetota > Actinomycetes > Propionibacteriales > Propionibacteriaceae > Microlunatus. Next base: position 16,040 of record CADCUO010000059.1, on the reverse strand, counting down.
GGAGGCCGGCCAGGGTGCCATCTCGATGATCACCATCGCACCCGAGCTGCCCGGCGCGCTTGCCGCCATCGAGCGGATGACAGCCGCCGGCGTCACCGCTGCCATCGGGCACACCGACTGCGATGCGACCATGGCGGGGGCTGCCCTGGATGCCGGCGCGACCGCGGTCACCCACCTGTTCAACGCGATGCGGCCGATCCACCACCGCAAGCCGGGCCCGATACCGAGGCTGCTGCGGGACGACCGGGTGATGGTGGAGCTGATCTGCGACGGGCACCACCTGCACCGAGACGTCATCGCCATGGCGATGGCCGCCGCTGGCCCGCGCCGGGTCGCGATGGTGACGGATGCGATGGTCGCCGCCGGGATGAGCGACGGACGGTTCCGGCTCGGCAGGCTGGAGGTCCTGGTGGCCGATGGGCTCGCCCGGCTGGTGAAGGACGACGGGAGTGTTGGCTCCATCGCAGGTTCCACCCTCACCATGGCCGATGCCTTCGCCTGGGTCGTACGCAACGGCGTGCCGGTGGCTGACGCCGCCACCATGGCTGCCACTACCCCGGCGCGACGACATGAGCTGGGCGCGGGCCCGTACGGACACAACGCCGCGGACGACACGGTAGGTGAGATTCGCTCCGGCGCGCGGGCCGATCTGTGTGTGGTCGACGACCAGGGGGTGCTGCAGCGAGTGATGCAACGCGGGCGATGGGTGCAGAAGGCATGACGCTGACGCGACTGACGGACCTGCTCAGCACCGCCGAGCAGGCGGGCGCCGCGGTGGGCGCGTTCAACGTGATCAGCATCGAGCACGCCGAGGCGCTGGTCGACGGTGCGGAGGCGGCCGGGGCCCCGGTCGTGCTGCAGATCTCGGAGAACGCGGTGAAGTATCACCGTGCGCTCGCTCCCATCGCCCAGGCCACGTTGGCGATCGGTCGTGCCGCAGACGTTGCGGTGGTGGTGCATCTGGATCACTGCACCCGGGTGGACCTGGTCACCGAGGCGGTGGAGCTGGGGTTCGGGTCGGTGATGTTCGATGCCTCCGCCCAGAGCTACGCCGACAATGTGGCGGCCACGGCCCAGGTGGTGCGGCACTGCCATGACCGCGGGGTCGATGTCGAGGCGGAGCTGGGTGAGGTCGGCGGCAAGGACGGGGTACATGCTCCGGGCGCGCGGACCCAGCCCGACGAGGCGGTGCAGTTCGTGGCGGCGACCGGCGTCGACGCGCTGGCGGTTGCTGTCGGTTCCTCGCATGCGATGACCGAGCGCATCGCGCGGCTCGATCTCGACCTCATTGCCGAACTCAAGGCGGCGGTTCCGGTGCCGCTGGTGCTGCACGGATCTTCGGGTGTGCCCGACGAGGAGATCGTCCGGGCTGTTGGGGCGGGGATGACCAAGATCAACATCGCGACGCATCTGAACAAGGTCTTCACCGACGTCGTCCGGGACCGGCTGGGCGCTGACCCGGACCTGGTCGACACCCGCAAGTACCTCGGCCCCGCGCGGGACGCGGTCGCTGAGGAGGTGAGCAGGCTGTTGCGGCTGCTCTCCAGACCGGCGAGCACCCGTTAGACGCCAAACCGACGCCGCGCTGCTGCTTAACGCTGACGTCGGTTTGTCGGGTCATCCGCACGTGAGAAGCGGACGACCAGTCGACCTGACTAGATCCGCAGTGTGTCGTGCCCCCGCCGGTCCGGCTCACCCCGCATCCGCAGGAATAAGCTGGAACCCTCGCTAATCACCCCCAGATCATCGCAACACTAACTACGGTCAGATAGTTCAACCGTCAAACAATCCGACGGTTTGCCTAAATCGCGGGTGACCCGATCCGGTGGGCTGCTCAACCGCCCTTAATCAGCTCGTAGCGTCTGAGCGCTTCTTTCCGTTCGGTGGCGTGGTCGACGATCGGCTCGGGATAGCCCGCCGGTGCGCCGCCCGGTGCGGTCCATGGCTCATGCAGATACTGCGGCGCCACGTCAGCCAGCTCGGGAACGTAGCGGCGGATGTAGTCCCCGTCCGGGTCGAACTTGGTCGCCTGACCGGTCGGGTTGAACACGCGGAAGAAGGGAGCGGCGTCGGTGCCGCAGCCCGCCACCCACTGCCAGTTCAGCTGGTTCTGCGGAATGTCACCATCGCGCAGGCAGTTCATGAACCAGTCGGCTCCGTGCTCCCAGCCGATATGTAGGTCCTTGATCAGGAACGACGCGGTCACCAGCCGGATCCGGTTGTGCATCCACCCGTCGGCGAGCATCTGGCGCATCCCGGCATCGACCAGCGGGAACCCGGTCCGTCCCTGCTGCCAGGCCTGGAGCCGCTGCGCGGCCTGCGGGTCGGAGCCAGGGTCGTCGGTCGGCATCGCGGCGAACTCAGGCCGGATCGGTTTCGTGATCGCGTCCGGGCGATAGAACAGCACCTCCGCGAAGAAGTCCCGCCAGGCGATCTCGCGGGCCAACCCGGCGGCACCCTTCGACTGGTGCTTGGCCAGGTCGGCCAGCACCGTCCGCGGATGCAGCTGGCCCCACTTCAACGGGATGGACAGCCGTGAGGTGGCGTCCACCCCCGGCAGGTTGTGCAGGTCGACATAGTCGTCAACACCGGCCCTGTCCCGGTCCAGCCACTGGTGCCAGCGGCGGGTTGCCGCCTGCTCTCCGGCCCGCTCCACCAGCTCCGGCTCGACCGCCTCCGGGGTGGCGCGGTCCGCGGCGGCCAGCCACTGGACCGTGAATGGGTCGACGGCGGCCGCGGGGGCGTTGACGCCGTGGTCGCTCCACGCCCGCCAGTACGGGGTGAAGACCTGGAACGCGCTGCCGGACTTGTTCTTCAACGTTCCAGGCGCCACCCCGTACGGCGACCCGGTGGCCACCAGCTCCACTCCCACCGCGCCCACCGCAGTCGAGACTGCGGCATCCCGGGACCGCCCGTACGGTGCGAAGTCGGCGCTGATGTGCACTGAACTGGCGCTCACCTGCTGGGCCACCCGCGGCACCACCTCGGTGGGCCGGCCCTGGACCACGCTCAACCCGGGCCCTCCGCTCGCGGCGAGGTCGGCATCCAGGGCAGCCAACGAGGCCATCAACCACTCGCTGCGGACCGGTCCGGCCTTGCGCAGCATCGCCGGGTTGAGGACGAAGAGTGGAAGCACCGCCTCCCCGCCCGCGATGGCGGCCTGTAACGCAGGGTTGTCGGCCAGCCGAAAGTCCCGGCGGACCCACCACAGCGTCGCCGTCGAAGGAGAACCCATGTTCTAGTCTTGCATCGGGTCCCACCAGTCGCGTGAGCGCCCGCAGCCCAACACCCTCAGCTAGGGGACATTGCCATAGTGAGCGATCTCATCGACACCACCGAGATGTATCTGCGGACCATCTTCGAGCTCGAAGAAGAGGGGATCGTGCCGCTGCGGGCCCGCATTGCCGAGCGGCTGCAGCAGAGTGGGCCGACGGTGTCGCAGACGGTGGCACGGATGGAGCGCGACAACCTGGTCCATGTCCAAGGTGACCGGCATCTGGAGCTGACCGCCGAGGGCCGCGCCCGCGCTACCCGGGTGATGCGGAAGCACCGGCTGGCCGAGCGGCTGCTGATCGACGTGATCGGGCTGGACTGGGAGAAGGTGCACGACGAAGCCTGCCGCTGGGAGCACGTCATCTCCGAGGATGTGGAACGCAAGCTGGTCGACCTGCTCCACTTCCCGACCGAGTCCCCGTACGGCAACCCGATCCCGGGCCTGGCCGAGCTCGGGGTCGGCGATATCCCGGCGACCTTCCGGGAGGGCAACGAGCACCTGCTCAATGTGGTTCGCAGTGGCGCTGGCGCGCCGGTGAGCGTGGTGATCGTCCGGATGAGCGAGGAGATCCAGAAGGACGTCCACCTGATGGGGACGCTTCGGGTCGCCGGCGTGCAGCCGGGAGTGAAGGTCATGGCCGAGGTCGGCGGCCTGGGGGTCCGGCTGGAGGTGGACTCCGCCCCGGGATGCGAGATTGACAGCGAGGCCGCCACTCACCTCTTCGTCACCCGGGTCTGAGCTACCGCCGATGGTCGCCGGCGAACCAATCGAGGGCGAGGTTCCAGCCACCGAACCGGCCATGATCTCGATGCTGGTGCGCGGGCACTGGTACGGCGCGCTCGTCTCCCTGGTGGACCAGTCGTTGGCTGCGCAGCAGGACCGTACCGGCCGCGCGGCTGCCGCCATATCGGGAACGCCGGAGACCTTGTTGCAGGTACGGGCGCTGGCCACCGCCGCCCGGCGGGTGCTGGACCTCGACGCCGAGGACTTCGCCACCATCGCCCGGGAGTTCTCCGCACCGTGGTCCGTTCGGTTGGCCGCCTGCTCGTTCCCGCTGATGCCGCGGGACCCGGTCCGTGGGGCGCTCGGGTCGCTGATCCCGCTGTACGAGCTGATGCTGGAGGTGCTGGAGATCAGGGCGCTGCGGGAGGAGCCGCTGCAGATCGTGGTGACCGCGCACCTGATCGGGGAGTACTTCGCCCAGCTCGCCTGGCAGAGCGTGCTCGGCCACGCCGGCGACCCGCAGCAGCTGGTGGTCTCCGTCGCCGGCAGCCGTTGGGGCAGCAACGACCCGCTCTGCCCGCACTCCACGGCGCTGCGGACCGCCGCCAAGCGTGCGCTGAACGCGACCCAGGGGGACACAGCCGGATACACCGCGTACCTCGACCGGTTCCACTCCCGCCAGGGTGACGCTCTGGCGGTCTGCGCCATGAACCATGCCACCATCGGCCCGGGGGAGCGGCCGGATGTCGGCGACACCTGTCCGAACCCGTGCGGCTTCGCGCTCCGTCCCTCACTGGCGGCGCGGCGTGACCTCGATGCCCGGGTCAGGCTGGCGCTGCTGTACGTCGACTCCCCGATCGTGGCGCTGCGCCACCATGCACCGGTGGGCCATTTCTTCGGGGTGCCGTCGGTCCAGGAGATCTCTGACGCCTGGGTCCGCACCTGGGAACGGGTCAGCCAGCCCTGGCCGGACGGGGACAACCCGTTACTGGTCCGCGGTCGCCAGGACCGGTCCGCACCCGATGAGGCGTTGCCTGGCATGTCGGCTCTGGTGTCCGCTGTCGCCGGGCAGCCGATGGGGCCGGGCCACCTGATCCGTGACATCGGCGCTGACATCGCCCGGCTCCCGGGCCTGGATTCGGGGGGTTCTGATCGTGAGTGAGGAAGAGCTCAACTGGAAGCAGTATCTGGCCGACTTCCACCGCGAGCGGGCGGGGGTGGCCGAGGCCGTGCTGTCCAGAGCATTCGCTGGTGACCACAGCCCGTACCGGTGGCTCGCCCGCGCGGTGTCCCCGGATGCGACCGTCGTACTCGACGTGGCCTGCGGCTCGGGTGCGATGTCACGGGAGCTGGCCCAGCCGGGACGGACCGTGATCGGGGTGGACCTCTCCGTGGAGGAGCTGGCGCTGGCCGCCGAACGCGGTCCCGGGCCCTGGGTACGCGGTGACGCCCTGGCGCTGCCGTTCGCGGACGCCTCAGTCAACGCGGTCACCAGCTCGATGGGCCTGGTGGTCATCCAGCCGCTCACCGACCTGCTCCGGGAGGTTGCCCGGGTGCTCAAGCCCGGCGGTGTGCTGGCGGCCATCGCGCCTGCGCTGCGGCCGTTGAGTCCGAAAGACCTGCGGGTGCTGACCCGACTCACCACCCGGCTGCGAACCAAACCGCAGTTCCCGGGGCCAGTCGAGCTGGCCGGTTTCACCCGTACCTTGGACGAGCACGGGCTGCGCCGGGTGGAAGATGCCCGGCAGAAGTACCACTTCACCGTTCATGACCGGGCCGACGCCGAGCTGATGATGTCGGCGCTGTATCTGCCGCAGACCCGCTGGTCCCGGGTGGAGGCAGCCATCGAGCACCTCGAGGACCGGGTGGCCCGGAAGGGGCCGGTGCAGGTCACCATTCCGATGCGCCGCGTGGTGGCGATCAAGTAGGCGCTGGTCAACACACCCAGACAGGGGCCGCCGTGGCGGAATACCCACGGCCGAGACCTCGTTATGGGCAGTGAACTCATTCCACCTCCCAAGGAGCAACACGATGGCAACGGTTGATATCAGCGCCGAAAACTTCGAAGAGACGGTCACCGGCAACGACATCGTGCTGGTCGACTTCTGGGCCGAGTGGTGCGGTCCGTGTAAGCGGTTCGGGCCCATCTATGAGAAGACCTCCGAGCAGTACGACGGCGTGGTCTTCGCCAAGCTGGACACCGACGCCAACCAGAGCCTGGCCGGCGCGCTCGGCATCGAGGGAATCCCCACGCTGATGGCCTTCCGCGAAGGCGTTATGGTCTTCAACCAGGCCGGCGCACTCCCCGCCCCGGCCCTCAAAGAGGTCGTCGACAAGGTGAAGGCCCTCGACATGGACGCTGTACACGCCGAGGTAGCCAAGATGCAGGCCCAGCACGGACAGCACTCAGCCTGACGATCCAGGTCACGACAGCTGACTGACCACAGCTGAATCCCGACAGCGGCCCGGTGTGGTGCTCCACCACCGGGCTGCTGCCATGTTCGGGGGCAATCCTCAGCGGTGCAGCTGTCCCCGGATGGCTCCGCCGGTGAACTCGGCGTTGTGGATGTTCACGTAGTAGCCTCGCGGGTTCTTGCGGATCTTCGCGATCAGAGCGCGGTCGGCTTTGACACACCCACCAACGCGGCTGACCGGGGCGCCGAGACCGCCGGGTACGTCCAGCAGCGTCACCACCACGGGACCGGCGACCTTCTTCGTGCCGACATGGATGTGTGCTGCGGTCGGAGCGTCGATCTTTCGCCACGACAGCCGGAAGCAGATCCGAGCCTTCTTCAGCCTGATCTGCGCCTTTCCACGGCCGTCCGGGTCACCCGCCTTGGGGACCTCTTTGGCTCCGGTCAGCGAGGCGCTGAGCTTGCGTTGGTGCCCACGGTTGTTGTAGTCGTCTCCGTCGCCGGCGTAGGCCGGGACACCGACGCCGACGCTCGCCAGCGTGGTCGACATCAGTACGGCTGCCAGCCGTAACCCACTGCGTTTCGTCTGTGACATGGCCATCTGCTCAATCCCCTCGCCGGGTGCACGATCGGCATCGATCGTGTCACCCTCACCGTAACGGTACGGAGCACGGTTGACCTGGAATAGGTAAAGAATTTCCCTATTACGCAAAGGCATCCCGGCGGCCGATTCTCCTCGGCGCAGCCGACAGATACGGCGTCGAAATGTCCAAACTATGAGCGAGCTGGGCTATCTGATCTCCCCATGCGTCAGGCTGGGATCCGTCTGACTACGGGAGATCTGCGGGGGCTCATCCTCTCTGCGCTCGGGCGACGAGCGAAGCTCAGCGGTGAATCACAATTGAGGTCGTGAGTGTTGGAATATCCCCTCGCCCCAGCTCTGCGCATCCGCCGTCGTCTGGACACTGTGGCCTCACCGAGCCCAGGTATACCTGACTAGTCGAACCATCCCTCCGATGGAAGGAATAGACCATGTGGGACCCAACTGCGGTACAAACTTTGCTGCTATCGATTCTGGGTCTGGCGATCGTTGCCGCCGGAATAGGCCTGACCGCCCGCGCCAGGAAGAACGACTACGCGGAGACGGCACGAGTCGGGTTCAACGTGTTGGCCGGCATCGTGGTGGCCGCACTCGGGCTGGGCACCGTCGCCTTCGCCGCCTTCGGGAAGCAGATCCTGCAAGCGTTGGGCTTCCAGGTCTAAGGCGGTGCCCCGCCTCCGCACCGATGACGGCCCCCGCAAGCTGCGCGCCGTCTGGCTAGGACCCAAAGGCGCGACCCTCCCGTTCCAGTGGACCTACGTCCAATGGCTGGTCACGCTGGTATCAGTGCCCCTCGTGGTCAGCGTGCTCTGGATCGTGCTCAATGCTGTTGGGGTTCGATACGCCGGCACCTGGGCAGTGCCCTGGGGTGCTGCCGCTGCCATGTACGGCTCAGTGAAGGTGATGCGCCACGTCAGCTACGACGAGCCGCTGCGCCACGTGCAGCAGACAATGCGTCAGGAGTGGCGAAACGGCAGCGTCGCCCGGCTCGACCGGGTCGCGGTGGAGTTTGAGCTGCCGCCGATCAGGTACCTGGCGGCGCCGACCCTGCGCGCTATGGGCTGGACCGCGGCTCACCAGGTCCCGCTGGCTGCCTCGGCACCGTCTCCAGAGTCCGACCAGGACCCGGATGCCGACAGCTACTGGAGGAGACGGGTGTCTGAGCCAGACACCGCGGTCGACTTCCAGCCATGACTCGGCACCTACCGTCCTGACCCCCCGAGGAGCACTCATGACCCCGAAGAACTCCGGACCAGACCAGGCTGAGGCGCGCGACGACAGGCAGTCGCGGTTCGGCAGCTCGGTGCGCTCCGGCGCTGCGGTGGTCCGTAGCGCCCGACCTTCTGCTGTCACCTCGTTCTTGCGGAGGACAGCCGTCCGGGAACGTCGGGCCACCTTCGGCCTGTCGACCTTCGAGGCGGCTGGACCGCTCACCTTCACCCGTGGCGGCATGTACATGTGGTTCCTGCTGGGCGGTCAGCCGTGGGACTTCCGTACCACTGGGGATCGGCTGCAGCGGTGGGACCAGCAGACCTTCCGGTTCTCCTCCCTACGCGGCCGCACGCTGAAGCTTCGGGCCACCACCAGGCCGTATCCCGCGTACGAGTACGCCAGGAGCCTGGACGAGGACACCCCGGAGCCGCTGCCGACCCAGGAGGGCCAGCCCGGCTGGGACGACTTTCTCTACTACGGCCAGAAGCGCCTGCAGATGACCGGCCTGGACCAGAAGTTCGTGGGGCTGGGCGTGTGGGTCGGCCCGAACCCGCGGGCGGCAGTGCGCAACGAGCTGATCCACGGCGTCGACCATCCCGACCCAGCCACCGTTCGGGTGCTGGAGGAGATGGCGAAGGTAGAGAAGATCGTCAAGGGCGACGGCCTGAACGGTCGGCTGATGAGCCCCCGGGAGCTGGCGTTCTTGTATCACCGGAGCCTGTCGATGGGAATCCCGGCGCCCGTTCATGCCGGCGTCGCCGGATCCCGGTGGGAACCCGAGGACATGGCGATGTTCGCGCGTCGCCGGGAGTGGATCTATGAGCCACTCGGCTCAACGGTCCGGGTGATCGCCGAGCACCAGGGCCGCACCGTTGAGCGCCACGTGGCGGTGCTCACGCTAGGTGCGATGCCGGAGATGACCTGGCCGGAGAACGGCCGCGACCCCTGGATGCTCGCCAGCGACAAGCTCCCATTCCCGGTGGAGTGGAGCATGTCGGGCGCGATGCTGGACGCCCGGAGGCTGACCGGGGTGATCGAGGGTGAGCAGCTCCGGGCCTCCGCCATCTCCAGGCACTACGACGAGCATGACCTGATCCCGCCGCCAGCCGTCGGCCGCGCCATCACGGCCGCCACCGAGAACCTCGACGAGGTCGCCGAAGGCGACATCCGGTCCGCCACCCGGTTCCTCGGCCCGATCCGGATCGCGACGTACGCCGCGACGGAGGCGAAGTGCCTGGAGAACGCCCGGGACCTGGTCGACTACTACGGCGAGCGATACAACATCGAGCTGGCGCACCCCCGCGGACAGCACCAGATGCTTCGCGAGTTCGTGCCCGGCGAGCCGTGGTCGACCAGCGGTTTCCAGCGGCGGATGCCGGCCCGGTATCTCGCCTCCGCCATGCCGCACGTCGATGCCGATCTCGGTACGCCGACCGGCCCATATCTGGCGTACGGGATCGGGTCAGCCCGGCGGGCGATGCGCTTCGACCCGCACTACGGTCCGGAGCGGCTCAACACTCCCGGCCTGTTCACCATCACAGCCGAGCCGGGCGGCGGCAAGAGCGTCCTGATCGGCGCGCTGGCATTCTCGGCGGTGAAGCGCAACGAACCGACGATCATCCTGGACCCGTCGGGACCGCTGGCGCGGCTCTGCACGCTGCCGGAGTTCGCTCCCTTCAGCCGGGTGCTCGACCTCACCGCCAGCGCGCCGGGCACCTTGAGCCCGTACCAGCTGATCCCCGAACCGCTCCAGGCCGCCTTTTTGACCCCCGATCGATCACTGGATGAGCTGGAGTTCGAGCGTGCGGTCCGGCGCGCGGTTGCGGAACGGCAGCAGCTGATGTTCGACGTGCTGCGGATGTGGCTGCCGGCGTCGATCCTGCGCGAGTCAGGGACCGACGTCATCCTGCGGGAGGCCATCCGGCAGGTACGCCGCCGCACCGTGGACGCAGGGATGGAGGACACCCAGACCAACCCCCGTTGGGTGGTGGAAGCCATTCACGCCCTCGGTAAGTCCGAACCCAGGGCGCTGCCCATCGCGGCAGAGATCGAGGCCGCGGCAGAGTTCCCGCTGGGCGAGCTGGTGATGCCGCAGCACTCAGACCCGATCGAGGCCTCCACGGCGGAGGACCGGACGCTGGTGGTGGTGACGATGCCGGGGCTGGATCCGCCGCCGGAGGGGATCGAGCGGGAGTACTGGGGCTCCACCGAGCGCTACACCCAGCCGCTGCTGCACCTGGCAGCGTTCTTCACGTCGAAGTTCATCTACGGCCGCAGCCGTGACGTCCGCAAGAACGTTTTCCTCGACGAGAACCACCTGATGGGCCAGTGGGGTTCGGGGCGGGCGCTGTTCGTCCGGCTCTCCCGGGACAGCCGGAAGTGGAACACCGCTGTGGGTGCCGCGTCGCAGCATCCGGACGACCACCTCGGCATCGGGAGGATCGACGCGCTGATGGGCGCGGCTTTCGTTGGCCGGTTGACCAAACGCGAAACCGCCGAGCGGGCCTGCAAGCTGCTGCAGACCCCGGTGGAGTACGCCTCGGTGATCCAGAGCCTGTCACCCAAGCGGACCGGCGACGACACCAGTGACCAGAACGCCGACACCGGTGAGTTCGTCCATCTGGATCCGCTGGGCCGGGTCGGCAAGATCAGGATTGACCTGGACTGGTATCCGGGGCTGCGCGAGCTGCTCCGTACCACCCCTGGCCGGCGCCGTCCTGACGCGGACCTGTCGGAGCAGCCGACTCCGTTCATCGACGAGGATCTGTTCACGATGATCGCGCACATCCCGATCAAGGACCAGGTAGCGGCATGAGAAAGCCCTCCCTGCAAGGGCATCGGCCGCGGTGGAGGCGTCTGGTCATCGCCATCCTGGCTGCCGTTCTGCTCGGCGCCGGGGGAGTGGTGTTGTCGCCGGGAACAGCGATGGCGTGGGACATGTGCAAGGACGCGCCGCCACCGGTCCGGCCGGACTACGGCACGTCCGGGCTGACGACCGGCCCCCGCAACCTGGCAGAAGTCCCCGATACCGCGCCGAATCCGTTCACTGACACATCGGTGCCGATCAGCGATGTCTACGGGTACGCCTACCGGTGGACCAACTATGACCTCGGCTGCGGCAACGACTTCGTCCGGGACCCAGTTGCGGTTACGACGACGACTGCCGCCAATGTGATCTTGGACCAGACCAGCGCTTTGCTTGCTGCGGTGGGAAAGCTGGAGGAGCTGTCCAAGTCCTCATCCATCGACTGGATCACTGGTGTGGTCGCTACCATCCAAGCGAAGCTGTCGCCGCTGGTGCTGGCGGTGTGGTTGCCGCTGGCCTTGATGGCGCTGGGCGCGGTGATGATCTACCAGTCCCGCAAGGCCGGGTACGGCGACACCTTCACCCGGATGTTGATCTTGGGCTCGGTGGTTGCGCTGTCCACGTTCGCGCTGGTGTACCCGTACACGGCAGCAAAGAAGACCGACGACGTGATCCAGTTCGTCGGCCAGTCTGCGCAGAAGAACTTCACCCAGAGCGCGACCGACACGATCGCGCGTGAGTCGGTGTACAAGAGCTGGCTGGTAGGCAATTTCGGTTCGGCCGACTCTGCGACGGCGAAGGAGTACGGGCCGCGGTTGATGAATGCGCTGACCTACAGCTGGTCCGATGTGAAGCGGATCGACAAAGACCCCAGTGCCAAGAAGTCCATCGACGCAGCGAAGGCCACCGAGTTCAAGAAGATCGCCGCCGAGGTGGAAGCGAAGGACCCCGGCGCCTACGAGTCGATGACCGGCCGGAACGACACTCGACAAGGTGCAGCGCTGATGGGGGCGGTCGCCTTCGGGCTGATGTCGCTGTTCGCGGCACTTGCATTTCTCATGATGTTGCTCGGCCGCATCGTCATGCAGGCATTGGTGATAGCGGTTCCGATCGCAGGGATCCTCGGCGTGCTCAAGTTCGACGTGCTGCAACGACTGTGGGACCTGTTCGCCGCAGCGGTCATCGGCGTCTTCAAGTTCACGATCGCCGCCGGCGCGATCACTTTGGTGCTGTCGGCACTGCAGAATGCTGACAACCTCGGCACCGGCGTGAAGCTGCTCGCGATGGCTGTGGTGACGATCGCAGCCATCATGCTCACCAAGCCGGCACACACCTTCAAGGCCATGACACCGGGAATGAAACCGGGACGAAGCTACCTGGGTGGGATCGTGCAGCGAGCCGCCGGCGTGCGGCTCGGGATGAAGCTGGGTGCGGACGACGACAAAGAGCGCCAGGACAGCCGGTCGCACCAGATGCCTGCCGATGTAAGCCGTGCCACGACCGATGGCGGCAGCCGTCATGTCCAGTCGACCATGCCGGCCTTGCCGCCACCGCCGTACCTGGCCAGCAGACGTGGTGTCGTGGAAGCGGTTCCCGTGTCGGGCTCAGCCGCCGCGCTGGAGGGCTCGATGGTGACGCGGCACGAGCTGACGGCTGCGTCAGGTGCCGTCCCGACGACGAGGTGGTCCGGGCTGGTTGCGTCCTCGACGCAGTCGGATGAGCAGGTGTCCCCGCGGCGCGCTGCCCGAGCTTCGGAGGCGATGGCGGACTCTGGTGCCGCTGGTTCCTATGCGTCCACCGCTGGACGTACGGAAGATGACCACGCCACGACGAGGCCGTACGTAGTGGAGACGCCGTTGGCCGCCTACACCGGGGAAGCTGAGACGGGCGCACCTAGGCGCGCGGAGCCAGCTGCGGCGGAGCGGCTGTCTGGCCGGGTGGTCTACCCGACGGGGATCATCGTGCCGACCGAGCACCGATCGGAAGCAGGACTGTACCGTGCGACCAGTCGAGACCTCTCCACCGACGGTGAGTACGTCCGGCTGCCGGAGCCGCAGCTCGACGCATACGGCCATGAGGTCCCCATGGTCACCTACCGCTCGAAGCGAGAGCGTGAGGTTCTGGTATGAACGGGCCGCTCGACGGCCCAAGGATGACCTACGGCGGTCCAGACGGTCAGCCGGCGCGCCAAGGGAAATCGGCGCCGTGGACGCCGATCCTGCTCGTTGCATGCCTCCTTCTCGCGGTAGCGATTGTGGTGCTGGCGGGAAGAGCCGGGCAGACCGACCTGGCGGCCGGGAGAGCCAACGCCTCGCCGACCTCCACAGCGACTCCCTCACCTGCCAACGCGACGCCCCAACGGCCGAGCCCGTCGGTGCGTCCTGAACCGGCTGGCGGCGACGCCGCCACTGTGGCCCGAGCCCCTGTCGGTGCCGACGAAGCCGCGAACCAGTTCGTCAAGGCCTGGGTGGACGGCAACCGGAGGACCCGGGTGCCAGCGTTGGAGAAGGTCGCCACCCCAGCTCTGGTTGACCAGATCGGCAACACCGATCCCGCCAAGCTCCCGGCTGCCCGTCCCCGGGGCAGGGCGGCCCCAGTCGATGTCAGCGCATACGCCGCGGAGTACCAGCAGAGACTGAGTGACGGTTCAGCGATCCGTATCGGCCTGGTAGCCGACCCGGACGCCGGCTATGGCTGGCTCGTTGACAGCGTGACGCCGAAGGCCTGATCGGGTGGATCCAGTGACAGGCAGGATGGCCTGGGAGCTTGGCACGTCCCTGGTCAAGAGCAGGAGGCTCCGCAGCGCCTTGATCGGCTTGGTCGTCATCCAGCTCGGTGTCGTTGCCTGGCTGGTGTACGTGCCGTTGATCTCGCTGGGTTCGTCGCTCGGCGGCGAGGCCAGCGCCCGAGCCAGGCAGGCGGCGAGCATGGATGCTCAGACGTGTGCCGAGGACGGGATGTCGAACGACCCGGTACCCACAGTGGCGACCCTGAGGGACGTTCAGGTCCGGGTCGCCAGAGCCATCTATGTCACCACTGTGCAGGTAGGACGCGTCGCACGATGGAGCCCGGCGAAGACCGAACGTGCCAGCGTGGTGGCGCTGTCGGCGGCCAACCAGGAAAGTGCGCTCGGGGTCTATCCAGGATTCGACAAGCCCAACGCAGATGGTGACGCCGGGTTCTTCCAGCAGCGCACCTTGCCCGGTTGGTACGGCACGGTCGCGCAGGTGAACAATCCGGGCTACGCCACCCGCGTTTTCCTGCTAGGCAAGAGAATCACGGCCGTCGACACTGCAGCGGCACAGCAGGCCGGCAAGCGCGCGGCGGGGCGGACGGGTTACACCATCCCAGGGCTCGCTCAGATCCCCGGCTGGGAGAACAAGAGCATCACCGAGGCGGCGCAAGCCGTGCAGCGGTCTGCGTTCAGTGACGCCTATGCCAAGCACGAACAGTTATCCCGAGCACTCGTCCAGGTGTTCAAGGGAAAGGTCGCAGTTGACTCACCGGAGGCTGCCACCCTCGCCGCAGGCGCGATGTGCGGAGCGCAGGAGGCGATGCAATGTCCAGCTATCGGGTCGGGCGCCGAGGCTGGGCTGCAGCCCGACTCTCTGAGAGTGATGCGCTGCATTGTCGCGCGATGGCCTCAGATCAGCGGCTGGTCCGGCGTAGGCGATCGGCCCGCGAACGTCGACGACGACCACCAAACCGGTCGCGCCGTCGATGCGATGATCCCGGGCTACCAGACTGCAGGCGGGAAGACGCTGGGGGAGAGCATCGCCGCGTGGGCGGTGGCGAACCGCGCCGCCCTGGGCGTGAAGTACGTGATCTGGAACGAACGAATCTGGTCGGCTGCCCGGCAAGCCGAAGGCTGGCGGACGTGCGGCTCCACCCGAGCCTCCTGCTACAACGGGGCGAATGACACCGCCGCCCACCGTGACCACGTACACGTGTCGACGTACGGGAATGTCGCCGGCGCTGCCGACCAAGCCGGGTCCAGCGGAAAGATCGTCCGCCCAGTGACGGGGTACGTCCTCACGGCGAGCTTCGGACAGTGCTCCTCCGGCGTCTGGGTGGCGTGTCACACCGGTCAGGATTTCGCCCTTGCCGCGGGCAGCCCGATCCGGGCAACGATGGCGGGGACAGTGATCTCGGTCAGCCGCGGCGGCGCGTACGGCAACCTGACCAAGATCGACCACGGCGGGGGAGTCGCCTCCTGGTACGCCCATCAGAGCCGGCAGAGTGTCCGAGTCGGCCAGCGAGTCGGAGCCGGGGCGGTGATCGGATATGTCGGTTTCACCGGGAACGTTCGGCCGGCAGGACCGGCTGGGTCCCATCTGCACTTCGAGATCCGGCTTCGCGGCAGCGCCGTAGACCCGTACCGGTGGCTGCAGAGCAAGGGCGCGGTGTGAGCGGCGGGGAGGACCCATGGGGCGGTCTGGTCTTCGACGGCACCGGCCGGTTGGTCGACCTGGGTGGCGAGTTCACGGTCGAGACCTTCGGCCCGCCGCCGCCGATGCGTTGGGTCCCGGTGACCGACGTACCACAGGTGTATGGGCAGCGCGTGTGTGTGGTGAAACCCGGGGAGCCGCTGTACGACCTGCGCGCGGTGACGGAGGTCTACAGCTCCGGCGGCGGGACGTATCTCAATCTCGTTGAGGAATGGCGCTGGTACTACTGGCTTGATCTGCCCGAAGACCAGCGGCCGGAGGTGGTGCCACGAGCAATCTCGTGGCCGACTCGGCACGTGTGGGTGCAGGTCCCGGACAACTGGGGCTCGTGAATGGAAGCACGTAGGTGACCCGTCTAGTCGCGCCCGGTTTGGTGATGGGGTGACAGCGTCACGTTGCACGGCTCAGATGACGACCGGCCAGCCGTCCACCCACTCGAGCTTGTTCATGGCGAGCCGGGCCGCGCCCTGGTTGAACTCGTCGTAGTAGTAGTGGTAGATCAAGATCCAGTCGGGGTCGTCGTGCAGGACCGCGGGATGCCCGGGTCCCAGGATGGCGCCGT
>CADCUO010000058.1 GCA_902805915.1 uncultured Propionibacteriaceae bacterium | reverse complement strand
TGGCTGGCCTGCACGGTGGGCAGCTGAGGGTTGATGTCGTCGCTGCGGACGTAGTCCGGATGAAGATCAGCCGTGGCGGAGCCTTCGACGAGGCCCCGACCTTCGCGGTGTGTGTCGACCCGCTCGCGGCGAGCACCGACTTCATTACCGAGTACGGTGATGGTCTCGTCCGGCTCCGTACCTCGGCGATGGTCGTCACGCTTTGGCTTGACCCGTTCCGGATCGACGTGCATCGGCTGGACGGCAGCGCCGTCGTGGAGACTACGTGCGACGACGACGGCCGTTACTGGAACTACGCGACCCTCAACGATGCCTTCACGATCCGTCGCCGCTGCCGCCAGGAGGACGCGGTGTATGGACTGGGGGAGAAGACCGGTCGGTTCAACCGCAAAGGTCGCGACTTCACCCTGTGGAACACCGATGTGCTCGATCCCAACTCCGGAGGCAAGATCGCCGCGGAGACCTCCCCCGGGGACCCGCGAGGCGACCGGACGAGTAC
The DNA here is from genome assembly GCA_902805915.1 of uncultured Propionibacteriaceae bacterium. GTDB lineage: Bacteria > Actinomycetota > Actinomycetes > Propionibacteriales > Propionibacteriaceae > Microlunatus. Next base: position 4,682 of record CADCUO010000058.1, on the reverse strand, counting down.
GGAGTTCGATCCCTACTACGTCTCCATCCCGTTCTTCTACCACCAGAGCTACCCCGCGCAGACGATGGCGGCATCGTTTATGGACAACGGGTACCGGGGCAGCTATGAGTTCTCCCACCCCGAGGAGTACCGGATCCACTTCTCGGGTGGCCAGTACACCGAGTACATCTTCGCCGGCCCCGACATGACCACGATGCTGGAGCGGTACACCTGGTTGACCGGTCGAACCGCTCCACCGCCACTGTGGTCACTGGGCTACCACCAGTGTCGATGGTTCAACTACACCCAGGAGGCGGTTGAACAGCTTGCCGCTCGGCACCGTGACAACGCGATCCCCTGCGACGGGATCTGGCTCGACATCGAGTACATGGACGGCTACCGGGTCTTCACCTGGAACACCGACTCCTTCCCCGACGTCCCCGGGATGCTGAGCCGATTGTCAGAGCAGGGCTTCCAGGTCATCACCATCATCGATCCGGGCGTAAAGGTCGACCCCGGCTACTGGGTGTTCGACCAGGCGCTGGAACGGGACGTGCTGTGCCGGACCGAAGGCGGAGACACCTACGTCGGTCAGGTGTGGCCTGGAAATACCGCCTTCCCGGACTTCGTCACCGATGAGGCCCGGACCTGGTGGGGCGAGCTGAACGCCGCCCATGTGCAGTCCGGCCTCGCCGGAATCTGGAACGACATGAACGAGCCCGCCACCGGGAACATCGCACCGGACGCGATGCGTTTCGGCAGGGGTAAGTACTCCCATGAGCGCTATCACAACCAGTACGGATTGTTGATGGCCATGGGCACCACGGCCGGGCTGCTGGATGCCATGCCCGACCGGCGCACATTCGTACTGTCCCGGGCAGGCTTCGCCGGAATCCAGCGGTACGCCGCGAACTGGATGGGCGACAACATGTCGCGCTGGGACCACCTGTGGCTGAGCATCCCGATGGGGGCAGGTCTGGGTGTCTCCGGGCAGGCCTTCGTCGGGGCAGACATCGGCGGGTTCGCGGGCAGCTCCAACGCCGAGCTGTTCCTGAGGTGGATGCAGTACGGGACGCTCACGCCGTTCTGCCGCAACCACTCCGAGATCGGCAACGTCGACCAGTACGCCTGGGCCTGGGGCAAGGTGATCCAGGACATGGTCCGCGACGCGATCCAGCTCCGCTACCGACTACTCCCATATCTCTACGCAGCTTTTCAGCACGCAGCCGAGACCGGCGCACCTGTGCAGCGCCCACTCGTGCTTGACTTCCAGTACGACCCGACCGTGCGCGACATCGACGACGAGTACCTTTTCGGTCCCGACCTGCTGGTGGCTCCCGTCCTGGAAGCCGGCTGCACCGCTCGACAGGTCTATCTACCTGAAGGCAGCTGGTACGACTGGCACACCGACGCACAGCTGCCCGGCAACACCTTCGTGCGAGCGGTCACACAGATGGACCGGATACCGGTATACGCGCGCGGTGGGGCAGTGATACCCATGTGGCCCGAGGCACCTGCCTCGACAGCGAACTACCACCCCTCGACAGTTGAGCTGCATCTGTTCGTGCCGGCGGCCGACGGGCAGCGCAGCTCGTTGCTGGCCGAGGATGACGGCCTCACCTTCGCCGCTTCCGAGGGGGCCAGGTACCGGACGACGTTCCAGCTGACGCGGAATGAGGGCCGGCTCTCGCTGCAGGCGAGCGTTGAGGGCACTGGCTACCCGGAGTTCGCTCGGGAACGTTTCCGGATGGTCATCCACGGAGCCATTCCCGCGGTAGTTGTGGTGGACGGCGAGGAGATCGCACCCGGCGACGATGGTGCCTTCATGCTGGCCAACGCTGGTACCGGTTTCCTGCTCCAGTTCGACGTCTAGCCGAAGAGCTCGCAGTGGCCCCGTCACCATGATCACGCCGTCATTGCCTGGGCAATCTGCCTTTCCTTACCTACCACAGGAGCTGCTATGAAATCCGCCCTCACCGGCCGAGTCGCATTCGTCACCGGAGGTGCCAGCGGGCTGGGCCGCGCCATCTGCGTTGCGCTTGGTGGAGAAGGCGTTCACGTGGTCGCCGCCGACATCAATGTCGCCGGCGCAGCCGACACCGCCGCCATGATCACCGGCTCCAACGGTTCTGCAGAAGTCGCCGAGTTCGACGTGACGAGCAGCCAGCACCGCAAGCTGGTGGTGGGACGGCTGTACGAGCGGTACGGAGCAGACTTCAACATCTTGGTGAACGTGGCCGGGATCGACCGGCCCGGTTACCTTGTCGACGTCGACGAAGACGCCTACCAGCAGGTGTTCGCGGTGAACTGCCATGGACCGGTGTTCTTGATGAAGGAGTTCCTCAACGGCTTCCTGAGTGCTCGTGACGATGACAGCGAGGCGGAGATCTTCAACATCATCTCGATCTCGGCCGTCACCGTCGGCAGCGGTGCAGTCGCCTACAACAGTTCCAAGGCGGCGTTCGCCAAGGCTACGGAGATCTTCCAGACCGAGACGCGCGAGTTCGGCCACCCGTGTCGGATCCAGGGCATCATGCCGGCGGCAATGGACACTCCGATGATGGCTCAATGGGGCATCCCCAAGGAGCGGATGATGGATCCTGGGGACGTGGCGGCAGAGGTGGTTCATGGGCTCAAACGGCCGCGAAGCGTGCTCGGCCAGAACTTGATCTTCACACCCCGGGTTGAGTACTTCCCCCGTTGATCATGCGACCGGATCGGTGGAACTGACCGCCCGCGCAAGGCTCGTGCGCGACAGGTGTCGCTGACGCGCCATTTCGTGCGTTGGCTGGCGCTCCCAGTCGGGGTTGACTGCGTGGCTGGTGACGTCTGGCCGGCGGCGGGCGATGGCGAGGGCGAACGCGGTTGGTGTCGCGGGCGTGGACGACCACCTGGTGACCTTCGTCGAGCAGACTGGTGGCGGCGGCTCGGCCGAGGCCTTGGGCAGAACCGATGATCAGGATGCGAGCCGCGAAGGCTCCTTCCGGAGCGCTTGGTCAGTTGAGGAAGGGGTCGGCATAGTAGGAGCCGAGTCGGTCAAAGTTCTTGGCCTCCCTGGCGTCGAAGTAGTCGGTCAGGAGGTCGATGGTGGCCTGGTCGGCTCGAGGCATGGCAGGCTCCTTGGCTGGTGTTGAAGGGCTGGGTTACTCGTCAGGCAGGGCTCAGGAGGCCGAGCCGGTCGCGATGGATGGCGCTGCCGGCCCGTCGCCGGCGCGGTGCTCAAAGGCGCCGGGTTCGGCGGCCAACGCAGTCAAGGCGTCCAGCTGGTCGGGTTCGAGCTCGATGTCGGCCGCGGTGGCGTTGACGCGGAGCTCGTCGGCGGTCTCGGCGCCCACGATCGCGGAGGCAACCGCCGGGCGGGACAGCAGCCAGGCCAGGGACACCTGGTACGGCTTCAGGCCCCACTCGCGGCTCAATCGCTCGGCCTCCCGGGCCAGGGCGATCTCGGCGTCGGTGAACCCGGCCGCCCCAAAGCGCTGGTCGCCGGAGACCTCGCGGTCGAGAACGGCCAGGTCGGCGAGCAGGCCGCCGTGCAGCGGCGCATACGGCACGATCGACAGCCCGAAGTAATCACAGGCGGGTCCGAGCTCTCGTTCGGCGGTCCGGTCGACGAGGTTGTACTTCACCTGGGCGGCGACGGGTGCCTGCTGTCGCCGGTCGTCGGCGATCCAGAGGGCCTGGGTGACCTGCCAGGCGGGATGGTTGGACAGGCCGACGTAGCGGATCTTGCCCTGCCGAATGAGGTCGTCATAGACGGCGAGGGTCTGCTCCAACGGCGTGTCCGGGTCGGGATCGTGGGCGTAGTAGAGGTCGATGTAGTCGGTTTGCAGACGCCGAAGGCTGGTCTCGACCTGGCGGATGATGTGGCGGCGGGACAGCCCCCGGTCGTTGATGTCGAGTCCGACGATGCCGTTGGACTTGGTGGCGATCACCATCTCGTCGCGGCGGCCGCGGAGGGCGTGGCCCAGGATCTGCTCGGCGGGTTCACGGTCGGCGGCCGCGGGGGCGCCGGGCCGGTCGAAGACCGGCATGTTGCCGTACACGTCAGCGGTGTCGACGAAGTTTACGCCCAAGTCGACGGCAGCGCCGACGACCCGGTCGGCCTCCTGAGCAGTGGGGGCGACCCCGAACGTGGCGGTGCCCAGACAGATCCGGGACACCTTCACACCAGTCGTGCCGAGAACGGAGTACTTCATCACGGGCTTCCTTGTCTGTAGTGGTGGGTGGCGCGGCTAGCGGGCGGTGTAGCCGCCGTCGACGGGAAGCGCGACGCCGATGATGAAACTGGCGCCGGGGCTGCACAGCCACAGCACAGCGGCGGCGACTTCCTCGGGTTCGCCGAGCCGGTTGATGGGCTGGTTCGCCAGCGCCTGCTGCACGTCGAGCTCGCCGGTGGCGAGCATGTCAGTGACCATCGGGGTGGCGATGGTGCCGGGGCAGACGGCGTTGATTCGGACTCCGCGGGGTGCATATTCCAGGGCGGCGCTGCTGGTCAGGCCGAGGACGCCGTGCTTGGTGGCGTGGTAGGCGGCCCGTCCGGGGTTGCCGACCAGCCCGCCGAGGGAGGAACAGTTCACGATCGCGCCGCTGCCCTGGGTGCGCATCTGCGCCAACTCGTGCTTCATGCAGGCCCACACGCCGCGGAGGTTGATCGCGGTCACCCGGTCGAACGTCTCCGCCGGTTCGTCGGCGGCGTCGCAGAC
>CADCUO010000057.1 GCA_902805915.1 uncultured Propionibacteriaceae bacterium | reverse complement strand
GATTGAACCCTGCCACGCAGCGCTACCACCTGGGGTTCATGGGTTGCTACGGCGCGTTCCCGGCGCTTCGGGCGGCTCAGGCCTTCTGCCAGAGCGCACCGGACGCCGTCGTGCTGGTGGTCTGCGTCGAGCTCTGCACGCTGCATCTGCGGTCCTCCAACAACCCGGACACCATCGTGGCGTCGTCGGTATTCGCAGACGGCGCGGCCGCTGCTGTTGTGTCGGCCCGCCCCGGCCCCGGCGGCCATCCGGTGCTCGACCTCGACAATTTCGAGACGGTGCTTACCCCGACCGGTGAAGCGGACATGGCCTGGACGATCGGAGACGACGGTTTCGAGATGGTCCTCAGCAGCTATGTGCCTAGGATCATCGAACGACACATCGCCGAAGCGCTCACCCCGCTGCTGGCGGCGGACCAGGCCCTGGTCGACTCCGGGTACCGCAACATCGACCACTGGGCGATCCACCCCGGCGGGCGAAGCATTCTGGATCGCGTCCAGCACCGGCTTGAGCTGGGCGACGGACAGCTCCAGCCATCCCGCGAGGTGCTCCGCAGGTATGGCAACATGTCGAGCGCAACCGTCCTGTTCGTGCTCCGCAGCATCCTGCACGAAGCCAGCTCCGCAGCCGCGGAGCGGATCTGCGCGATGGCGTTCGGGCCGGGTCTGACGGTGGAGTCCGCGCTGCTCACCCGCCGGACAGCGGCATGAGAACATCCAGACTGACTACCCGGGAAGTTCAGGCCCACGAGCTGATGGACGATCCCGCCTGCGACCCGGAAGCGTTGCGAAGGACCTACCAGCAGTTCCGGGTCGTCAACCGGCTCGTCGCTGGCTGGCGGCAGGTCTACACCTGCCGGCTCCGGCCGATCATGTCGGCGACCACGACCACCACCGTGCTCGACATCGGCTCCGGCGGCGGCGACGTGGCGCGTGCGCTAGCCCGCTGGGCTGGCCGGGACGGCCTGCTGCTGGACATCACCGCCATCGACCCGGACGCCCGCGCCCACCGCTTCGCGAAAGCGTTGCCACCGACGCCGTCGGTGACATTTCGTCAGTCCACCAGTGCACAGCTGGTCGCCGCCGAAGCCCGCTTCGACGTCGTCATTTCCAACCATGTCCTGCATCACCTCGACGGCCCGGACCTTGCTCGCCTGGTCGACGACAGCTTGGGCCTTGCCCGCCGCCTCATCATCCACAACGACATCGCACGCAGTCGCCTGGCGTATGCAGCGTACGCCGTGGCAAGTCGGCCATTCGGGCGGCGGTCTTTCATCTCCCACGACGGGCTGCTGTCGATCCGGCGCAGCTATCGGCCCGCCGAGCTGGCGTCGGTCGTCGGTCCAGACTGGCACGTGGTGGAGCAGTTCCCGTACCGGATCCTGCTGCTGCACCCCGGTTCGGGTACGGCGTAGGGAGCGAAGTCCATGAAACCTGCGATCCTCTTCACCGCGGCCACCTCCTGCTATGCCGCCAACTGCGCTCTGGGAGTGGGTGTCGCCACCCGGCTGGTCGATACCACGCGGGTGCACTGGCTGCATCATGCGCTCTACGCGACTACCGCAACGATGGCCGGCGCGGCCGCCAGCTCGCTGCTGTGGAGCGACAACACTGCCGGCTGGGCACTGCTTCCCGCCGCCGTCCCGATGGCCCTGATTCCCTATGTCAGCACCAAGTCCCGACGGCACATGTTCCTGGCGCTGTCCGCGGCACCATTCTTCGCAGCCAGCGCGATCAAGGCCTGGAGGTAGCCACAGATGGAGTTCCTCGACGTTGTCCGTCGCCGCAAGACCACGAACGGGCCCTTCCTGCCCGATCCGGTGACCCAGGAACATCAACGCCTGCTGATGGAGGTGGCCGGCCGCGCGCCCTCCCAGCTCAACAGCCAGCCGTGGCGGTTCGTGATCATCGAGGATCGAACCACCATCGAAGCTATCGCCTCCATCAGCGGCGAAAGCATGACCGAGGCGATGTCGAACGGCACCTTCTTCGAGCGTTACAAGCCGTACTTCCGGTTCAGTGCCAAGGAGATGGAGGAACGACGCGACGGCATGCTGTTCGACAAGCTGCCGGCACCGCTGCGACCGTTCACCAGCCAGGTCTTCACCGCTCGAGGTCAGAAGCTGATGAACCGCCTGCGGGTGCCGCAGACACTCGGTGAGGAGAACCGTCAGCTTGTCGCCGGCTCACCCCTGCTGCTGGGAGTGATGCTGGACCGGGCCGAGTACCGGCCAGGTGAGCTGTCGTCGTTCTACTCGGTGTTCAGCATGGGCGCGGCAATGGAGAACGTGTGGCTGGCTACCGTCGAGCTCGGGATGGGCATCCAGTTCATCTCCTTTCCCATGGAGGTTCCCGGCAACTGGCAACGTATCGAGCAGCTGCTCGAGGTGCCGGACGACCTGGAGCTGATGGCCGTCTACCGGCTCGGCTACCTACCGGCCAACCAGCGCCGTCCCGCCATCGACTGGTCCAGCCATCAACGCAAGCTGCCGTCCCAGTACGTCTTCCGTGGTACCTGCGCCACACCGCAGACCGGGTGGGACGTGCCGGCGAATCCCTCCTGAGGTCACGGTCGCTCCGGGCGGACGAGTCACGCACGGACGTACTGGGTGAAGAGGGTGTGATCGTCGGCATACACGGCAAAGTCCAGCTGGAAGCCGGGCGAGGCGTCCAGCGCGGGGCCAACAGTGGTACGGCTGCCAGTTCCGCCCACCACCGAAGGCGCCAGGGTGAGCGACAAACTGTCCACCAGGTCGGCGGCCAACAGGTCACGGTGCAGCCGCGGACCGCCCTCGCACAGCAGCCGGCGGAAGCCCCGCTCCGCGAGCTGAGCCACCGCCCCGCGCAGGTCCACCCGGGACCGACCGCTGCCCAGCACCTCGATACCGGCGTCGACCAACGGCGCCAACCGATCGATGGGCGGCCGCTCGCTTGTCACCACCAGCACCGAACCGCACGCGGCTGCCGACGCTGTGGCGATGGCCGGGTCCAGGTCGAGCGATGCGGAGACAATCACCAACAAGGGGAAGTCCGACAAGCCTTCTTCACGGCGGACCTCGCGCTGCCAGGGTGCCAGGTCGACCGCGCGGTACCGCTCGGTACGTGCCGTGCCGGCTCCCACCAGCACCGCGTCGCAGTGTGCCCGGTGCAGCGCAAATACGTGCTGGTCACTGGGAGTGCCGATGCCGCCAGACCTGCCGTTCGGTCCCTGGATGGAACCGTCCAGCGAGGTGATGAAGTTGGTACGCAGCCACGCCCCCGAGGTAGGCGCCGGGTGACGATAGAGCTCGGACAGGCCGGTGTCGGTCAGCTCACCGTGGACATCCGGGTCGCCGCGGCGGAAGATCAACAACATCTGGGCATCCTTGCAGCCGGTAATCGACTCGGCGGTCGGGGTAGCCGGCCGGTGCCACCTGCGACAGTCCAGTACGGCTGCCGTCGGGCGGGTACGGCACAATCGGGCCATGGCGCGGAAGACCAAGGACAAGAAGTCGAAGCTGACCGACGCAGTTCAGGACGAGACGCCACCGGCGGCGCCGTTGACTGAGCTGCTTCGGCTCCCGGCAGGCCCGGTGCAGCTGGCTGACTTCGACGCGCGATCGACTCCTGGCTTCGTCGGCAGCAAGGGCGAGGCGCGCACAGTCACCAGAGCCTTGGCACCTGAGCTGAACGAGCTGCAGGAGCGCCTCTTCGCTGCGGGCAGGGTCGGCCATCCCGACGCCAAGCGGATCCTGGTGATCTTGCAGGGCATGGACACCGCGGGCAAGGGCGGCGTGATCCGGCATGCGATCGGCATGGTGGATCCCCAAGGCGTCAAGATCAAGGCTTTCGCGGCCCCGACCAAGGCCGAGTTGCGCCACCACTTCCTGTGGCGGATCAGACGGGAGCTACCGGCACCCGGGATGATCGGGATCTTCGATCGTTCCCAGTACGAGGACGTGCTGACGGTCCGCGTCAACCACCTGGTCGAGGAGTCGATCTTCTCCACCCGCTACGACGAGATCATCGAGTGGGAGGCGAGTCTGGTCGCGTCGGGGGTCACGGTGGTCAAATGCTTCCTGCACATCTCCAGCGAAAAACAGAAGGAGCGGCTGGCTGAGCGCCTTGCCGAGCCAACGAAGCACTGGAAGTACGACCCCCACGACCTAATTCAGCGCGCGAAGTGGGCGGACTACACCGAGGCATACCAAACCGCCCTGGAACGCTGCAACTCACGTCAGGCACCGTGGTACCTGATCCCGTCGGACCGGAAGTGGTATCGCAACTGGGCCGTCGCCCAGCTTCTGATCGAGCACCTGCGGCAGCTGGACCTGCAGTGGCCAGCCGCCGACTTCGACGTCGAGGAGCAGCGCCGCCTGCTGGCGGCCAGCTAGGCGCTGCCGCGTGGTGTGATGCGCTCAGGCGCTGACCACGCTCAGATGACGTACCGGTGCCGGCTCGTCATCGGCCATGGCTGGCTCCAGATCCACCAGCTCCATGGCGGCAACGACGTACCGGGCGAGGGCAGCTTCGGCGACCTCCGGCTCGGCGCCCAGTGGGGCCGAGACGGCGACCGCACCAGCCTCGATGGCGAGCTCCGCCTGCTTGGAGTACCGGACACCCGGGGCCAGGAACCAGCTGCCGACGGCGATGTGGCGCCGCCCCTGGGAACGGAGCGTGCGGACCGCCTCACCGGTAGAAGGCCCTGCAGTGGCGAAAGCCGTCACGCAGGGCAGCTTGTGGTGGTTGGCCCACTGCCGGGCGCGACGCGCCACGATAGCGTTGCTCCGTACGTCGGAGCTGCCGGCTGCGGCGAACACCAGGCCGTCGAGCTCGCTGACCCGCTTCAACCGCAGCACCTCACGCAGTCGCCGGTCGATTACCGACAACAGCTGTGCCTCAGGCCCGATCGGACGAGAAGCGATCACGCTCACATTCGGGTGCGCGGCTTGCACCTGAGCAATCACCGCCGGAAACTCAACTTGGGCGTGGAAGGCGTCCGACAGCAGCAGTGGGACGAACACGATCTCGGTAACGCCGCGCTTGACCAGCTTGTTGACCACCTGCAGACCAGCGGGTGGGCAGTGGTCCACGAAGGCGACGTGGACGTCCAGCTCTGGGCGCAGCTCCAGCAGCCGGGTGCGAATCTCGTGACTGACCTGGGCTACCCGTGGATCAGTGCTTCCGTAGCCCAGCAGTACGAGTGAGGGAGCGGTCATCATTTGGCCTTTCCGGATCGACCAGCTGTGTGCGAGAAAGAGGAGGCGGTGAACGGTGTGCCGCCCGCCATACCGGCGCCGAGAGTCCAGCCGTCTGCTTCATCGACGATGATGAATGCGCCGGTCATCCGGTGCTCGCGGTAGTTGTCGATGGGGAGCGGAGTGGCCAACGCAAGCCGGACCCGGCCGATGTCATTGAGGTCCAGTGACTCTGCCGAGGTCCACGTCGGCAGTCCGCCCGGTTCGATGTCGAGATCGAGTGCTCCGTCGATGGACCGTACGATCGCCTTGGTCACGGCGGTGCCGTGTTGCACCAGGACCCGGCCGCCGACCTTCAGCTGGCGCTCGGCCAGCCAGCACACGGTCGCAGTCAGCTCGCGCCGCGGGGCCGGTGGGGCATCGGTGGCGGCGAAGATGTCACCGCGGGACACGTCGAGGTCACGGTCCAGGCGCAACACCACCGACTGCCCGGTGACCGCGAGATCAAGCGGGCCGTCCGGGGTGTCGATCGCCTCGATCACGGCATGCGCACTTCTCGGCAGGACAACGACCTCGTCGCCGACCTGCACACGGCCCGACTCGATCTTGCCGGCGTAGCCGCGATAGTCACCGGTCACGGCTGGGGCCTTGGCCGCCCAGGGTGCCAACACCGCGTTCTGCGGCCTGACCACCTGCTGCACCGGGAACCGGAAGTCTGCGCCGACGGCAGTGGGGGTGTCGTCAACCTCCTCCAGGAAGCCCAGCACTGTCGGTCCCTCGTACCAGGGAGTACGGGGGGAGCGGGTGACGACGTTGTCGCCTTGGGTTGCCGACACCGGGATGCAGTGGGTGTCCCCGACCCCCAGGCTGCGCGACAGCATGGCGAAGTCGATGGCGATCTCGTTGAAGACGTCCTCGGAGTAGTCCACCAGGTCGAACTTGTTGACCACCAGCACCACATGCGGGACCCGGAGCAGCGCTGCCACGGCCAGGTGCCGGCGGGTCTGCTCCACCACCCCGTTGCGAGCGTCGACCAGCAGCACGATGACGTCTGCGGTGGAGGATCCAGTCACTGTGTTCCGGGTGTACTGCACGTGCCCGGGGCAGTCGGCCAAGATGAACTTGCGCGCTGGTGTGGCGAAGTAGCGGTAGGCCACGTCAATGGTGATGCCCTGCTCCCGCTCGGCCCGCAGCCCGTCGGTGAGCAGCGCCAGATCAGCGCTGGCCAGTCCCTTGCGCTTGCTCACCTTCTCGACGTGGTCGAGGGTGTCGCTCAGCACGGAGTTGGTGTCGAACAGCAGCCGACCCACCAAGGTCGACTTCCCGTCATCCACCGATCCAGCTGTGGCTAGCCGGAGCAGGGTGCGACCGCCGTTGACCGGGCCCGAGTTGGTCTGGGTGGGTGCCATCAGAAGTAGCCCTCTCGCTTGCGGTCTTCCATCGCGGCCTCCGACAGCCTGTCGTCGGCCCGGGTGGCGCCACGCTCGGTCAGCTGGCTGAGCCCGACCTCGGTAATGACATCAGCCACAGTTGTGGCGTCGGACAGCACCGCCGCAGTGCAGGACATGTCGCCCACCGTGCGGTAGCGGACCGACCTGACCTCCACCTCGTCGCCCTCTTGTTCGGGGGTGACGTCGGTGATGGCGATCCACATGCCGTCGCGGTGCACCACCTCACGCTCATGGGCGTAGTAGATCGAGGGCAGCGCGATCTTCTCTGCCTCGATGTAGTCCCAGATGTCCAGCTCGGTCCAGTTCGACAGCGGGAACACCCTGACATGCTCACCGGGCAGGTGCCGCCCGTTGTACAGCGACCACAGCTCCGGTCGCTGGTTGCGAGGCTCCCACTGACCGAACTCGTCGCGCATGCTGAAGATGCGCTCCTTGGCTCGAGCCCGTTCCTCGTCCCGGCGTCCGCCGCCGAAGACGGCGTCGTGCTTGCCGGCTTGGATGGCATCCAGCAGCGGTACCGTCTGCAGCGGGTTGCGGGTGCCGTCGGGCCGCTCACGCAGCCGCCCATCGTCGATGTAGTCCTGTACCGAGGCGACCTTCAACCTGGCGCCGTAGAACTCCACCGCCTCGTCGCGGAACCTGAGGACCTCGGGGAAGTTGTGACCGGTGTCCACATGCAGCAACTCGAACGGGATGGGTGCCGGCCAGAACGCCTTGGCGGCGAGGTGCAGCATCACGACCGAGTCCTTGCCCCCGGAGAACAGCATCACCGGGGAGGCGAAGGTCGCGGCAACCTCCCGAAAGATGTGGATCGACTCCGACTCCAGCGCCTGCAGCTCGGTGAGCGGCCGCAGGGCCGGGGGAGCGTTCACCGTACGGGTGAAGGTCATGGCAGCTTCCTCTCCAGGATTGCCGACAGCAGGTCCTTGGCCAGCTCAACCGATGTCGCTACATCAACCTCGGCGGTGTCCAGCACCAGCTCGGCAGTGTCTGGACGCTCGTACGGGTCGTCGACCCCGGTCATCCCGGTGATCTCGCCTCGACGCGCCTTTGCGTACAGACCCTTCACGTCACGCTGTTCCGCAACCGCCAGGGAGGTCGACACGTAGACCTCGGCGAACGGTACGCCGGCCGCCAGGTGATCTGCGCGGACGGCTTGTCTGGTGGCGGCGTAGGGGGCGATCACCGGCACCAGCACCACAACCCCGTGGGAGGCCAGCAGCCGCGCGACCCAACCGATCCGGGACACGTTGATGTCCCGCGCCTCCTTTCCGTAGCCCAGGCCAGCGGACAGGTGCGGCCGTACCTCATCGCCGTCCAGCACCTGGACCCGAACCCCGGCGGCGGCCAGTTGCTCCGCCACGGCGTGTGCGATGGTCGACTTGCCGGCCGAGGGGAGGCCGGTGAACCACACAGTGGCTCCGGCGTCCAGCCGGACCTGCTCCCGCTCGAACTGCCCTTCGACGGGACCCGGCTGGCCGAGGTCGGAAACGACGTCGGCGCTCATAGGTGGATACCGCATTCGGTCTTGGCCAGCCCGGCCCAGCGTCCAGCACGAGGGTCGTTGGCATCGGCCGGGCGGGTGCACGGCGCGCAGCCGATCGATGCGTAGCCCTCATCCAGCAACGGGTTGACCATCAAGGAGTTGGCCTCGATGTAGTCCGCGACATCGGCGTCGCTCCAGCGTGCGATGGGGGCAATCTTCACCAGCCGTCGCCGGGCATCCCAGGACACCACAGGTGTCTTCGCGCGAGCGGGGGAGTCGGCGCGCCGGACCCCGGTGGCCCAGGCGGAGTAAGGGTCCAGCGCCCGGTTCAGCGGCGCAACCTTGCGCAACGCGCAGCACTGGTCGGGCATCCGGGCGAACAGGTCCTTGCCCCAGGTGGCATCTTGCTCCGCCACCGTCTGCTCGGCGGTGACGGTGATCAGGTTGACGTTGTGTACGGCGTGAACCGCGTCTCGGGTGCCGATGGTTTCAACGAAGTGGTACCCCGTGTCCAAGAAGACGACGTCGATCCCGGGGAGCGCCTGCTCAGCGAGGTGGATCATCACCGTGTCGGCGAGCGAGGAGGTGACGACCAGACCGGTGCCGAACTCGTCGGCCGCCCATCGGAAGATCTCCTGCGCCGTGGCACCCTCGAGTTCGGCGTTGGCTGCCGCAGCAGCCTGGCTGTAGTCGACAAGAGTGCTCATGAGGGCTTCCCTTCAGAAGTCTGTCTGGCGTTGGTCAACCCCAGGAACTTCACTGAGAACGCTCTGCTGCAGCTTCGGCATTCCCAGCCGCCGTGCTCGATCGGGAACAGGTCTTCCTCGGCGCAGTACGGGCAGTGCATGACGGCCTGCCGATTCTGGTTGATCCCGTCTCCTGAAGGGAGCGACGACTCGCTCATACCAGTACGGACTCGTCAGCACGCGCCACCCACTGGGCGAAGCGCTCGTCCGTCTCGCGCCCCGCCAGGTACGCCCGGGCCAGCCGCTCCACGTAGCCAGGCAGCTCCTCGGCGGTGACCTTGTGACCGCGGAGCTTGCGCCCGAAGCCGGCGTCCAGGCCAAGCCCGCCGCCGAGGTGGACCTGGAAGCCCTCCACCTGCTCACCGTCCGGGCCGGGAACGAGCTGTCCCTTCAGCCCGATGTCGGCGACCTGGATCCGGGCACACGAGTTCGGGCACCCGTTCAGGTTGACCGTGATCGGGGAGTCCAGTTGCCCCAGCCGGCGCTCCAGCTCATCGATCACCCAGGCTGCGCGGTTCTTGGTCTCCACGATGGCCAGCTTGCAGAACTCGATGCCGGTGCAGGCCATCACCGAGCGTCGCCAGGCGTTCGGGTTGGCTGACAACCCCAGTGCTTCACCTGCGGTGACCAGGGCGTCGACCTGGTCGGCTGGGACGTCAAGCACCAGCAGCTTCTGCATCGGCGTGGTGCGGATCCGCCGGGACCCGTGGGCCTCTGCCATCTCTGCGAACTTGACCAGCTTGTCGCCGGAGATCCGGCCGGCTGCGCCGGAGAAGCCGACGAAGAACTTGCCGTCCTTCTGCTGCGAGATACCGACGTGGTCGCCCAGCCGGTCGGGTACCGCGGGTGCCGGCCCATCGATCAGGGTCCGCTTGAGGTACTCGGTCTCGAGCACCTGCCGGAACTTCTCCGGACCCCAGTCTGCGACCAGGAACTTCAGCCGGGCGCGGGTCCGCAACCGACGGTAACCGTAGTCACGGAACACGCTGGTGACACCGGCCCAGACGTCGGGCACGTCATCGATCGGTATCCAGGCGCCCAGCCGTACCGCGAGCATCGGATTGGTGGAGAGTCCGCCGCCGACCCAGAGGTCGAAGCCGGGGCCGTGCTCGGGATGCTCAACGCCGACGAACGCGACGTCGTTGATCTCTGGCACCACATCGTGCAGTGGGTGGCCGGTGAGGGCGGTCTTGAACTTCCGCGGGAGGTTGGAGAACTCGGGGTTACCGATGTAGCGTGCCGCGATCTCTTTGATCGCCG
>CADCUO010000056.1 GCA_902805915.1 uncultured Propionibacteriaceae bacterium | reverse complement strand
TCTTCAGCCGGCGCCGCCCAGATGTCGGCGTTGAAAATCTCCACCTCCACCGGACCTTCGTACCGGGTCTCGGCCACCATCCGGGTAATGGCCGGGAAGTCGATTACGCCGTCGCCCATCATCCCGCGGGAGAGCAGCGGGTCGGAAGCGATCGGCAGGTTGAAGTCACAGATCTGGTAGCTCGCAATCCGGCCTTCGCGGCCCGCCCGCGCCACCGAGGAGGCCAGCTCCGGATCCCACCAGACGTGGAAGGTGTCGACCACCACTCCGACGACGTTCGCGGAGTACGGGGCCGCCAGGTCAAGCGCCTGGCGCAACGTGGACAACACTGCGCGATCCGCCGCATACATGGGATGCAGCGGCTCCAGCACCAGCCTGACGCCGTAGTCGGCCGCGTAGGGCACAAGGTCAGCGATACGGTCGGCGACCCGGTGCCTTGCGCCCGCCAGGTCACGGTCACCCTCCGGCAGTCCACCCACGACCATGATCAACTCGCTGGTGCCGAGCGCCGCAGCCTCCTCGATCGCGGCTCGGTTGTCGGCCAGCCCGGCCCGCTGACCGGCGGCGTCCGCAGCGGTCAGAAAGCCCCCGCGGCACAGCGAGCTCACCCGTAGTCCTGCTTGACTCACGATCCGGGCGGACTTGTCCAAGCCGGTTTCGGCCACCCGGTCCCGCCACAGCCCGATCCAGCCCAGACCGGCCCGGGTCGTGACCTGGACAGCTTCCGGCAGCGTAAGTGCCTTGGTGGTTCCCGTGTTCAGCGATAACCGCGCCAGTTCCGTCATCGATCAAGCCTCGATCCCGTGAACGGCGAGCAGCAGCCGCATCCGGTGCGCCGCCAATGGAGGATCCAGCAGCAGGCCGGCCCGGTCGGCCAACCGAAAGACCTGCGCGAGGTGCAGAATCGACCGGCCCGACTGCAACCCGCCGACCATGCTGAAGTTGGCCTGCCGGCCATTCAGCCAGGACAGGAATGCGACGCCGGTCTTGTAGTAGAACGTCGGCGCACTGAAGATATGGCGGCCCAGATCTTGAGTGGAATCCAAGATCGCGCGACCTCGAGCCGGATCGCCCGCGTCATAGGCTTGGAGAGCGGTCGAGGCAGCCGGATAGATGGCAGCGAAGATGCCCAGCAAAGCGTCGGAGTGGTGCTCGCCGTCTCCGTCAATAAGCTCTGGATAGTTGAAGTCGTCCCCGGTGTACATCCGTACCCGCCCGGGCAGGGCGTCCAGGCTGGCGCGCAACGACACCTCGTGGGCCGCATCCAGCAGCGAGACCTTGACCCCGTCCACCTTGCCGGGGTGGGCGCGGATCAGTGAAAGGAATGTCTCGGTAGCCGTACTTACCGCGTCGCTGCCCCAGTAGCCGGCCAGCGCCGGATCGAACATGGTGCCCAGCCAGTGCAGGATGACCGGGCGGTCCGCCTCATCAAGCAACGTGTGGTAGACCTCGAGGTAGTCTTCAGCCGACCGAGCCGTTGCCGTCAACGCTCGCGAAGCCATCACGATGACCTTTGCGCCCGCACCAGCCACAATCTCGATCTGCTCCCGATAGGCGTCGAGTACAACGTTCAGTCCTGCGCGACCGGTTGGAACAGCGGCCGGGTCCAGCTGGTCAGTGCCAGCTCCGCACGCGATCGCACCGCCGACCGAAGCCGCCTCCGCAGCGGACCTCTTGATCAGCTCCTGGGTGGCAAGCCAGTCCAGCCCCATCCCGCGCTGAGCGGTGTCCATCGCGTCAGCCACACCGAGACCGTACGACCACAGCTCGTGCCGGTAGGCCAGCGTGGTGTCCCAGTCGACCGCTGCCGGCGCCCCTGGAACGTTGTCCGCCAAGGGCTGCGGCACCACGTGCGCCGCAGCGTACGCGATTCGCGCGGTGATCGGCGCAGTCGGCTGGGTCCAGGCACCCGGCTCGCGGAGGTCATAGTGGGTAAGCGAGCCGTCCAGCTCTGGCAGCGTGATCGTCACAGCATGATCTCCGGGATGTCGATCGTGCGGCGTTCAGCAGAGGACTGCAGGCCCAGCTCTGCCAGCTGCACCCCGCGCGCGGCTGACAGCAGCCCATAGCGGTGCTCGCGGCCGACGACGACGTCAGCCAGGAACTCCTCCCATTGCAGCTTGAACCCGTTGTCGAGGTCCTCGTTGGCCGGCACCTCCAGCCACTGTGAGCGGTAGGACTCGGTCACCGGGAGATCCGGGTTCCAGACCGGCTTCGGGGTGTGACTGCGATGCTGGGCCACACACTTGTTGAGCCCGGCGACTGCGGAGCCGTGCGTGCCGTCCACCTGGAACTCGACCAGCTCGTCGCGGTAGACGCGGACCGCCCAGGATGAGTTGATCTGCGCCACAACCCTGTCACCCGCTGGCGTCTCGCAGTCGAAGATGCCGTACGAGGCGTCGTCCGCGGTGGCGGCGTACGGATGGCCCTGTTCGTCCCATCGGGTCGGGATGTGAGTCACGGCGGTGGCCGCCACAGAGCGGACTGGGCCGAGGATGTTCTCCAGCACGTAGTTCCAGTGGCAGAACATGTCGACGGTCATGCCTCCGCCCTCTTCTTTTCGATAGTTCCAGGACGGACGCTGGGCCGCCTGTCCCTTGCCCTCGAAGACCCAGTATCCGAACTCCCCTCGCAAGGAAAGGATGCGGCCGAAGAATCCCTCGTTCACCAGACGGCGGAGCTTCACCAAACCTGGAAGATAGAGCTTGTCGTGCACGACGCCGGCCGTGATGCCGGCGTCTCGGGCCAGTCGGGCCAGCTCGACCGCCTCGCTCAGTGTTTCGGCCGTCGGCTTCTCGGTGAAGACATGCTTGCCGGCGGCGATCGCGGTCCGCAGGGTCGCCGCCCGCAGGCTCGTCATCGACGCGTCGAACACAACGTCGACACCCGGGTCGGCGAGTACCGCGTCGAGGTCGGTGCTCCAGTGCTCCACCTTGTGCCGTTCGGCGAGCTCGGTGATCTTGGCCTCGTTGCGGCCGACGAGGATCGGCTCGACCTGGATCCGGCTGCCATCTGGAAGCGTGATGCCGCCCTGGTCTCGGATGGGCAGGATGGAGCGTACGAGATGCTGGCGGTACCCCATCCGGCCGGTCACCCCGTTCATGGCGATTCGCAGTGTGCGGGTGTGGGAGCTAGCGGAGGTCAAGGCATTATCTCCATTCTTGGGAAGCCCTTTCCCGAGTCACACTATTGGCGCATCGGCGGGTATGTCAACCATCCGCTCAACTTGCGACCCCGCGGGTATCCTGAGACGGAAGACGCATTCCACTGGGGTGCGAGTGTGAGCTGCATGGTGCGGCTCAGCACGCCCAAAGGAGGTCTAGAGATGGTGCGTTCGGGACGGGCTGGTGCCGCCACCCTTGAGGAGGTGGCCCGCGCCGCCGGAGTGTCGTTGGCCACGGCTTCCCGGGCGCTGAACGGCAGCACCCGCAAGGTGAATCCGGAGTATCGGGAGCGGGTGCTGGCCGCGGCTAGGACCCTAAACTACTCCGCCAACCTGGCTGCGCAAGCCGTCGCCAAGGGGGGTAGCTCCACAATCGGGCTCGTCGTCGCCGACATCTCCGACCCATATTTCTCAAGCATCGCGTCGGGGGTGATGCAGGCAGCGGAGGAGCGAGGGCTGATCGTCACGATCGGCACCACCGAACGCCGCCCTGGCAGGGAGGCGGCGCTAGTCCGCGTGCTCCGTGGCCAGCGGCCGCGCAGTGTCATTCTGGTGGGTTCGCGGTGGGCAGCGGACGGATTGGACCAGGAACTTGGCGAGGAGCTCAAGGCTTTCGAGGGAGTCGGCGGTCGAGTAACTATGGTTTCTCAACCGAAACTGCCGTTTCGCACCATCGACATCCGCAATCGTGAAGGAGCTGCAGCACTCGCAGAACAGCTGATCAAGCACGGCTACCGGTCCGCGGCCATCCTGACCGGCCCTACTGGGCTGATCACAGCGCAGGAGCGGACCCGCGGCTTCGCAGACGCCTTCGCCGCGCACGGTCATCCGATCGACGAAAGGTGGCTGGTCAGTGGCGACTTCACCCGGGACGGCGGTTTCCTGGGCGCCTCGGAGCTGCGGCGGCGAGGACTCGGGGAGGTAGAGCTGATCTTCGCCGTCAACGACGTCATGGCCGTCGGCGCGATGGCCTATCTGCGCAGCGCTGGAGTGCGGCTGCCCGACGATGTGGCCG
>CADCUO010000055.1 GCA_902805915.1 uncultured Propionibacteriaceae bacterium | reverse complement strand
TTGGTCAACACCGGGCGGGACGAACCGTCAGATCAAGGCGTTCGCCACGCTCGACGGGCGGGCGCTCGTCGTCGGCGGGGGATTCGGCTCAGCCGGCGGGATTGATGCCGCTGCCGTGGTCGAGCACGATCCGGCGACCGGCTTCTGGACGCCGTACGGGAGCGGCATCGGCTGGGGCGCACGGGGGGTCCGACAGGTCGAGGCGCTGGCGCAAAGCCCCTCGGCAGGGCTCTGGGTTGGCGGTACGTTCACCGTCGCCGGCGGCGTGCCCAGCTGCGGCCTCGCGCTGTGGCGCGGCACGACAGGTCGTACCCCTTAGACGTCGGTGGCCGGGGTCCGGAAAGGGGCGACCACTATCGGCGTAGGGCCGACCGGTAAGGATCTGTCCCATGCGCCACGGTTACACCAACTCAACCGAGCACGAGCAGTCGGCTGTCCGGAAGACGTATCAAGGGCCGAATGTGCCGGTACGGGCTGCAGCTGAACGTTCAGCCCTTGAAGGCTTGGCCGGCAGATTCCCGGTCCCGAAGGTGCTCGGAAGCACGGCGTCGTCATTGACCATGGAGTTCGTGCCAGGCAGGCATGGACAAGACCTGGTCGATGCCGGCCTCGCCGAAGAGGTGTTGAACGGGTGCGGTGCGGTTCTCCGGGAATTGCACTCGATCGACCTACACCTGTTGTTTCCTGAAGCGGAAGGCGTCATCAAGCACGGCGACTTCGGCCCGAACAATGTCTTGTTCGATGCCCACACCTTCGCTGTTGCTGCTGTGCTGGACTGGGAGTTCTGTGGGCCCGGTGAGTCGATCGAGGACCTCGCGTGGTGTGAGTGGATCATCCGGATGCATCACCCGAATGCAGTGCCCCAGCTGGACGCGTTGTTCACCGCGTACGGCTGGAAGCCCCCGTGGGAGAAGCGTCGAGCGGTCATGGTTGACCGGTGTCGATGGCTGGAGCACTTCTGCCGGGCGTGGGACCCTGACGGAACTGGTGTTGCGCTGTGGGCGCAGCGTACTGCTGCTACTGCTGCGTGGACGGAAGCGCCTCAGCCGTGAGTGATTTGCCGTGAGCACGGTAGCCGTCCGGTTCACGAGGCCATCCGAGCCGCGGAGATTGGGATCGGTTGATCGTTTCGCGGGATGCTTGATCAAACTGCTCCTCGAGGCCGAGGGGAGGTTCGCGGCAAAGTGCCTAGTGCCACAAACCCTCAGAGGTGATGACCATGAACGCTGAAATCAGGAACGTCGTGTTCGCCTGCCCAGGCGACACGGAGGAGAGTTACCACGCTGCTGGTCGCGCTATCGCCACCTTCTATGCCGACCTGCTTGGGATGCGCATCGTGCGCGAGGACTGGTTCATGATCGCCAGGGAGGATGACCCGGACGGCGTACGCCTGGCGTTCGGCGACGGACCGCTGGACTATCAACCGCCGCGCTGGCCAGATCCGAAGCATCCGCAGCAGCTGCATCTAGACATCGCCGCCGCCGACCTTGACGACGCGGAACGGTCGGCGATGGAGCTCGGGGCGACACGACTCCAAGACAAAGGGCACTACCGGTCCTACGCTGACCCAATCGGTCACCCGTTCTGCCTCTACCGCGACGCCGGTGCGGAGGAGGCGGGCGAACAGGCCCTCTCCCGCCGGATCGAGCGGGTAGTTGTTGACTGCGGCAGCCCGCAAGCTCTCGCCAGCTTCTACGCCGAGCTCTTGGGCATGCCGAGACGGGTCCTCGACACCCCGGAGCGGGTCGTCATCGCCAGGGACGACGGACGCCTCCCGGCACTTGCGTTTCAGCACAGTCAGTCCCCGGCACCGCGCTGGCCCGACCCCGCCTACCCCCAACAGGTCCACCTCGACCTCCATGTTGAGGACGCTGGTGAAGCACAGCACCTGGTGTCGAGGCTCGGCGCCACCCGACTCCCTGACCTGGGTGGCAGCTGCCCTGTCTACGCCGATCCGGCTGGCCACCCGTTCTGCTTGTGCTCACCGGGCCAGTGAGCGACTGGTACGGCTGGAGGCGCCGCCACTTGACCGAAAGACCTCGCTGCCGAAAAGCGCCGTGCCTCTAGGCTCGCAAGATGAACGACAGCGGCGATAGCTCCAGGACCATAGCCGACAGGGTTTGGTCCCGGTTGCCGCCGGGTGCTAGGGCCGTGCTCGAGGACGAGCTATCGCCCACCGACCTGCAAACTCTTCAGCTGGACCTGGCCAAGACGCGGGCCCAGCGGGTCAACGTGGCGCGGCTCCGCGAGCGCTGGCGTCAGGACCGATTCGTCCAACCATCGAGGACAGATCCACGGCGTTTGGCCATCATCAACGCTGAGCTATGGCGACGGCTCCCGGAGCAGTTCGACGGGGTGACCTTGTCTCCGGTGACTCCACTGGCCACCTCCGCGGCGCTCGGCCCCGTTGACCAGAATCGGGTGCTGAGTACCGTCCGATCGGTCGAGGTGGTCAGCGACCCTACGAACGTGCTGGCCTTGGAGGCCGCCACGCGCCGACTGCACGGCGCGGACGCTGTCCATCTCGCGGCGTGCCATCGGGTACTTCGGACCCAGCAGTTCAACGCGCCGGACGCGCTGGCTCATTTCGAGCTCTTCAGCCTGGTCTCCAGCGCCCGCGACTCAGGGTCTGGTCGGACCGAGGCTGAGCTGCTGGTGCAGCAGCTAGGTTATTGGGCCGCGATAGCGGCAAAGCTCCTCCACCACCGAGCAACCACGATCGAACTGACCGTTATCGGAGAAGGCCCGATACGCGATCGCCTGGACGACACCGTCCGACCCCGTCTAGCCGGCGTCAGTCTGCACGATGCCCCGGATCGCACGCAGGGAATCGGCTACTACAGGTCGGCGGCCTTCAAGATCATGGTCGCCAGCGGGACCGAGAAGATCGAGCTCGGGGATGGGGGCTTCACCGACTGGACCGCGGCGCTGACATCCGACGCGAAGGAACGCTGTCTCATCTCCTGCATCTCGACTGAGCGGTTGACTCGGCTAGCCGATCTGAGCGGATAGCCCCCCGGGGCCTTCACGGCGCCGCCCCACGTCCCCGCACACCGTCTCCGAGCGGTAACCCTGGACTAGGCCTAGCGACTCCTGACTGTGGCTTCCCATCGGTCGCGCGGATAGCCCGTGGCGTTGTGATGCGCGCGGGTCTCGCAAGCTAGTCGCGGCGCATGGAGCGGGCCCTCGCGAGCTGGTGCGCTTGCTGGAGCAGCCGTCGTACTTCCGAGGCCGTGGCGGGACCGGGGTTGTTAACGGCCAGCCAGCCCAGCGAACCGTAGACGGGGTGCGCGAGCAGCGCATCCAGCGCGTCGGGGCCAGGTGCAGCGGCCTCCTGGTGGGCATCGGTGTCACGAGGAGCCCGACCAGTGTGAGCGGTGAACGCCC
>CADCUO010000054.1 GCA_902805915.1 uncultured Propionibacteriaceae bacterium | reverse complement strand
TTTGGGCCCTAACGACTTCTGGCAGACCGGACATGGCGTACTACTTCCTTAGTAACCCCGATCTGCATTTCCCAGCGCACAAATCTGCCCAAGAGTATCCCTCAACCTCGGAAAGGCCGAATGTGGGCAGGCAGTTGGGCTCATGAATATGTGAGTGAAATTAGGACACCACTATCGCTGCCCCTGTCAGATTGAGTAGCTCGCGTAGGATTCTTATCCCGCGTGCTTAGCGAAATTAAGCGAGATTGCTGCCATAGATTATTGAGCTCTAGTTGACCTTACCAGTGGTTTTCGAAGCCACGAAAGGCCGCGGCGGCGTCCATTGTCCGCGCCGGCATCGAGACGATGCTGGTCATTGACTCGGAAGATGCTGACCATGGTGACGCGGACTAGATGGTGGTGTGCCCGCGCATGCTCGCTGGCGACCCTGTCGGCCTCGAGGTAGGCATCTGTCCTGTCGTTGGGGCTGACCAACCAAAACTCTTCGTCGTAGACCAGGTCCTTGCAGTTGAGACAGGTGGCGTGGAATGTGTCGCGTACGGTCTCCCGAATCTCGGAGGACTCGTCGTCAGTACCCATACCTCACGATATCCAGCCCCGGTGCCAGAGTCGGGTAAATTCATCGGATCGTTGTCAGTGCTGTGGCACACTGCCGGACCGTCCCATCGGTCGTTTCAGCGGCAGCTCGCCGGGTTCGGGGAGATACTGGTGAGGTGGGTGCGTCGGTCCTGCTCGATCAGAGTTGACCGGGGTGAGCACCCAGATGGCGGCGCGTTCGGCGACGTCGGATACCCCGGGAGGCAACCATGTTCGAGGAAGCCCAGCTCTACGCACCGGTGACCCGCTCCGGCGAGGGCGACGTCACCGTTCACCTTGGCGAGGACCACCCGGGTGCCGTCGACCCGGAGTACCGCGCCCGCCGTAACGCGCTCGCTGCGCTGGCCATGGAGTGGCAGCCGGGGACGCCGCCCCCGGTAGCGCCGTACACCGACGTCGAGCACGAGGTCTGGCGCTTCGTCTGCGGCGAGCTGCACGGACTGCACGAGCGTTTCGCCTGCGCCACGTACCTCGAGGGCAAGCAGCGGCTCCAGCTCCCCGAGGACCGGATCCCCCAGCTGACCGAGGTGAACGAGCTGCTCGGCCCGCTCACCGGCTTCCGTTACGTGCCCGCGGCAGGGCTGGTGCCGTTACTGGAGTTCTACGGCGCTCTCGCCGACGGCGTCTTCCACTCCACGCAGTACGTCCGGCACCACTCGGTCCCGCTCTACACGCCGGAGCCGGACGTCCTGCACGAGGTCTTCGGCCACGGCAACTGCCTCGCCCACGACCGCTTCGCTGCGCTCTACCGCCTGGCCGGGGAGGCGGTTCGGCGGGTGAAGACAGGCGAGGCGCTGGAGTTCATATCGAAGGTCTTTTGGTTCTCCTTGGAGTTCGGGGTGGTGCGCGAGGGCGGTGAGGTGCGCAGCTACGGCGCCGGCCTGCTGTCCTCGTACGGGGAGATCCAGCAGGTGGCCCAGGCGGACCTCCGACCGCTGGACATCGCCCGAATGGGAGTGCAGACCTACGACATCGCGCACTACCAGCCGATCTTGTTCTGCGCCGAAGGGTTCGATGAGGTGGAGGACGTGGTGGGCGCTTTCTTCGCCGAGGTGGACGACGACCTCGTGCAGCGGCTGATGCACGACGCCACGGCCCCGGCCTGACGCGCTCCCCTGCCGACTCGGCCAGGACTCAGCTGGTCAGGCACGGCCGGATGGTGCCGCGAACCTCTCCGAGCCGCGCCCCGGCCGGTCCTCGGCTGACGGCGCGCAGCACCACCTCGTCGCCGTCCTCGAGGAAGGTTCTGGTGTTGTCCGATCCCACATCGATCGGCTGGGAGCCGTTCCAGGAGAGCTCCAGCAGGCTGCCGCGCTGTTCTGGGGCAGGTCCGGAGATCGTGCCGGACCCGTACAGGTCGCCGGTGCGCAGCTGGGCCCCGTTGACGGTCAGGTGCGCCATCATCTGCGCCGGTGTGTAGTACATCCGACCGTACGGGCAGGTGCTGACCCGGTGGCCGTTGATCTCCACCGCTATGTCGATGTCGTAGCCGCTGCTTGGGATCGCCAGGTACGGCAGCAGGTCAGTCAGCCGAGGCGGCGGCTCGACTGTGGCGTCAGCGAGTGCCTCCAGGGGCAGCACCCAGGCCGATATCGAGGTGGCGAAGCTCTTGCCGAGGAACGGGCCGAGGGGCACGTACTCCCAGGCCTGGATGTCGCGAGCCGACCAGTCGTTCAGGATGACGACGCCGAAGACGTGGTCATTGAAGGCTTCGACTGGGACCGGGTGCCCGGGTGTGGAGCCGACGCCGACCACCCACCCCAGCTCCGCCTCGAGGTCGAGCTTGCGGCTGGGTCCGAAGCTGGGCGACGGATCGCCTGCAGTCTTGACCTGCCCCTGGGGCCGGATGACGTCGGAGTCGGAGACGACGACTGTGCCGGCTCGGCCGTGATATCCGATCGGCATATGGCTCCAGTTGGGGGTCAGCGGATCGCCATCGGGGCGGAAGATCCGGCCGACATTGGCGGCGTGGTCCGCGGAGGCGTAGAAGTCGACGTAGTCGGCCACCTCAATGGGCAGGTGCAGCTGCACCTGCCTCATCGGGAGCAGGTGCGGCTGGAGAAGTGCGCGTCCCGAGGGTTCTGAGAGCGCCGACTGGAGCAGTCGCCGGGTCTGTGCCCACACGCTGGCGCCTTGAGCCAGGAACGCGTTCAGGCTCGGGCTCTCAAAGACGGCCGGATCCCGGCCTGAGTCACGCCACATGCCCGCCAGGTCAATGACCTGATCCCCCACCGCGACGCCGACCTGCGGTGGCCGGCCCGGGCCCGAGTAGATCCCGTACGGCAGCTCGCCGGTGCCGAACGGTGCCGAGTCGGCCACCTGGAACCAGCTCACGCCGGCTCAACCACCAACCCGAGTGAGACCAGGTCGTGGACCGGATCCAGAACGCCGCAACAGCCGAAGCTGCGCAGTCGCCGCCGGACCCGACCCGACTCGGAGTCGCTCCACCCACCGATGTTTTCGACCAGAGCCCGAGGCTCGCTGCGTCCGAGCAGCTCTGCTGCCTCGCTTACGGTGGCTCCTTCCACCAACGCGGCAACGGCCGACAACAGGTTGAGGAATCCGTGCTGGCGTGGGCGCGCCGGATCGCTGCCCGCCGTCGGCCAGGCGTGATGCAGGCCCGCAGTCGCCTTGAACGGCAGGTCCGCCTCAACCAGGACGCTGAGCTGTCGCGCGAGCTGGTCGGTGCTGGGAGTATCGGCCGGCTCCAGCCCACCAGTGCGCAGCTTGCCGTAGAGACCGCCCGCCTCGACCTCCGCTGCCGCCCGCTCCCAGCCGGGTGCGTAGGGGATCTCCACGAAAACCTGCACGTCATCGCTCAGCTCCGCTGCTGCCGAAACGATCCGGGCAGCGTTGCCGGTCAGGTCATCAAGGTCTCTGAGCGCGGACTCCACGGCGGTTACTCGGAGACCTGGAACGTCCCGGCGGGCCAGGCTGAGCAGCCCACCAGCCCCGCTCGTGTTCACCACGCTCACCGCGATCGGCTCCTGATCGCCGCGCCCACCGTCACTATGTGCCAAGGCCCGCCCGACCTCGGCAAGCTTCTGGTCACTCACCACCAATGGACCGATCAGCGGCCCGAACCAGGACCGTTGGTAGTGCTGGTGGGCAGTCACCGCGTCAGCGACGTCCGCGTTGCCCGGTGGGAACATCCCTGCGTCGTCGACCAGTCGCTCGAACAACGCCGGGGACGCCACCATCTAGGCAGGCTAACGCCTATCGCACGATCCAGGCAGGCCGCCGGCTAGACGAGAGGTGGGCAGGTCGATGGAGGCCGCAACGGCAGCTGCTGGAGATACGCTGATTTATGGCCTTCTACCGCAGCGTTGGGGAGATCCCGCCGAAGCGTCACACCCAGTTCCGCCAGCCGGACGGGACGCTGTACGCCGAGGAGCTAGTGGGAGAGGAAGGGTTCAGCTCAGACTCATCCCTGCTCTACCATCGCGGCATTCCGTCGGCGATCAGCGAGGCCAGGGTATGGGACCTGGCCGACCGGTCCACCACTCCGAACCACCCACTCCGACCGCTCCATCTCAGGCTGCCGGAGCTCTTTGCCGGTCAGGACCCAGCGCAGACCGACCACGTCACCGGTCGGCGCCTGATCCTGGGCAACGCCGATGTGCGGATCTGCTACGCCGTCGCTGCGGGCCCCTCACCGCTGTACCGAAATGCGATCGGCGACGAATGCGTCTACATCGAGTCCGGCCGCGGCACGGTTGAGACCGCGTTCGGGGCCCTTCGGTTCACCGACCGCGACTACGTCATTTTGCCGCGCGCCACCGTCCACCGCTGGATCCCCGACGGCACAGTGAAGGCCTACGTCGTTGAAGCGAACTCCCACATTGCGCCGCCGAAGCGATACCTCTCCAAGTTCGGCCAGCTGCTGGAGCACAGCCCGTACTGCGAACGTGACCTGCACGGACCGGGGTCGCCACTGCTCGAAGAAGGTACCGACGTCGAGGTGTACACCTTGCACCGCGGGAACGGGCCGAACGGCTTGGCGGGCTCGGTCGTTGTCGCGAGCAGCCACCCGTTCGACGTGGTCGGGTGGGATGGGTGTCTGTACCCGTACACATTCAATGTCGACGACTTCGAGCCGATCACGGGACGGGTGCATCAACCGCCACCGGTCCACCAGGTGTTCGAAGGCAACAACTTCGTCATCTGCAACTTCGTTCCGCGCAAGGTGGACTATCACCCGCTGGCGATCCCGGTGCCCTATTACCACTCCAACGTCGACTCTGACGAGGTGATGTTCTACTGCGGCGGCGACTACGAAGCCCGCAAAGGCTCCGGGATCGGGCTCGGCTCGATCTCGCTGCATCCCGGTGGGCATTCGCACGGCCCACAGCCAGGGGCAGCTGAAGCCTCGATCGGGAAGCACTACTTCGACGAGCTGGCGGTCATGGTCGACACCTTCCGGCCGCTCGAGCTGGGCGAGGGGGGTCTCGCCTGCGATGACGGGGCGTACGCGCTGAGCTGGCATCGCGCCCTCAAGGGTGGAGGCTGATCCAGCGAGGTCGCGGGAGTCAGCGCGCGCTCTCCAGCACCAGCGGCTCGGTGCGGTACGGGATCAGCTCGGCCAGCCCGATCAGCGATACGGAACGGACCACGCCTGCGTCGGTGACCATGGTGTCGATGACCCGCTGCAGATCGGCGTTGGAGTGTGCCACGATCCGGCACCACAGGTCGCCGGACCCGGTCACCGTCCAGCACTCCAGGACCTCTGGGATCCGCGCCAGTCGGGCGCTGACATTGTTGCGGCCCTCATGCTGCACGATCTCCAGGGTCACGAACGCGGTGACGCCGTAGCCGAGTGCTGCGGGGGAGATTCGCGGCCCCCAGCTGATGACAACGCCATCGCGCTCCAGCCGGTCCAAGCGGGCCTGTACGGTCCCCCGGGCCACCCGGAGACGTCGGCTCGCCTCCAGCACGCCGATCCTCGGTTGGGTGCTGAACAGGTGCAGGATCCGACCGTCCAGCTCGTCGATACGCGGCGGTTGACTGGTCATTTTGACTCCCGATCGGCGGCAGAACGCGGTGTTGACTAAGCAGATTGTACTGCTGGCAACCGCTGCGTTGCGCACGTTGCTTGATGTCAGCAGCATGGCGCTATGACAGACGTGCTGACCCACACCGTGCTCACCCACGACGAGTTCCTTGCCGGCCTCGACTCCGAGCAGCTCCATCAGCTGGTGGGTCTGGTCGAGTACGACCAGAGCAGGGACCCGTTCCCGGTGACCGGCTGGGACGCCATCGGGTGGGTGGTCGGAAACGCCATCCAGACTGCACAGCATTACCAGGCGGCGTTCGGGATGGATCTGGTCGCCTATGCGGGACCGGAGACCGGGGTCAAAGACCACAAGGCCTTCGTGCTGACCAGCGGCGCCTGCCGGTTCGTGGTCAAGGGTGGAGTTAGCCCGGACAGCCCACTGCTGGACCATCACCGCCGGCACGGGGACGGCGTAGCCGACATCAGCCTCGAAGTGCCGGACGTGGACAAGTGCATCCGTCACGCCCGAGCCCAGGGGGTGCGGATTGTGGCGGAGCCGCACGAGCTCTCCGACGAGCACGGGACGGTCCGCGTAGCGAGCATCGCCGCCTACGGCGACACGGTCCACACTTTGGTCGACCGATCCCGCTACGACGGGCTCTATCTCCCTGGGTACGTGGCTCGCAGCTCGACCTACGCCAAACGCGATGGCGCACCGCGGCGGCTGTTCTCAGCGCTCGACCACGTGGTGGGGAACGTCCAGCTTGGCCAGATGGATGCCTGGGTGGACTACTACAACCGCGTGATGGGCTTCACCAACATGGCCGAGTTCATCGGCGACGACATCGCCACGGACTACTCCGCCCTGATGAGCAAGGTGGTGGCCAACGGCAACCACCGGGTCAAGTTCCCGCTGAACGAACCCGCGATCGCCAAGAAGAAGAGCCAGATCGATGAGTTCCTTGAGTTCTACGCCGGCCCGGGCGTCCAACATCTCGCGCTGGCGACCAACGACATCCTTGGCTCGGTGGACGCCATGCGTGCCGAAGGCGTGGAGTTTTTGGACACTCCGGACTCCTACTATTCAGACCCTGCGCTGCGGGCGCGGATCGGCCAGGTACGGGTGCCGATCGAGGAGCTGCAGCGCCGCGGCATTCTGGTGGACCGGGACGAGGACGGCTACCTGCTGCAGATCTTCACCAAACCGATCGGGGACCGTCCCACCGTATTTTTCGAGCTGATCGAACGGCACGGGTCGCTCGGCTTCGGGAAGGGCAACTTCAAGGCCCTGTTCGAAGCCATCGAGCGGGAACAGGAGCGCCGCGGCAACCTCTGAGGGCGGCGCGGCCTCGGCTATGGAACCGTCGGGTCCATTTGGAACGCCGTACCCTCGAGGTTGTGCTCGACGCCCTCTCGCCCCAGCGACGGCGGGTTGTCCTGGGTGCAGGCGGTCTGGCCGTAGTGCTGGTGCTGGCGGTTGTGGTGACTGCCGTGCTGCGGACGGCCGGCGGCTCAACCGGCCCGGTGCCGCAGGACCGGCCGGGCCCTGTGCTGCTCGTTCCGGGGTACGGAGGCAACGGCGACTCGCTCAGGCCGCTGGCTGAGGTGATGCGTTCTGCCGGCCGGGAGGCCGTCATCGTCCCACGGCTGGGCGACGGCAGAGGCGACCTGCGAGCACAGGCCGAGCACCTCGCCGAGGTGGCTGACCGCGTCTTGGAAGATACGGGAGCGCCGTCGGTCGACGTGGTCGGGTACTCCGCGGGCGGGGTGGTCGCTCGGATCTGGGTCCGCGATGGCGGCGGGGACCGGGTGGTCCGCCGCGTACTGACCCTGGGTTCGCCCCACCATGGAGTGACTCAGGCTGCCCTCGGCGCCGGGCTGGCGGGCGGCTGTCCACCTGCCTGCGAGCAGCTGGCGCCCGACAGTGATGTGCTGCGTCGCCTCAACGCCGGCGACGAGACACCTGAAGGGCCCATCTGGGCCACCGTACGTTCGACCACGGACCAGGTCGTCACTCCGGTCGACTCGGCAGCGTTGGGCGGTGCGCTGAATGTCGTGGTCCAGGACGTCTGCCCAGGATCCACCGCCTCGCACCGGGACCTGCTCGGTGATCCGGTGGTCCTGGCGACACTTGATTCGGTGCTGGCAACCGGGTCGCCGGTTGCGCCGTCATCGGTCAGGTGCTGAGGGTCTCAGTCGTCTATGTCTTTGGTGGTGAAGCTCGCCCACGCGGCTAGGGAGAAGACGAGCAGATAGCCGAGCTGCACCCCAAGCCCTCGAACGACGTCCCGCCACAGGATCGGGTCGCGAAACAGGTCGACGAAGGAGAGCCAGTAGCGCGTCGGCAGGAACGGATGCAGCGCCTCGGCCGCGTCCAGTCCCAGCAGCACCGTTGAGGTGATCAGCAGACCGATGGTGCCGAGGGCTGCCCCGATCGACGACGTGGTGAGAGTGGAGAAGAACAGTGCCACGGCAGCCACGCCGAGCATCGAGACGATCACATAACCCAGGGCGAGGGTGGTGCGGCCGGCGAGCTGTTCCTGGGTGAGAGTTGACCCGCTGAGGCTCACCGTTCCGGTGGCTGGGGACTGCCCGAGCAGCAGCCGTCCCTCCACGTAGGAGACAGCGGCGACGACCAGTACGGCGATCACCACGAACGCGACCACAGTCACCAGCTTGGCCAGCAGCAGGTGGGTACGCCCGACGGGCCGGGCGAGCAGGTAGCGCAGCGTCCCGGACTGGGTCTCGCCGGCGATCGCGTCCCCGCCGAGTACCGACACTGCGATCGGCAGGAACAGCGGCAACACCACACCCAAGGCGGCGAGCGGGAACAGCGTGCCATCACTGAGGACGGCGGACAGGAACGGTGGGCCGGTTCCCGGTCGCGGGCCAAGGTCGGTGACGGCGAGCAGGACCGCGACCAGCGTGGGCAGGGCCACCAGCATCCCGATGATCACCCAGGTCCGCGGCCGGCGCACCATCTTGACCAGTTCGACGCCGATCACGGCACTGCTCGCCGCAGGGGCCGGTGGTCGCTGCGCTCCCCGGACATCACGGCACTGCTCGCCGCAGGGGCCGGTGGTCGCTGCGCTCCCTTGACACTGCTCTTAGCAAGGGCTGGTGGTCGCTGCGCTCTCCGGAGCCTGCCTCGAGCACAACCTGTTCCAGGTCGCGGCGGTACGGGCCGACCTCCGCCACCCGGACGCCCTGGCCGACCAGGTAAGCGTTCAACGCGGCCGGGTCATCCGCCCGGACCAGCAGGCGATCCCCTTCCACCACCTCGACGGCATCGCCAAGCAGAACCGCGCACCGCGACGGGTCGGCGGTTCGGACGGCGACCAGACCAGTGGGCCGCAGCAACACGTCGAGCTGCTCCTGCAGCACCAGGCGTCCGCGGTCCAGCACGCCTACCCGGGTACACATCTGCTCGATCTCGGCCAGCAGGTGGCTGGAGAGGAAGATCGTCGTGCCGAGGCTGTTGAGGCGAAGCAGCAGCAGCCGGATCTCCTGGATGCCTTGTGGGTCGAGGCCATTGGTGGGCTCATCAAGGACCAGCAGCCGGGGCCGGCGCATCAAGGCGGCGGCGAGCCCCAGCCGTTGCCGCATGCCGAGCGAGTAGGCCCGGGTCGGTCGTCGGTCGGCCGGGTCGAGACCCACTTGCTCCAGCACCTCACCGATCCGCGTCCGGCGGATGGATCGGGGGCTGCGGTCCGGCCCACTGGCGTCCAGCAAGGCGAGGTTGGCGCGCCCCGACAAATGGGCGTACGAGCCAGGGCCTTCCACCAGGGCACCGACCTGAGGCAGCACTGTTCGCCGGGCGGCGGGCATCGGTTGGCCCAGCACCTCGACCGCACCAGAGGTTGGCAGCACCAACCCCAGCAACATCCGTACCGTCGTGGTCTTGCCCGAGCCGTTGGCGCCGAGGAAGCCGTAGACGTCGCCTTCACGGACGTCCAGGTCGATGTCGTCGACGGCTCGCAGACCGCCGTAGCGCTTGGTCAGTGCCCGGGTGCGGATCACGGACCCCGGGTTCACAGCACCGGGCTTCACTCCACCTCCAGCAGATCGGTCGCGGCACGCTCCAGAGTCTCGGCTGTCACCGTGCCGGCGAGCAGGAAGTATCCGCGACCGTTGTGGTAGGTCAGCAGCAGCCCGACCGGGCCGACCATCGCCACGGTCCCCACGATGGTCTCCTCGGCGGTGGTGCTTGCCTGGAGCTGTTCTCGCAACGGCTCGGCCACCCGGTCGCGCAGCGGCAGTGCGATCAAGCGGGTCGGGCCGCGACCGTACACTCCGACCGCATCGGGGTCCTCCCCGTCGCGGGACGCGAGGCTCCCGAGCGAGAGCGGCAGGTCGTACGGTGCGAACGCGTTCGCAGCAGCGGCGACGTCGACTGAGTCCTCGTAGTTGACGGTGGTGCGCTCGGACGGGGTGAACTCGGTCGTTTCAGCTGCAGGGCGGTCCAGATCCAGCTCCAGCAGCGAGGTAGTCACCACCGGACGCTGGTCGGCGAGGCCGTACAGCTCCACGCGCAGCGGCAGCCCGGTGTCGGGGTCGGCCCACAGGTCGACGTGACCCACCGTCGCTGCCCGTTCCGTCGGGGTCAGCCGGAGACCCGGGGCGTCGACGCCGGCGACCCTTCGGGCCGGGAGCCGGACCAGCTCGTTGTCGCGAGCGCCCTGCAGCACAGATCGCCCCAGCGTCGGTGGTAGCAGGTCGGAGGCGTCCGGCAGCCGTACCTGTGACACCGGCGAGATCGTCGCCGTTTCGGACTCGAAGACCCAGCGGATTGAGGTATCCCCGCGCCGGAACAGATCGGTCTCTCCCGTGCTGCGAATCCGGTCGACGCGCCAGTCCCGAGCGTTGCGCCACCACACCCTCAGCTCGTTTCGCTCACCGAGCAGCTGGGCCAAATTAGCGAAGGATTCGCTGTCGGGAACCTGCAACGCGCCAGAGCTCTCGACGAAGCCTGACCATGCGACGTCGCCAGAGTTGTGGATGCGGTCAAGGAGATCGGTGGCGGAAATGCTCGACTGCGAGGTGGGGCGCGCCTCAACCGCTAGCGGCGTGACGACGAGCGCGTCCGCCGTCAGCAGCACGGTCAGCCAACGCGCCGTCATGGCTGCCACTGTAGGTGGCAGGGGAAGAGCGTCGCATTTCACTCCGGTCACAACCGGCGTAGATTCGGCAGGTTTCGCGAGCGCCTGAGGTATGGTCAGCGCAGCCCTGCCAGCCCACTAGCCAGCAGGTCACTCCTGGCGCATCGTCCAGACGTTGCCGCCCGAACAGGACCCAGCACCCGGGAGCGGGTCCATCCACCTACTCGACGCACGCGGGAAGGGAGACAGATGACAGTACCGCCGCAAGTCGGCGCTGAGGCGGCTGCCTCCAGCCCGGAGGCGGTGCTGGCGGGGGTTGGCCGGACCGAGGGCCGCTCGCTCGGCCAGATTGCGTGGATGCGGCTCCGTCGAGACAAAGTCGCCCTCGCGGGTGCAGCCGTACTGATCTTCCTGGTCGCGGTTGCCATCTTCGCACCGTTGATCGTGAGGGTTCTGGGACACCCGCCGAACCAGTTCCACCAGGACCTCATCGACACGGCCGGGGGAACGCTGACGCCGCTCGGCCGCTTCGGTGGGATCAGCTGGGACCATCTGATGGGGATCGAGCCGGTCAACGGGCGCGATATCTTCAGCCGAATCGTGTACGGCAGTCGGATCTCGCTGCTGATCGCGCTCCTGGCCACCCTGCTTTCGGTCGTCATCGGTACCACACTCGGGATCGTGGCGGGCTTCTTCGGCGGCTGGGTCGACACCGTCATCATCCGACTGATGGACGTGTTCCTGGCCTTCCCGCTCCTCGTCTTCGCCATCGCCCTGGCTGGCGTTTTCCCCGATGAGGCGTTTGGGCTATCGGGGAACGGCCTGCGGATAGCGCTGCTGATCTTCATCATCGGGTTCTTCAACTGGCCCTACATCGGTCGGATTATCCGTGGGCAGACGCTGTCTCTGCGGGAGCGGGAGTACGTCGAGGCGGCGCGGAGCCTCGGGGCGCGCCGGTCCTACATCCTCACCACGGAGATGCTTCCCAACCTCATCGCTCCGATCCTGGTCTACTCCACGCTGCTGATTCCCACCAACATCCTTTTCGAGGCGGCCCTGTCGTTCCTCGGTGTCGGGGTACGCCCGCCCACCCCCAGCTGGGGCGGGATGTTGTCGGACGCGGTGGCCTACTACACCCAGCCGCACTTCATGCTCTGGCCCGGACTGGCGATCTTCATCACCGTCTTGGCCTTCAACCTGTTCGGAGACGGGCTGCGCGACGCCCTTGACCCACGAGCGAACCGTTAGTGACCACCTCGGGTGACCATCGACCGACAAAGAAAGTGAGTAAGGAATGAGACATTCACAGTCAAGGCGGCTCAAGGCGCTAGCTGCCGCCGGCGTGGCGACAGCGCTGCTGCTCTCCGCCTGTGGTGGCGGTGGGGGCGCCGAGGAGCAGGGCCAAGGTACCGAGGCAGGGGAGACGGAGTTCAATGCCGCGCTGACGAAGCCGGTCAACCCGTCCGAGGCGAAGGGTGGCACCCTGCGGTTCGCCAACTCCGGCGACTGGGACACCCTGGATCCGGGCGAGACCTACTACGGCTACTCCTGGAACTTCGCCCGCCTGTACGGTCGGTCGCTGCTGATGTTCAAGGTCGCACCAGGCGCCGCGAGCAACGAGCTGACGCCCGACCTCGCCGAGGGCCTCGGCGAGGCAAGCTCCGACGGCAAGACCTGGACCTACAAGCTCAAGAAGGGCGTCAAGTACGAGGACGGCACGGAGGTCACCTCCGCCGACGTCAAGTACGCCGTGCTCCGCTCCACCGACAAGGCGACGTTCCCCAATGGTCCGGCCTACTTCGAGGCGATCCTCAACCTCCCAGAGGGTTACAAGGGGCCGTACAAATCCAAGGGGGTCAACACCGACTCCGCGATCGAGACGCCCGACAAGTACACGATCGTGTTCCACACCAAGCAACCGTTCGCGAGCTTCGACTACCTCGCGCAGCTAACCCAGACGATGCCGGTGCCTGAGGCGAAGGACAAGGGGGCCAAGTACCGCAACTCGGTCGTCTCGAGCGGCCCGTACAAGTTCGAGGGCCTGCAGCCGGGCAAGAAGTTCAACCTGGTCCGCAACGACCAGTGGGACCCGGCAACCGACCCGAACCGCAAGGCGCTGCCCGATAGCTACGAGGTCACCGTCAACGTCAACGCCGACGACATCGACAACCGGGTGATCAGCGGTGACCTCGACGTCGACATCGCCGGAACCGGGGCGCAGCCAGCGTCGCTGAGCCGGGTGCTGCAGGACCCGAACCTCAAGGCCGGGGCGGACAACCCGATCATCCCCCGGCTCTGGTACACCTCGATCAACCCGACAGTTGCGCCGTTCGACAACGCGGAGTGCCGTAAAGCGGTGATGTTCGCCATGGACCAGACGTCGTACCAAGCGGCGTACGGTGGACAGTTCGCCGGCGGTGAGCTGGCGACGACGATCCTGCCGCCGCAGATCCCCGGCTACACCAAGTTCGACCTGTACCCCAACGGCGAGGACAACAAGGGTGACGTGGAGGCGGCCAAGAAGTCGCTGCAGTCCTGCGGCCAGCCGGATGGCTTCGCCACCAACATCGCCTACCGGGCCGAGCGGCCCAAGGAGAAGGCGGCGGCGGAGGCATTCCAGCAGGCGCTGTCCCGGGTCGGCATCAAGCTGACACTGAAGCCGTTCCCGCAGGGCGACTACTTCTCCGCCTACGCCGGCAACCCGCCGTACGTGAAGAAGAACAACCTCGGCCTGGTCATCAACGGTTGGGGCGCGGACTGGAACGACGGTTTCGGCTTCCTCTCCCAGATCGTCGACTCCCGGGTGATCCGGGAGACCGGCGGCTCGTCCAACACCAGCGTCCGCATCCCTGAGGTCGACAAGATGCTCGACGCTGCACTGCTGGAGCTCGACACCGACAAGCGCAACCAGATGTGGGGCGCGATCGACAAGCGAGTGATGGAGGAGGCGGTCATCTACCCGGGCTTGTACGCCAAGAGCCTGCTGCTGCGGCCCAAGAAGGCGACCAACGTCTTCGTCAGCGACGCGTTCGGAATGTATGACTACCTCGCGATGGGTGCGCAGAAGTAGGACCCCGTTGGTGCTGGCCGGCCCGGACCTGGGAGTGTTCTCAGGCCGGGCAGGCAAGCCTTT
>CADCUO010000053.1 GCA_902805915.1 uncultured Propionibacteriaceae bacterium | reverse complement strand
TGCTCTCTCCGCTGCTGGCGCTGGGACTCATCCCGGCCTTGATCGGCACCTACTACTTGTTCTAGAGGCCGCTTCGTTGGCGGACATTCCCGATGGCGCAGCCGTGCCCCCCGAGTCGCGCTGGCCGAACTGTGCTGTTCAGGCGAGGACGACGGTCTCGGTGGTGTTCGCATCCAGCCAGTCCCAGTTGATGGTGACGCCGAGGCCAGCACCGGTGGGGACCGGGACGCAGCCCTCCGCGTCGATCGCGTCCAGGTCATCGGAGTAGTCGGTGAAGATCGGACAGTGCAGACTTGGACCGTCAATCCCTGGGCCAACCAGCCCGAGCTCGTAGTAGTTGGTGTTCCGGATGGCCGCGATGCAATGCCGGTGCGCGGGTCCGGGTGCATGGATCTCGCAGTCCAGACCGAGTCCCTCAGCCGCGTGTGCCAGCTTCATCACCCCCGTGATTCCGCCGTCGTAGTCAGAGTCTGGGCGGATGAAGTCGGTGCCACCTGCAATGGCCTGGTCGACGTGCAGCTCCATCCCGCGGACATGCTCTCCGAGCATGATCGGGGTCCGGATCAGCTCGCGAAGCTTGCGGTGCGCGAAGGCAGACTGGCCGCCGTCCTTGAACGGGTCTTCGAGCCACAAGAAGTTGGCCTCGTCGCACGCCCGGCCCACCCTCAGCGCATCGACGAAGGTGTTGTACTCACACGCTGGGTCGAGCATGAGGTCCATGTCGGGGCCGACGGCGTCGCGGAGGGCTCTGACAGTCGCAACCTCTCGGGAGATGGGGCCGGCTCCCCAGCCGTGCATCTTGAACGCCGGAAAGCCCATCTCCCGACAGACCACGGCGAAGTCAGCGAACGCCTCTGGGCTGTCGAGTCCTCCGTTGTCGTCACCGTGGTAGGTCGACGCGTACGCCGGGATGCGGGTGCGGTAGCCACCGAGCAGCTCCGCTACCGGGGCGTCGTAGACCTTGCCCGCGATGTCCCACAACGCGTTGTCGATGGGGCCGATGCCGAACCGGTCGGTCTTGCGGAGCGCCCGCTTGAGGTCGTTCCAGATCCGCTCCCGCTCGAGTGCGCTGCGGCTGATCAGGTACGGCGCCACCATGGCAACCTGCACGTACCCCACCGCGCTGCCGCCGACGTACTCGCCGGTGATACCGGACTCGGTTTCAATGGTGAGCACGTGGCCGGTCCGCTGGACTGTGCCGCCTCGTTGGAAGACCTCGTTGAAGCCGTTGTAGTCGTACCCGAGGTTGGGATGGGTGTATCGATAGTTCCGTACGGTGATGCGTCTGATGCGTAGATCACGCGAGGTCACTGTGACAGCTCCTCAGGTGAGGTCGGCGGCCCTGCGGTGTCACGGCTGGCGAGGAAGGCCAGCAGCTCCGGGTCGGCTGAGGTCACCCGCTGCACTTCCTCACCGCCGTCACACCTGCACAGCGACACGGTGACACCGAACTCGCCGCGGTCCACGACTTCCCAGACAGCACCGAAGTCCTCCCATCGCCGGAGCACGTCGACGGGGTTCTCCGCCGGGTCGGGTGGATGGGCGTCGCCTGGATTGAGGGGGGAGCCGACAGTCACCGCCCTATTATCGACCCGTCCGTGTGGAGCAAGGCGGTCGGATCAGAGGTCATCACGCCAGCGGCGACGCAACGCGAACGCAGCTGTCTTCGGTTGGCGATCCCGGGTGAAGACGCCCTTCTTGTTACCTCCGACCCGCATGATGCCTGAGGTGGTGGCGAAGTCGGCGAAGTTCCACACCTGCTCGCCGACGACGGCATCGATGCGGTCGAAGACGCGATGGTTCATGTCCAGGTAGCTCACCTGGTACTCCTCGGTCCACGGGGTGGGCACGACCGAGTGCAGACCGGGGGAGGTGTCGGCGCCGTACTCGGTGATGATGATCGGTTTCCCTTCTCCCGCCCAGGCGTTGAGCTCGTCCTCCCAGGCCAGCTCGGCGGCGGGCAGGTCGCCGGTGTTGACGTACCAGCCGTAGTACCGGTTGAGCATCAGCACATCACCGAACTGGGAGACGCGGCACTTCCCGTGCGGGGCCAGCATGACGTTGACGAAACCGACCGGCCGGCTGGGGTCAGCCTTGCGGGCGACATCGAAGAGGGGACGGAAGTAGTCCTCGGCTTCTTGGGTGTCCGACTCCGGTTCGTTGGCGATGCTCCACAGCACAACGCTGGGGTGGTTCTTGTCACGGGCAATCAGCTCACGGATGGCTTGAGCATGGTTCTCCTGCGTCGCCGCGTTAGCGGTCTCGGCGGAGAACGTCTGGTATCCCTGACCGCCGAAGATCCCTCCGCCGAGACCCATGTTGAGACCGACAGCTGCTGTCTCGTCGATCAGCACGATGCCCTGCCGGTCGGCGTAGTCCAGGACGTCCTCTGAGTACGGGTAGTGCGAGGTCCGGAAGGAGTTTGCGCCGGTCCACTTCAGCAGCTCGAAGTCGTGCAGCAAGAAGGCGTCGCTGTGGCCCTTGCCGATCACCGGCACGTCTTCGTGCTTGCCGAAACCCTTGAACTGGAAGGGCTCCCCGTTGATCAAGAACCTGATCCCGTCGACCTTGACGGTCCGGACCCCAACACCTTGGGAGTAGCTGTCCACGACAACGCCATCGTGGACGAGCTGCACCTCCAGGTCGTACAGGTAGCCCTCCCCGGGGGCCCAGCGGTGCACGGCTGGAATGGTGAGGGTGCCGCTCGCTCCCGATCGGGAGGCGACGGGGTTGTTCTCGGCATCCCTCAGAATCACCTGGACCTCGGAGATATCGACACCTGCCACGTCAGCGGTGTAGCTGACCAGGCCGTTGTCGCCCTGGAGATCGGTCGTGATTGTCAGGTCGCTGAGGTGGGCCGCATTGGTGGCGTACAGCCACACTGTCCGGTGCAGGCCGGCGTAGTTGAAGAAGTCGTGCCAGTAGCGCTGCCGCTTGCCGGCTGGTGTGTCCTCGACCACGCCCGGCGGGATGGACTGCCAGTTGAGGGTGTTGTCAACCACCGCAGTGATCCGCAGCTGCTCACCAGCCACCGCCAGCCCTGTGATGTCTGCCTCGAACGGGGTGTAGCCGCCCTCATGCGAGACCACCTCGGTGTCGTTCACCCACACCGTCGCGCGGTGCGTGGCCGACTCGAAGTGCAGGACGATCCGCTGACCTTGCCAGCCTCGTGGCACCCAGAGGGTGCGCTGGTACCAGACGTCACCGAAATAGTCATGCACGGCGGCGTTCGGTGTGATGTCGTTGAAGCTGGCAGGCACCGCCATCTCGGTGGCGTCAGCCAACGGCCCGGAGAACCATCGATCAGATCGGCCCTGGCTCTGCGGGTCGAGCGCGAACTGCCACAGGCCGTTCAGGCTCTTCCGTTCGCGGGTAGTGGAATCTTGGGGACGCAGCATGTCAGATCCTTTGTGTCAGTGGAGTGTCAGCGTGAGGTGGTGTCATCATTCATCCACGCCTGGATGACCCGGTGCGAGTTGTTGCCACTAGTTGTGCTTGCGCTGTTCGTCGGGATGCCTGTGGCTTGCGTCGCGGCGGTGGAAGAGCGAGTTGACTCAGGTCTTGACACTTATCGCTAGCGTGGCCTGGTAGGAGCGGGAGCATGGACATCGGCGAGGACGAGAGAGCCGGCGGCGAGGAGGTCGGCATCGCCGGAGCTGTTGGCCGTCCCACCATCTATGACGTGGCCCGAGAGGCCGGCGTGGCGGCGTCGACGGTATCGCGGGCGCTCTCTCATCCGGGCCGGGTAAGCTTCAAGACTGCCGAGCACATTCGCAAGGTGGCCGACGAGATCGGCTACCAGGCAACGAAGATCGAGCGCGACCTTCCGCAACAGCGAAGCTCGCTGCTGGCCATGGTGGTCGCCGACATCACCAACCCGGTGTTCTTCGGGATAATCCGTGGCGCTGAGCGCACTGCGGCCCATGCCGGGTACACCATGCTGGTGTTGGAGACGCAGGAGTCCGAGGAGCATGAACGACAGGCGCTGGAGCGGGTCCAGCCCGCCGTCGACGGGATCATCTTGACGTCGTCCCGGTTGTCCGACTCCGCCATCCGCGACCTGGCCAAGCGCAAGCCGCTGGTCGTGTTGAACCGTACGGTGGGGCAGGTTCCCTCGGTCACCAGCGACAACGTCAAGGCCATCAAGCGCGCGACCGAACACCTGGTGGAGTCCGGTGTGAACGCCATCACCTACCTCGCTGGTCCGGACGCGTCCTGGGCCGATGGCATGCGGTGGCGCGGGCTGCGGGAAGCCAGCATGGAGCTCAACCTGAAGGTACGCCGGATCGGTCCGTGCCTCCCGACGATGCGTGGTGGTGCCGCTGCCGTGGAGGAGTGGCTTCGTACCCCGACGCCGGGCGTCATCGCCTATAACGACCTGATCGCCATCGGGTTCATCCGAGCCGTGATGTCGGCCGGGCGTCGGGTTCCCGAGGACGTCAGTGTGATCGGTTTCGACAACATCCTCGATGCTGAGCTGGTGGAGCCCCGGTTGACCACGATCGCGGCTCCGCTGGTCAGCCTGGGGTCGGCAGCGGTCAACTATCTGTTGCGGAATACCCGCACCCAGTCGGAGGGGGCGGTGGAACCGGTGCTGCTACCCGCCCGGTTGGTGGTTCGGGACTCGACGGTCTCTCACCGCAGCCGGTAGAGCACCTCACCTGCATGCGGCTCGACGAAGGTATCGGGGTCCGCCTCGTACTCCGCGATGTTGATCTTCGCCGGGTCAAGGTAGTTGAGGTTCACCTGTCGGACCAGTAGCTCGGGGATGCCGGTAGCCAGTGTCACCCTGACCCGGTTGTGCTCGCCTGTTGCCTCGTCATAGGTGCCCTGCCCGCGGAGGTGGGTGGAGTGGGCAAGGTCGCCCCATGGCCGGCTTGAGAACCTGTCCCACTGTTTGAGGAAATAGTCGCGGTTGTGGTAGCCGATCTCGACGATGTCAGGATGCATGACCGACACGGTGGTGATGTGCGGTGCGTAGATGATGACCTCACCGCCGTCGGCGACGATCGGTTCCAGCTTGTAGAACCCCTTGGCTGCGGTCCAGATGTCCTCGTACTTCGTGGGCATGATCGACAGCACCCGCTCGACCGGCCGGTCGAGGTATCGCACGTGGGTCTCAGCCGATACGGCAGCGCACGCGGCCCAGGCATCCTCCGGCGTACCGAACGCGGCAGCGTGCAGCGTGTCAGAGCCAGACTCGACGACCATGCACAGCGCCAACCGCTTGGCGGGAATCAGCGTTGCCGCCTCGTTGACCAAGGCGCGCACCGGGGTGACCCCTTTGGTGCCGATCATCTCGGCGCTGGTGATCAGCGCGCCCACCCAATGGGACAGGTCGATCAGTTCCTGGCCGGAGACGCCCGGGAAGAAGTACTTGTTGCCGCCGGAGAATCCGACGACCTCGTGCGGGAAGACCGGCCCGATCACAATGGCGACATCCGCCTCGGCCACGTTCCGGTTGATTCGGATCGGCACCGAGATGTCGTTCATCAAGCCACCGGTCAGCTCGTACAGCCGGGCCGCGCCGATGGTGCCCAAGGTGGCGAAAGTCGCTGGATCCCACGACTCGTGGTTCAAGATCCGGAGGTCCGGATAGGCGTCGGCCGACCCGCCCGGGGGGTAGCCGAGGTGCCGGCCCAGTGACTCTTCGCTCATTCCCTGGTGCGTGCCGAGCGCTATCACGACTGTGAGCTCCTTGGCCCGGCCGTGCAAGGCTCCGTACGCGGCCTTCATGATCAACGGCAACGGGCAGGTCCGCGTACCGTCGGGGACGACCAGACAGACTCGCTTGTTGTCCAGGTCGGCGCCCGCCAGCGCCTCGGTGACGAACCCGGTGACCTGGTCCGCACTCAGGCGCTGGTCAGCGCCGCCGACGAACCTGGCCCTGGTGGCATCGCCAGGATCGGTGCCGTAGCTCTCAACATGTTGTGCCATAGCAGCACCATCCTCCCGAAACGATCCGCAGACAAGCAGGCAGCGGTCGAGGTGACAACAAACGGCAAGCAGTTGTCGGTCTGACCTGTTGCCAGCATGATGTCAACCATGTCACCGGCCCCGCTCTCGACCTGCACCCGGACCGACTGCTTCCCTCAGCCCCTGGGTTACGGCTGTGAGCACTGAGCTCGGCGACGCAGTTCTCGCCCAGGCGTACCCCGTGCAGTCGCCGGCATGAGCGGTGTCGCTGAGGTCATCATCGGCCTCGACGTTGGAACGACAGCGGTCAAGGTTGCCGCCTTCGCTGTGGACGCCGACGCCATCGGAGCGGCTAGAGCGCCATTGCCGTCCAGCTCACGTGAGTACCCGCTCGAGCAGCCCAGTCCTGGCTGGCAGGTCCAAGACCCGCCCACGGTGCTGGCGGCGGTGGACGGTGCGATCACCGGCTGCGTCGCCCAGCTCGATGGTGCCCGCGTCGTCGGCCTTGCACTGTCAACGGCCATGCACGGTCTGATCGGGCTCGACAGCCAGCGTCGACCGCTGACACCGCTGGTGACCTGGGCCGACTCCCGCGGCACCCCTGAGGCCCGCCGGCTCAAAGACATGGGTCTCGCCCGCGTGCTGCTGCAACGGACCGGTACGCCGGTGCATCCGATGAGCCCGTTGGTGAAACTCGTGTGGTTCGCCAGACAGGAACCCGATCTCGCCAGGCGGGTGCGCTGGTGGGTGGGACTAAAGGACTACCTGCTGCACCACCTGACCGGGCAGTTGGTCACCGAGCTGTCCAGCGCATCAGCCACCGGGCTGCTCGATCTGCAGACCCGCGACTGGGATGGCTACTCCCTAGGGGTGGCTGAGATCCGGCACGACCAGCTGCCGCCGGTGCTGTCCACCACAACCGTGCTGACCCTGACCTCCGACGTGGCCACCGCTGTGGGGCTACCGACCGGGACACCGGTCGCGGTCGGAGCTGCGGACGGGCCGCTCGGCAACCTCGGCACCGGTGCAATTGAGCCGGGAATCGCGGGACTCTCCCTGGGGACCAGCGGCGCAGTTCGGATGGCGGTCCCCAAGCCCAGCTTCGACCCGGCAGGCCGGCTCTTCTGCTACGCACTGACCGACGACCTCTGGGTTGTTGGCGGTGCCATCAGCAACGGTGGCATCACGCTGCGCTGGGCCGGTGAGACCTTTGCGCCCGATGTGGTGGCAGACGGTCATGCCGACAAGGAGGTGCTCGCCCTGGCCGCCTCAGTCCCTGCC
This sequence comes from uncultured Propionibacteriaceae bacterium, assembly GCA_902805915.1. Lineage (GTDB taxonomy): Bacteria > Actinomycetota > Actinomycetes > Propionibacteriales > Propionibacteriaceae > Microlunatus. The sequence continues at coordinate 2,909 of CADCUO010000053.1, read as the reverse complement.
GGAAGCGACGGCCTGGTGATGCTCCCGTACGTGCTGAGCGAACGTGCTCCGCTCTGGGACGCCGAGATTGCAGGGGCCTTTCTGGGCGTTCGGCACCATCACACGCGCACGCACTTCATCCGGGCCGCGGTTGAAGGCGTCTGCCTGCAGATGTCCACCCTGGTGGATGCGCTGGACGCTGTCGCGCCGGTGCAGTCCATCCGGGCGACCGGCGGGCCATTCCGCTCCACGCTGTGGCGGCAGGTGATGGCGGCCACCCTGGCTCGGCCACTCACCGTCCAGGCCGACGCGGGCGGTACGGCGCTCGGGGCCGCAGCACTTGGCTGGTACGCCCTCGGCGGTGCGCCCACTCTTGCCGATGCACTCGTCGCGGTCGGCGGCCCACGAGCGGACCTGGTGGCGGTTCCGGTCCCGGTGTCGGCCACCGACGTCGCGACGTACGCCCGGCTGCGGGCGAGCGTGCCGGCGCTGATCGCCGCCTACGAGCAGGTCGGTGCGATCTTCGCCGCGGCACCCACCCGCTCGGGCAGCTCCGCGGCCACCGACTGACACTGTCCGCTTGAGGGGCTTTGTCGACTGGTTGCCGATTGTTGTCCGCGCTTTCCTTACCGGCAGGCAATATCTGGCAACCTCTCGTGGCAATGGCAACTGAAGGGCTTGTATAGCAACCAGTCCACTCACCGGCCAACAGGCCCCACCGCCAGGAGCTTTCGATGTCGAAACTCAAGTCGCTAGACAAACTGCCATTCAAGACAGTCGCCGGTTATGGAGCCGGCGACTTCGGCTTTAATCTTGCGTTCAGTCTGAGCACAGCATTTCTGCTCTACTACTACACGGACGTCGCCGGCATCTCTGCCGCAGCAGTCGGCACCATGTTCTTGGTAGTCCGCCTGTGGGATGCGTTCGCTGACTTGCTGGCCGGACGCCTGGTGGACCGCACGATGACCCGCTGGGGCAAATTCCGCCCGTTCATCATGTTCGGTGCAGTGCCGCTGCTCTTTATGAGCTACCTGGTCTTTCACGTACCCACCAGCTTTGACAGCGGCACGAAGTTGATCTACGCCTACGCCACCTATGCAGTGCTCGGCCTGGTCTACTCGCTGGTCAACATTCCGTACGGTTCCCTTGCCTCGGCTGTGACCCAGTCAGTTCATCAGCGCGCCAAGCTGGTCGCTGCTCGCTCCTTCGGCGCCGCCATCGGCGGGGTGATCTTGACCTTCGTGATCGGCGGCATGATCAACGATCTCAAGGGCCAGAAGAAGACCATCGCCACCCCCGATGATCTGGTGGCCTACCAGGCTGCCGTCCAGGGCGCCTTCACCAAGGTCACGTTGGCGTTCATCGTGATCGGCACCGCAGCGTTTCTGTTCACCGCCTGGGCTTGCCGTGAGACCGTGGTCCGCAGCCAGCCTCGGGTGACGCTCCGCGAGACCGTGGCCACCTTGAAGTCAAACAAGCCGCTGGCCTACCTGTGCGCCTCCAGCTTCTTCTACCTGATCGGGCTGTTCGCCGTCGGTGGCGCTACCGCCTTCTATGCACAGTATGTCCTGGGCAACATCGGCCTGGTCGGAGTCATCACCCTCGTCAACGTCGGCGTCGCACTGCTGATCACGCCGGTCATCCCCACAATCATCGACAAGTTCGGCAAAAAGAATGTCTTTCAGTACTGCGGTCTCTTCACGATCATCGGTGGCGTTGGCCTGTTCCTCGCACCGGCGAACATGTTCTGGCTGGTGCTGCTGACCCTGGCGATCAAGGGTGTCGGTGCGAGCCTGATTAACACAGTCATGTTCGGCCTGGAGGCCGACACGGTCGAGTACGGGGAGTGGCAGACCGGCAAGCGCAGCGAAGGTGCAACGTACGCGCTGTTCTCCTTCACCCGCAAGGTCACGCAGTCGATCGGTGGCGCAGTCGGTGCCTGGGCGCTGGCCGTCGGCGGCTACGTCGCCGCTAGCGCTGCTAACCCCAACCCCTTCCAGCCCGACAGTGCGATCGTCGCAATCAAGGCAACCATCGGTCTGCTGCCGGCTGCCGCCGCATTGATCGCCATGATCATCTTCGCCCGGTACCCGCTCAACGACGACAAGTTCCGGCAGATCCGCGACGAGACCGAACGTCGCAAAGCTGCTGCAATCGAGGCGGAGGAGGAAGGCGAGCTGGTCTCGCTCTGACACCTCGGTCGAGGATTCGGCGCAGGGGTGCTCATCGGTTTCCGATGAGCACTTCTGCGTTATGGAGTCGACTTGAACGGACACGTTCCTACTAGGCCAGGCTTGTTCAAGAGGCGGTGCTGGGGTCGAACTCATCCAGTTGAATGTCAATTCTGGGGGTTCCTCCTGGTCGCTGCTGTAACAGTTTCGCGCGGGAATTGTGTGGCGCGAGCCGCTCCGACTCTGCAAAGATCGAGCATCTCGCCTAATTCGGCGGGCGCGGGGTGCTGGCCAAGTGATTGCACCACAGTGTCAACGTTGATCGGAGCCGCCCAATGTCGACTGATGCCGGCGTTTCCCAGCTTCGGCTACCCACGTACTCCACCCGCTTCATCGGACGCGAGACGGAGATCGGCTTCGTGCACGGCCTGCTGCGGCGTGACGGGGTGGTGACCGAAGGACTGACGGCTCCGGGTGCATCACCCCGCCGACTGGTCACCGTGTCCGGCGTCGGTGGATGCGGAAAGACACGGCTGGCATTGGAGGTTGGGAGGAGCTTCTCCGAGGTTGGCGATGACAGGAGTCCCGAGTTCCGCGACGGCGTTCGGTGGGTTCCGCTGGCACCGGTGACTGACGCCGGGGACTTGCCCCGTGCGGTGGCTGATGCTTTGGATCTGCGTATAGCGACTGCGTTCAGCTCGCTGGACGCCCTCGTCAGTGAACTTCGGGACCGGGACCTGCTGCTTGTACTGGACAACT
>CADCUO010000052.1 GCA_902805915.1 uncultured Propionibacteriaceae bacterium | reverse complement strand
GGGCCAGGATCGGCTCGCACAACTCGTCGCTATCGCGCTGCGCCGCCGTCTGCATGGGCCGCTGCTGTCCGACCGCGGCATGGCGGGTCTGGCTGACACGGTCACACCGCAAGGCGTAGTTGCCATCTGCACCGCGGTCGATGTCGGCCTGGAGCAGGCTCTGGAGCTGGAGCCGCGGCTGGTGGTCTGCTGCGTACAGGTCCGCGACCCCGGCAACGCCGGCACCGTGATCCGCTGCGCAGATGCCTTCGGGGCCGGTGCTGTGGTGCTCAGTGTCGGCTCGGTGGACGCCCACAACTCCAAGTCCGTACGGGCCAGCGCCGGCAGCCTGTTCCACCTGCCGCTGGTCCAAGGGGTCGAGCTGGACGCAGCCGTGGATGCTTTCCATGCCCGCGGCATGCAGGTGCTGGCCGCCGACGGGTCGGGGGACGCGGACCTTGACGAGCTCGCCCTGGCCGGGGAACTGGCACAGCCGACGGCGTGGCTGATGGGCAACGAGGCCTGGGGGCTTCCTCCAGAGCATGCCCGGCTCGCCGACCGCGTGGTCCGGGTTCCGATCTACGGCCAAGCGGAAAGTCTCAACCTCAGCACTGCGGCCGCTGTCTGCCTCTACGCCACCGCATCGGCCCAGCGTCACCTCAGGGGTCCAGGGCGCTGAGTCGCTGGTTGGTCCACCCCTCAAACCTGTTGGCGCCAGCCGTCCGACGCTTCCTAGACTGTCGTGGCTGACACCCGCACCGACTGCTAGACGAGGGGAGCCCATGTCCGGGCCGAACAAGAGCTACGACCCCGTTCAGGTCACGCCCCTGAACGCGGAGAGCGTCGAGGCCATGGTTGCTGCTGCCCTCCAGGCATTTGCGGCGGCGACCTCGGTGGCCGAGCTCAAGCAGGCCCGGGCGGCGCATGCTGCGGACCGGTCCCCGATCGCTCTGGCCAACCGCGAGATCGGTGCGCTGCCCCCCCAGGCACGCAAGGATGCGGGTGCCCGAATCGGGCAGGCCCGCGGGCGGATCAACGCGGCCTTGAAGGAGCGCGAGGCTGAGGTATCAGCCGACGAGCTGTCCCGGATGCTGGTGGCAGAGCGGGTCGACGTGACCCTTCCGGTGGAGCTCACGCCGGTCGGTGCGGTCCATCCCATTACCGCCCTGATGGACCAGATGTGCGATGTCTTTGTCGCGATGGGCTGGGAGGTGGCCGAAGGACCCGAGCTGGAGGCGGAGTGGCTGAACTTCGACGCGCTGAACTTCATTCCCGACCATCCGGCCCGCACCATGCAGGACACCTTGTTCGCCGACCCTGCTGACGGCGGCATTGTGCTGCGCACCCATACCTCCCCGGTGCAGGCCCGCACACTCCTCGATCGGGACCTGCCCGTGTACGTGGTGTGTCCAGGCAGGGTGTACCGCGCCGATGAGTTCGACGCCACGCACCTCCCGGTGTTCCATCAGATCGAGGGCCTTTGTGTCGACAAGGGAATCACGATGGGCCATCTTCGAGGCACTTTGGACGCCTTCGCCCGCGCCATGTTCGGCGATGTCCGGACCCGGATGCGGCCGAACTTCTTTCCCTTCACCGAGCCGTCGGCCGAGGTGGACCTGGAGTGCTATGTCTGTCACGGGAGCTCGGTCGGTGACCCGGCCAACCCCTGTCGCACCTGCAACAGCGAGGGCTGGATCGAGTGGGGCGGTTGCGGCATCGTCAACCCGCGGGTGCTGCAGGCCTGTGGTGTGGACACCGATATCTACTCAGGCTTCGCCTTCGGTATGGGAGTGGACCGGACCTTGATGTTCCGCAACAACACCGCTGACCTGCGCGACACGGTCGAGGGCGACATCCGCTTCAGCCGCTCGCTGGCGGGGACCGCTCGATGAGGGCCCCGCTGAGCTGGTTGCGTGACTACGCCGCGCTCCCGGAAGGCCTGACCGGTCATGATCTTGGCCAGGCGCTGATCCGGGCTGGCCTTGAGGTAGAGACAGTGGAGAGCGCCGGCAGTGACGTGACCGGGCCGCTGGTGGTGGGCCGGGTTGTGCAGTTCGACGCGGAACCCCAGAAGAACGGCAAGACCATCCGCTGGTGCCGGGTCGACGTCGGGCCAGAGCACAACGACGAGTCGGGCGCACGGGGGATCGTCTGCGGTGCAGACAACTTCGCAGTAAATGATCTTGTCGTGGTTGCGCTGCCCGGAGCGGTCCTGCCGGGCAACTTCGCCATTGCCGCGCGAAGAACGTACGGACACGTCTCGGACGGGATGATCTGCTCTGCCAAAGAGCTCGGTCTCGGTGATGACCAGGGCGGCATCCTGGTGCTCACCGATGATGATCTTGCTCCCGGCATGAGCGCGTACGAGGTGCTGCACCTGCGCGACGACGTACTGGATATTGCCGTCACCCCCGACCGTGGTTACTGCTGGTCGTTGCGGGGTCTGGCCCGGGAAGCCGCTCAGGCACTCGACGTTGCCTTCGGCGACCCCGTCGAGCTGCCGGTTCCAGCCCAGTCCGCGGCCGGCTATCCGGTGCGGCTGGAGTCAGCTGCCTGTCCCTTGTTCGTTGCTGTCACGGTGACCGGCGTTGACTCGACCCGGCCCAGCCCACGGTGGATGCAGCGTCGGATCCAGCTCGCTGGGATGCGTCCGATCTCGCTCACCGTGGACATCACCAACTACGTGATGTTGGAGACCGGCCAGCCCATCCACGCATACGATGCCGACCGGCTGAACGGTGCCATCGTTGTCCGGCAGGCCAGGCTGGGCGAGAAGATCGTCACCTTGGACGACGTCATCCGGGATCTGGACTCCGAGGACCTGTTGATCACCGACGACAGCGGACCGATCGGGCTGGCCGGGGTCATGGGCGGCGCCTCGACCGAGCTGTCCGGCAACACCAGCACGGTGGTGATCGAGGCGGCCCACTTCGACGCGTTGACGATCGCCCGGACCTCCAGGCGGCACAAGCTCTCCAGCGAAGCGAGCAAGCGTTTCGAGCGAGGCGTGGACGCCGCAGCGACGTACGCGGCAGCACACCGGGTGGCCCGACTGCTGGAACAGCTCGCCGGCGGGACAGTGGATGAGGCTGAGTCGGTCGTTGGCGCAGTACCAGAGGTGCCAGCTCAGCGAATCGATGCCGCCCTACCGAGTCGGATCCTCGGCCTCGAGGTGCCGACGGACAAGGTCGTCGAGCTGCTGGAGGCGGTCGGTGTCCAGCTGAGCAGGGATGGTGAGCGGCTGTTGCTGGTGCCGCCGACGTGGCGGCCGGATCTGCGCGACCCGTACGACTACGTCGAGGAGGTCGGCCGGCTGATCGGGCTGGAGAACATCCCACCCGTGGTGCCGAATGCGCCCGCCGGCCGTGGTCTGGCCAAGTCACAACGACTTCGTCGGGCGGTGAACCATGCCGTGGCTGCAGCGGGGTTCGTCGAGGTGCTCAGCTTTCCCTTCGTCGCCCGAGGTGACCTTGACCAGCTCCAGATTCCGGCCGACGACGAGCGAGCGCAGCTGGTACGGCTGGCGAACCCGCTGTCGGAGACGTCTCCGTACCTGCGGACCACCCTGCTACCCGGTCTGCTGGCTGCGGTGACCCGAAACACCAGCCGCAGCAATGATGATCTTGCTCTATTCGAGGCTGGGCTGGTCTTCTTGGAAAACAAGGAGAAACGCGCGGCGCCTCGACCGAGTGTGGCCCAGCGCCCCACGGACGAGGAGCTGGCGGCGATCAACACTGCACTGCCACGCCAACCCCGCCACCTGGCGACAGTCCTGACCGGCAACTGGCTTCCGGCCAGGGCGTTCGCCCCAGCCGAACCGGCGACCTGGGGCCACGCCGTCGTATTCGTCGAGGCCGCGGCGCGAGCCGTGGGCCTATCGGTGGTACGCCGAGCCGGGCAGCATGCTCCCTGGCATCCAGGCCGCTGCGCCGAGATCCTGATCGCCGGAACGCAGACCGTTATCGGCTATGCCGGCGAGCTGCATCCCAGCGTGTGCAAGGCATCCGGGGTGCCAGCGCGGACCTGCGCCGCCGAGATCGATCTCGATGCGCTGATCGGCGCCGCACCGGACGGTGGGGATGTGGCCGACCTGTCTACCTTCCCGGTCGCCAAAGAGGACGTCGCGCTGATCGTGGACGACGTCGTACCGGCTGAGGACGTGCGCCGAAGTCTGGTAGCGGGTGCCGGCCCGTTGCTGGAGTCGGTTCGCTTGTTTGACGTCTATGTGGGGGAGCAGATCGGGATCGGGAAGAAGTCGCTGGCCTTCGCCTTGCGGTTCCGGGCCTCGGATCGTACCCTCACCGACGCGGAGGCAGCGGCCGCCCGGGACGCCGCAGTGGCCGCAGCGGCCGAGGCAACCGGCGCGGTCCAGCGCACCGAATAGCCCGACCGGATAGTGACGCAGCTCCGGATCGGGACGTCGGGGTGGTCCTATGACCACTGGCAGGGCGTGCTGTACCGGGCGGGGCTGCCGGTCCGTGAACGGCTGGCGCACTACACCACTGTTTTCGACACGGTGGAGCTGAACGCGAGCTTCTATCGGTTGCCATCCACAGCCGCCTTCGCGTCCTGGCGTCGCCGGCTTCCGGCCGGCTTTCAGATGAGCGTCAAGGCTCCCCGTGCGCTCGCCCACGGGAAGCGGTTGTACGCACCGAAGGCGTGGGTGGCACGGATGGTGGCGTGCTGCGGGCGACCACCGGATGGGTCTATCTGCGGTTTCATGGGCCAGACCACGACCACCTGTATGCCGGCTCGTACAGCGACCCGGACGTGTGCTGGTGGGCAGACCGCATCAGGGAGTGGCGGAGCGGTGGCCTGGACGTGTACGCCTACTTCAACAACGACGGCGACGGCAACGCCGTGCGGAACGCTCAGGCGCTGCAGCACGCCCTGGGATAGCCAGGTGTCACTGCAGCAGGTGTCATCGCGGCAGGTGTCACAGGTGTCACTTGGGCGCGGTTATCTCCACGACGCTGGCCAGCGGCACATACTTCATGTTTGACGTGCTCCCACCACTGTTGTCGTCATCGTGAACCACCAGGAGCCCATCCTCGAACTGTGGCCCGACGTTGAAGCTGGTGACGTCGAGACCGTCGGTGCCTGTCACCGCGTCGATGTCGCCGTTGGCCACCACGGTGACCTTCTTGACGAAGGCGTTGTTCCCGGCACGGTCGTAGATGGCGATGGTGGAGTCGCCCTGGCTGGAGACGAAGAGATAGCCGGATCCGTCTGCTCCGTAGGCGATTGAGAGTCCTTCGATGTCAGCGACCAGGCGACCAGCACCTGCTTGGTCAACAGGTACGCGGTCGGCACCAGTATCCGGCTCAGCCCCGTACTTCCAGATCCCGACCTCCTCCTCCCCAACGTAGAGATGGCCGAGGTCGTCATCTGCCACACAGCTCTCAGTGACACTGTCGATCGGCAGTGTTCGCACCAGGGTGGCGCGTACCTGGCCCGCTCCGTTGTCGACCAGCTCGAACTGCTGGATCTCACCGGGTCCGTCGGGGGTCACGAAGGCATAGAACCGGCCGCTGTCTCGGCTGTGGTACATGCAGAACCCGTAGTTTGGAGCGAACGTCTCGATGTCGTACGCAGCCGCCGGTGACAGGGTCCGGGTCTTCGTGTCCAGGGTCCACAGCGCGAGCGTGTTGTTGCTTCGGTTGTTGGCGCCCACCAGCACCGTTGGACCCCCGGCCAAGGGGAACCCCTCGCGCAGGTCGACGTTGCCGATCATCCCGTCGGCGCGAAACTGGAGCAGCTTGCCGTCCATGCCGAACACGCCGATACCGCCGCCGGAGTCACCCTTGTTGTCAGCGATCACGACACTGTTGGAAGGGTTCTTCCGGTCAGTCCAGATGGCGTTGTCGTCCGCGATGTCACCGGACCCGGCGAAGCTGGCGCTCTCGACCAGAGGAGTGGGACTGTCCGTCGTTTGCCGTGCAGTGGCCGTTGGCGGCGGTTCGACCAGCTCACGCACCGAGAAGGCCACCCCGACGATGACCAGGCACGCTAGCGCGGCCAGTGCCACCAGGGACACTACGCGGCTTCGATCCCGCATACGCATGAGGTCCCCCTGCCGCTCACCTAGCTGATGTCGGACTCCCCTGAGAACGCCCGGTCCGTTGAAGCTGCCTCCCGTCGCGACGTTGCTCGCGCAGCAGGCACAGTTTAGGCGGCCCAATGGAAGAAGCGGGGAGCCAAATACGGCGCCCCGAGGACTGGGTCGTATAGATATGTTGCGTGTGACATAATCATTCACATGACGGTGCAGGTAGCGGTGGCAGGAGCCACGGGGTACGCGGGCGGTGAGCTGCTGCGGCTGCTGTGCGGCCATCCCGAGGTTGAGATCGGCGCGGTGACGGCCGGAAGCAGTGCGGGATCGCGATTGGGCGATCACCAGGCTCATCTCGCTCCACTTGCTGACCGCATCGTTGCCGAAACGACCGCGGAGAGCCTGGCCGGCCACGATGTGGTCTTTCTGGCCCTGCCGCATGGGACGTCTGGCGCCGTCGCGGCTCAACTGGATCCGGAGACCGTTGTCATCGACTGTGGTGCCGACTTCCGACTGAGTGATCCGGCCGCCTGGCAACGCTTCTACGGCAGCGCGCATGCCGGCACCTGGCCATACGGCCTGCCGGAGCTGCCGGGGCAGCGGGACAAGCTGGCAGGTGCTCGACAGATTGCCGTACCAGGGTGCTACCCCACGACCGCCACCTTGGCCCTGCTGCCAGCTGTCACCGCAGGCCTCACCAGCGCCGAGGACGTGGTCATCGTCGCGGCCAGCGGCCCGTCCGGAGCGGGAAAGTCGCTGAAACCGCACCTGCTCGGCTCAGAGCTGATGGGATCGGCCAGCGCGTACGGCGTGGGCGGTGTGCACCGGCACACTCCGGAGCTGATCCAAACCCTGCAGGTCTGCGGCGCGGTTAGACCTACGGTGTCCTTCACACCGGTGCTCGTCCCCATGTCGCGCGGCATCCTCGCCACCTGTACTGCCCCGCTCGCCGATCCTGGCCTCACTGTCGCCGAGGCATATGCGGCCTACCAAGAGGCGTACGCCGCCGAGCCGTTCGTGCACGTGCTGCCCGAGGGACAGTGGCCGCAGACGCAGTCCGTACTGGGGTCGAACGCCGTTCATATCCAGATTGCCGTCGACTCCTCCACCGGACGAATCGTCGCCGTTGCGGCTCTGGACAACCTGACCAAGGGCACCGCCGGAGGAGCGATCCAATGCATGAATCTGGCGCTGGGACTGCCAGAGCCGCTCGGACTGCCGGCGATCGGGGTCGCGCCATGAGGTCGATGGAGCTGATTTGGCATTATCTGGAGGTAGTGCAGGTCTGGTGGTCCGAGTGTTGCACCACTGACAGCGGGGAGCCGGCATGAGCGTCACCACACCCAAGGGCTTCGCTGCGGCCGGGATCACGGCCGGAATCAAGTCCAGCGGTCGGCCGGACCTCGCCCTCGTGGTGAACACAGGTCCGGAGTTCAGCGCTGCCGGAGTATTCACCAGCAACCGTGTCAAGGCGGCACCGGTGCTCTGGTCCACCCAGGTGCTGATGGATTCCGCGCTGCGCGCCGTGATCTTGAACTCGGGTGGAGCGAATGCGTGCACTGGACCGGATGGCTTCGCCGATACCCACCGGACCGCCGAGCTGGTGGCCGATGCGCTGGAGATCGGTGCCATCGACGTGGCGGTCTGCTCCACCGGCCTGATCGGGGTACGGCTCCCGATGCAGGCCGTTGAGTCGGGCGTCGGTACCGCAGTTGCGGCCCTGTCCAACGATGGTGGGCACGACGCGGCGGGCGCGATCATGACCACCGACTCGGTGGCCAAAGAAGCAGTACGCCATGGGGATGGCTGGTCGATCGGGGGCATGGCCAAGGGAGCCGGCATGCTGGCACCGGGACTGGCCACGATGTTGGTGGTGATCACCACCGATGCGCAGCTCGCACCGCAGGGACTCGATGCACAGCTGGCTGAGGCTTGTCGGACGACGTTCGACCGGCTCGACAGCGACGGCTGCATGTCCACCAACGACACCGTCATCGTGATGAGCAGCGGGGCGTCAGGAGTCAGGCCGGCTCGGCAGGAGTTCACCGCCGCTCTGACTGAGCTCTGCGCGGATCTGGCGGCGCAGCTGTTGACCGACGCCGAAGGAGCATCGCATGACATCGAGATCACGGTCGTGGGTGCAGCGAGTGAGGATGACGCAGTGACGGTTGGCCGGAGTATCGCCCGGAACAACCTGTTCAAGTGCGCGGTCTTCGGTCGCGATCCCAACTGGGGCCGGGTGCTGGCCGCCATCGGCACCACCGACGCCGCGTTCGAGCCCGATCGGCTGGACGTGTCTTTCAACGGCGTGCAGGTCTGCGTGGCTGGTGGAATCGGGCAGCCACGCGAGCTGGTGGACCTGTCGGACCGCCGAGTACGGGTGGACGTCGACCTGCATGCAGGTCCACACCAGGCCACCATCTGGACCAACGACCTCACCTATGACTACGTGAAAGAGAACGCGGAGTACTCCTCGTGACCACACACCATTCACCCGAAATCTCAATTGGCGACAAGGCTTCGATCCTTATTGAGGCTCTGCCATGGCTGGAGAGCTATGGCGGCAAGACGATCGTGATCAAGTACGGCGGCAACGCCATGATCGACGGCAACCTCAAGCGCGCGTTCGCAGAGGACATCGTTTTCCTGCGTCGTTGCGGGGTGCACCCGGTGGTGGTACACGGCGGCGGGCCGCAGATCTCCCAAATGCTGGGTCGGCTTGGCATTCAGAGCGAGTTCCGTGGCGGGCTCCGCGTGACGACTCCTGAGGCGATGGATGTCGTCCGGATGGTGCTGGTCGGCCAGGTCGGCCGCGAGCTGGTCGGCTTGATCAACATGCATGGTCCTCTCGGTATCGGTCTGTCCGGGGAGGATGGCGGCTTGTTCGTCGCCGAGCGGCGCACCCTTTCGGTGGACGGGCGCATCGTCGACCTCGGTCTGGTTGGAGATGTGGTGGAGGTACGGCCGGAAGCGGTGCTGGACCTGATCGACGCAGGCCGGATTCCGGTGGTGGCCACCGTTGCCCCCGATGAGGACGGCCAGGTGCACAACGTCAATGCCGACACTGCTGCGGCCGCGCTCGCCGTCGCCTTGAAAGCCGACCGGCTGGTGGTCCTCACCGACGTGGAGGGGCTGTACGCCGACTGGCCGAACACGACCGAGGTCGTCTCCCAGATCACCGCCAGTGAGCTGGGCGCACTGCTGCCCAGCCTCGAGTCGGGCATGGTGCCGAAGATGGAGGCATGCCTGCGAGCTGTCGACGGCGGGGTGAGCGGGTCTACCGTGATCGACGGTCGGGTGCCCCACGCTCTGCTGCTGGAGATCTTCACCGACGCTGGTATCGGAACGATGGTGACGGCGGACCCGCCGACGGTCCGGAGCGGACAGGAGGTGTCGGCATGAGTGCAGAGACGCTGGTCACCGACCTGGGGTCGGACCGGACCCAGGCTGCGGCGATCAGCCAGCGTTACCGCGACGTCATGATGAATACGTTTGGACCGCCGAAGCGGGTGCTGGTGCGGGGGGAGGGCTGTGAGGTCTACGACACCGACGGCCGCAAGTATCTTGACCTGCTGGCGGGTATCGCGGTGAACGCCCTCGGCCATGCCCACCCGTTCGTCCTATCCGCCATCACCAGTCAGCTGGCCACCCTCGGCCACGTGTCGAACTTCTTCTCAACCCCGGCCCAAGTTGCCCTCGCAGAACGGCTAGCCGGCTTTGTGATCACGAACAGCCCAGGCCTGACGGCGCGGGTCTTCTTCACCAACTCCGGCACCGAAGCCAGCGAGGCTGCATTCAAGCTGACCAGGCAGACCGGTCGAACCAAGATCATCTCGACCGAGGGTGCGTTTCACGGGCGGTCCATGGGCGCGCTGGCGGTGACCCACAGCCCGAAGTACCGGGAGCCTTTCGCCCCGCTGCCTGGAGACGTGGAGTTCATCCCCTACGGTGACGTCGCTGCGCTGGAAGCTGCCGTCGACGAGACGGTGGCGGCTGTGGTGCTTGAGCCGATCCAGGGTGAGAACGGCATCGTGATGCCGCCACCGGGCTATCTGCAACAGGCTCGGCGGATCACGCAGCGAGCTGGTGCGTTGCTGTGGATCGATGAGGTACAGACCGGGATAGGCCGGACAGGCAGCTGGCTGGCACACACTGCCGACGGCATCACAGCCGACGTGGTGACCATCGCCAAGGGGCTGGGCAACGGGTACCCCGTCGGCGCCTGCGTCGCTACCGGGGCCGCCGCGGACCTGCTCGGACCGGGATCGCACGGCAGCACGTTCGCCGGCAACCCGGTCGCAGCAATCGCCGGTCTGGCGGTGCTCACGGTGATCGAGCGCGACGGTCTGCTTGAGCACGTCAACACCGTCGGGGCGCATCTGGCTGCGGCAGTGACGGACCTGCAACACCCGACGATCAAGGAAGTACGCGGTCGCGGCCTCCTCCGCGGCATCGTGCTGAACGCACCGATCGCCGCTGCCGTTGCGGACGCAGCTCTGGACGCCGGATTCATCGTCAACGCCCCCCGGCCTGACGTGCTGCGGATCGCACCACCGTTGATCATCACTGCCAGGCAGCTCGACACGTTCGTTGCTGCCTTGCCGGCGCTGGTCACCACCGCTCAGGAGGTGTCCGCATGAGCGGCCACAGTCCTATCCGCCACTTCCTCGCCGATGACGACCTGACACCTACAGAGCAGACCCAGATCCTGGATCTGGCCGACCTGCTTGCGGTGGAACCGCTCAAGCTGAGCACCTTCGCGGGGCCGCGGTCAGTGGCGGTGCTCTTCGACAAGGCGTCAACCCGGACGCGGATCTCGTTCGAGGTCGGCATCGCTGAGCTAGGCGGGCATCCCCTCATCATCGACGCCGCCGTTTCTCAGCTTGGACGCGGGGAGTCGATCGCGGACACGGCACGCGTGCTGGGCCGCCATGTGGCCGCCGTTGCATGGCGGACCTCGGGCCAGCAGCGGCTGGAGGAGATGGCCGAGTACGCCGGTGTCCCGGTCGTCAACGCACTGAGTGACGACTTCCACCCCTGTCAGGTCCTCGCCGACCTGCAGACTGTCCGGCAGCGCAAGTCCGCGCTGGCGGGCCTCACCCTCAGCTATGTCGGCGATGCGGCCAACAACATGGCGAACTCCTACCTGCTCGGAGGCGTACTGGCCGGCATGCACGTCCGGATCGGCGGCCCAGCAGGCTTCCACCCCGACCCGGCGATTGTGGCGCGGGCAGAGACGATCGCGGCGTCCACCGGGGGCAGCGTCTCGGTGACGGACTCGGCCGTTGAAGCCGTCACCGGCTCAGACGTCGTCGCCACCGATACGTGGGTGTCGATGGGCCAGGAGAACGATGGCGTTGACCGCGGCCGCATCTTCGCCCCGTACGCCGTAACGGCTGCCCTGATGCGTTCAGCCGACGCGGACGCGCTGGTGCTGCACTGCCTGCCGGCCTATCGCGGCAAGGAGATCGCCGCTGAGGTGATCGATGGGCCGCAGTCGGTGGTGTGGGACGAGGCAGAGAACCGCCGCCACGTGCAGAAGGCGCTGCTGGTGTTCCTCGATGATCATGCCCGGGCAGCTGCTGGACGTGCTCGCCAGGAGAGCTCGTGATCATGTCAACCGCGAAGGCGCCGCTGACCAAGACCGCGCGGCACGCCAAGATCATTGCGCTGCTCGAGCAGCAGTCGATCAGGTCGCAGACCGAGCTCGCCGAGCAGCTGGCGGCAGCCGGGGTCCACGTCACCCAGGGAACCCTGTCCCGGGACCTGGTCGAGGTAGGTGCCATGCGGGTCCGCGGCGCCGACGGCCATCTCTTCTACGCCGTACCGGGGGAGGGGGGCGACCGCACCCCGCACGTCGGCGAGTTCGCCAGCTTCGAAGGCCGGTTGGCGCGGCTGAGCCAGGAGATCCTCGTCTCGGCCGAGGCATCAGCCAACCTGGTGGTCCTTCGAACTCCACCAGGGGCGGCCCAGTACTTCGCCTCAGCCATCGATCGAGTCGGCTGGGAGTCCATCCTCGGCACCATCGCAGGGGATGACACGATCTTGTTGATCAGCCGGGACGCCTCGGGCGGCACCGAGCTGGCCGCGAGGTTCCTCACCATGAGCAAGACCGGCAAGGCCGCCGCCGCATCCGCTGGGCCGCTCTCGAACCACCAGGCGAGAGACACCGGCGTGCTCAACGAACCGCAACCCCGGATCCTAAATCCGTCCGACCCGGACGGCCCTTCCACTGCTACAAGAAAGAGATCGAGGCATCGTGAGTGATCGAATTGTGCTGGCTTACTCAGGAGGTCTTGACACCTCCGTCTGCATCGGCTGGCTGGCTGAAGAAACCGGGCAGGAGGTCGTGGCCGTAGCAGTCGACGTCGGCCAGGGTGGCGAAGACATGGAGGTCATCCGCCAGCGTGCCTTGGACTGCGGGGCTGTGGAGTCAGTCGTCGTCGACGCCAAGGACGAGTTCGCAGAGGACTTCTGCCTCCCGGCCCTGCGCGCCAATGCCCTGTATATGGATCGTTATCCTCTGGTCAGCGCGTTGTCGCGGCCTTTGATCGTTCGCCACCTGGCACAGGCGGCGAGATTCCACGGCGCGACTGTGGTGTCCCACGGCTGTACCGGCAAAGGTAACGACCAGGTCCGGTTCGAGGTGGGCATCATGGCCCTGGCACCCGAACTGAAGGTCATCGCACCGGTCCGCGACTACGCCTGGACACGCGAGAAGGCGATCGCCTACGCCGAGGAGAAGGGCCTGCCCATCGACCAGAGCAAGTCCTCGCCGTACTCCATCGACCAGAACGTCTGGGGCCGCGCGGTGGAAACCGGCTTCCTGGAGGACATCTGGAACGGACCGATCGAAGACGTCTACGCCTACACGTCCGACCCCACCGTCCCGCGGGAGGCCGACGAGCTGGTCATCACCTTCGAGGCGGGTGTTCCGGTGGCCATTGACGGCCACAAGGTCACTGTGCTGGAGGCGAT
This sequence comes from uncultured Propionibacteriaceae bacterium, assembly GCA_902805915.1. Taxonomy (GTDB): domain Bacteria; phylum Actinomycetota; class Actinomycetes; order Propionibacteriales; family Propionibacteriaceae; genus Microlunatus. Next base: position 3,884 of record CADCUO010000052.1, on the reverse strand, counting down.
CCAGCAGCTCAACACGCGGGCCGGGGCCCATGGTGTCGGGCGACTCGACATGGTCGAGGACCGGCTGGTCGGCATCAAGAGCCGCGAGGTCTACGAGGCACCCGGAGCAATGACCTTGATGGCTGCCCACATGGAGCTGGAGAACGTCACCATCGAACGCGAGCTGGCGCGGTTCAAGCGCGGAGTTGATCAACGGTGGGGCGAGCTCGTCTACGACGGACAGTGGTTCTCACCGTTGAAGAAGGCATTGGACACCTTCATCGGCGAGGCGCAGCAGTCTGTCAGCGGCGACATCCGGCTGGTGCTGCACGCAGGCAAGGCCACCGTCACCGGCCGGCGCAGCGACGTGAGTCTGTACGACTTCAACCTCGCCACCTACGACGAGGGGGACAGCTTCGACCAGTCCCAGGCGCGGGGCTTCATCGAGCTCTACGGCATGTCCACCAAGATCGCCGCGCGGCGGGATGCCAGGCTCTCCTGATGGTCGACACTGCCACCCCACCGGATCCGACCAGCCAGGGCCGGCTCTGGGGTGGCCGGTTCAGCGGCGGCCCGGCCGAGGCGATGTTCGCCCTCAGCAAGTCGACGCAGTTCGACTGGCGGCTGGCACGCTACGACATCGCCGGCTCCCGCGCGCACGCCGGTGCGCTGTTGCGGGCCGGCCTGCTCACACCAGCCGATCACCAAGCCATGGTTGACGGGCTGGACCACCTCGACGCCGAGGTGGCTGCCGGCAGGTTCGTGCCCGCACCCATCGACGAGGACGTCCACGGCGCACTGGAGCGAGGGCTGATTGATGTCGTCGGGCCGGAGCTGGGCGGCCGGCTGAGAGCCGGGCGGTCGCGCAACGACCAGATCGCCACTCTGCTCCGGCTGTATCTGCGCCACTCTGTCCGGACGGTCGGCGCGGAAGTTCTCGGCGTAGTGGCGGCGCTCCATCGGCAGGCCGTGGAGCACCTCGGCACACCGATGCCCGGGCGCACCCACCTCCAGCACGCACAGCCGATCTTGTTGTCGCACCACCTGCTGGCGCATGCCTGGCCGCTGCTGCGGGATCTCGACCGGCTCACCGACCTTGATGGTCGCCTCTCACTCAGCCCCTATGGCTCAGGGGCGTTGGCCGGTACGTCGCTAGGCCTCGATCCGGAGCTCGTCGCGAACGACCTGGGCTTCCAGGGCAGCGTGGCCAACTCCGTGGACGGGACCGCCTCCCGTGATCTTGCTGCCGAGGCTGCCTATGTGCTCGCGCAGATCGGGGTCGACCTGTCTCGGCTGAGCGAGGACGTGATCTTGTGGTGTACGCATGAGTTCGGCTTCGCTACCTTGTCGGACGCCTGGTCGACCGGGTCCAGCATCATGCCGCAGAAGAAGAACCCAGACGTGGCCGAGCTGGCGCGCGGCAAGGCGGGCCGGCTGGTCGGTAACCTCACCGGACTACTGGCCACCTTGAAGGGACTGCCGCTCGCCTACAACCGGGACCTGCAGGAGGACAAGGAGCCGGTCTTCGACTCCATCGACCAGCTGATGATCTTGCTGCCCGCGGTCGCCGGGATGGTGGACACCCTGACATTTCATCCCGACCGGTTGGCCGAGCTGGCCCCGAGGGGGTTCTCCCTGGCCACTGATGTCGCCGACTGGCTGGTACGGCAGCGCATCCCCTTCGCCCAGGCGCACGAGGTGGCCGGGGCAGCGGTCCGCTACTGCGAGCAGTCTGGGATCGAGCTGTCGGACCTGACGCCCGAGATGCTCGGTGAGATCTCGCCGCTGCTGACCTCCGAGGTGCTGGGCGTCCTAACAGTGCACGGCTCCATCGACTCGCGCGATGGGCGTGGTGGCACTTCAACAGCCCGGGTGAGTGAGCAGCTCGGAGAGGTGGCTCAGGCGATGGCGCAGTTTGCCACCTGGGCAGCGGACGTACCGCGGTGAAACTTCTCGCGACGCACCGCCCACCATGCGGCAGGATGGGCGACCTGATCGGTATCCAGGGACGATCGGTAACTGTTGGAGGGAGAGAGGGAGAGACGTGTCTGACGTTCTAGACGAGTTGATGTGGCGCGGGCTGCTGGCCAGCTCCACCGACGAGGAGGCGCTGCGCGAGCACCTGAACGCCGGACCGGTGACTTTCTACGTCGGGTTTGACCCGACCGCGCCCAGCATCCACTTCGGCAACCTGGTCCAGCTCATCGTGGCCCGGCATCTGCAGGCCGCCGGGCATAGGCCGCTCATCCTGGTGGGCGGCTCGACCGGGATGATCGGTGACCCCAAGGACGCCGGCGAACGCACGCTCAACTCCAAGGAGACCGTGGCGGAATGGGTGACCAAGATCCGGGACCAGGTAGGGAAGTACATCTCTTTCAGCGGCGACAACCGTGCTGAGGTGGTCAACAACCTCGACTGGACAGGCCCGATGTCGGTGCTCGACTTCCTCCGCGACATCGGCAAGCACTTCCCGGTCAACCGGATGCTGGCCCGGGACGTGGTCCGCAACCGGCTCGAGGACGGAATCTCCTACACCGAGTTCTCCTACGTCTTGCTGCAGTCCATGGACTACCTCGAGCTGTTCCGGAGCCGCGGCTGCACGTTGCAGTACGGCGGCAGCGACCAGTGGGGCAACATCACCGCCGGCGTGGAGCTGGTTCGACGTGCCGATGGCGCCCGGGTGCATGCCTTCGCAACCCCGCTGCTGACCAAGGCAGACGGTACCAAGTTCGGCAAGACCGAGAGCGGCGCCGTCTGGCTCGACCCGACGATGACGTCGCCGTACGCCTTCCACCAGTTCTTCCTCAACGCCGAGGACGCCAAGGTGATCGACTACCTGAAGGTGTTCAGCCCGAGGAGCCGCGAGGAGATCGACGAGCTGGAGCGCCAAACCGCAGCAGAGCCGCATCTGCGCGCAGCTCAGCGGGCCCTGGCCGATGACGTCACCGTACTGGTGCACTCCGAGGCGGACCGAGACGCGGCCGTTGCGGCTGCGTCGGCCTTGTTCGGTCGAGCAGACCTGGAGGACCTACCCGAGGCGGTGCTGGGTCAGGTTGTGCGAGAGGTCGGTGGGGTTGAGCTTCGGCCTCACGGTGGGTTGCCCGATGTTGTCGAACTGCTCGAGGCCAGCGGGGTGGTGGCCAGCAGGTCGGCGGCCCGCCGAGCGATCACGGAGGGCGGCGCCTACCTTAACAACCAGCGGGTGACAGATCCGGACGCCGTCGTCGGCGAAGCGGACCTGCTGCACGGCCGGTACGTCATCGCGCGGCGGGGGAAGCGGACAGTTGGCGCAGCTATCATCAACCGGGAGTCGCCGGCGCCCTGACACACCCGTCGGCGGGTGTGATCACTGCCACGGTCCCTAGATTTGACCGGGTTCGAAGGCGAACGTAGTGTTCTTCTTGCTTCGCCGAGAGAGCCGGACGCCAGGAAGAGCTTGGCGGCCGATCCGGGAAGCATCCCTCACTGCCAAAGTTGACCGGGTTGGTGTGCGTCCAGATTCGGACCCACCACCGTGGCCCGGACTGCTGCGTGGTGAAGGAAGTCAGCAGCCAGGTTGACTACGGTGGATCTGGGTGTGTAATGTAGTCCGAGCCCTAAGGGTGAAGATGCGGCCGGAAGCGGCGCGAATCTGACATCCCGGGGCCCTCCCAACTACAAACGCTTCTCCGGTTCTGCGCCGTCTCGATCGTTGAGCTGCACGGTTTGGGGAAGGTGTTCGATGGGGAGGCAGGGGATGGGCGCCGAGTTTGATTCGGTGGTTCGTTCCTTGTAGGTTTGGTCGAGTTGCCCTGCTGGGTGCCCTTGTGTGGGTGTTTGGTGGTGTGTGTCCGAATTTTGAGAACTCAACAGTGTGCTGAATTGTCAATGCCAGTTTATGTTTGTTCCTGTGCCTGGCTGGCGTG
>CADCUO010000051.1 GCA_902805915.1 uncultured Propionibacteriaceae bacterium | reverse complement strand
CGATCACTGAGACGAAGGATGCTGCGATGACCGACGCGTCGAGGCTCGGGGTGCGTGCGTACCTCGCCTGCGTGTACGGCGCAGGAGCCGCGGCATTGGGATGGGTGTTGGTGAGCGCGGAGTGGTCCGTACCGGACCACGTCCGCGACATCACCCTGGTGCTGGTCACCCTGTTGGTCGTCGGTGAGTTCCTGCCGATGCGGCTGTGGAGTCGCGGCTCCTTCCAGGAGTACACCTTCTCGGGCGCCTTCGCCCTCGTCCTGCTGCAGACGGTGCCGTTGGTCTACGCCGTCATCCCGCAGATCATCGCGCTACTCATCGAGGACGGTCGGCAACGCCGGCCGCTTCGCGTTGCAGCCTTCAACGTCGCCCAGTACACCTTGATGTTCGTGCTGGCCCGGCTGGCGATCTGCGGCGTCGAGGGCGTGGGCTTCGGCGTCCTGCCGGAGGTCCCCGCCGTGCTCCAGTTGATGGGCCTCGGGCTGGCCGCGGTGGTGTACTTCGTGGTCAACAACGTGCTGACCGGTACGGCCTTCGCGCTCAACGACGGCACCGGCGTCAAGGACTCCATCGTCACCGCCATGCGCGAGGAGATCCCGGTGACGCCGATCGTGCTGGGCCTCGCTCCGATGTTCGCCGCCAGTCTGGCGTTCTCCATCTGGACGGCGCCGCTGTGCCTGTTCCTCATCGTCGCGGTCCGGGCCGCGGCGAAGATCTCCACGGAACACGAGATCGCGGCCCTGCACGACTCGTTGACCGGCCTGCCGAACCGGAACCTGTTGCTGAGCAGGCTTCAGCAGTCCCTGCTCGGCGCCCGTCCCGGCCGCAAGCCGGCCCTGTTGATGATCGACCTGGACCACTTCAAGGAGATCAACGACAGCCTGGGCCATTCGGCCGGCGACGAACTGCTCGGGCTGGTCGCCACCCGGTTGACCGACGCGGTGGGTCCCCGCGACACGGTGGCACGGCTGGGCGGCGACGAGTTCGCCGTCGTGATGGACGAGACGACCGAGGACGATGCCACGGACCTCGCGCAACGCATCGCGGACGCGCTCGGCCAGTCCTTCCGGCTGGATGAGGTCACCCTCAACGTCGCGGCCAGCGTCGGCGTCGCGATGGCACCCGACGTTCAGGTCGACGCCAACACGCTCATCCGGCACGCGGACCTGGCGCTGTACTCGGCGAAGCAGGAACGCGGCCGCCACATGGTCTACAACCCCGACTGCGACGACCACAAGATCGAGACTCCGGCGCTGATGGCCGAGCTGCGGCAGGGCATCGAGCGCGGCGAGCTTCGCGTGCACTTCCAGCCGAAGGTCAGCGTCCGTACGGGGCAGATCATCGGGGTGGAGGCCCTGGTGCGCTGGCAGCACCCGACGCGCGGGCTGCTCGCTCCGGGCCTGTTCCTGCCGGCGGTGGAGAACACCCCCCTCATCGTGCCCCTGACCGAGCAGGTCATCCACGAGTCCCTGCGCGCGGTCGCGCAATGGCGCCGGAACGGCCTGCCGATCAGCGTGTCCGTCAATCTGACCGCCCGCCAGGTCGCCAACCAGGATCTGCCGCGGCAGCTGGAGGCAGCCCTGGCGGTCCACGGGTTGCCCGGCGACGCGCTGGTGGCCGAGGTGACCGAGAGCTGCCTGATCGCCAACCCGGTCCGCACCCGGGACGTGCTGAACAACCTGCGCAGCGTCGGCGTCGGTCTGTCCATCGACGACTTCGGGACCGGCTACTCGTCGTTCACCCAGCTACGGGACCTGCCGGTCACCTAGATCAAGATCGACAAGTCGTTCGTGACGACGGTCAACGGCTCGAACGCCAACGCGGCGATCGTCAAGTCGGCCATCGATCTCGGCCACAACCTCGGTCTGCACGTCGTGGCCGAGGGTGTCGAGACGCACGCCTGCCTCGAGGTGCTGACCGACATGGGGTGCGACGTCATGCAGGGCTACCTGCTGGCCCGCCCGATGCCCGCCGGCGACCTGTCCGGCTGGTCTGCCGGGCGGACGGGGGAGCAGGACGGTCGCCGGGGCGTCGCCCGGCCGATCGTCGCGCCGTGCTGACCGTCTACCTCGCCGTGGCCATGCTGCTCGTGGTCGCGGCGACCGGGGCTCCGCTGGCGCGGCTGGCCGAGCTGCACATCCGCCACGTGTGGCTGATCTGGGCGGCGCTGGCCGACCAGATCATCGTCATCTCGGTGCTGCCCGACTCGTACCCCGGTGCCCTGGCGGCCGCTCACGTCGCTTCCTACGTCGCTGCCGGTGCCTGCGTCTGGCTCAACCGCCACACGCCGGGCGTGCCGCTCATCGGCGCTGGCGGCGGGCTCAACGGGCTGGTCATCACCCTCAACGGCGGCACACTGCCGGCCTCGGGCGCTGCGGTGCAGGCGTCCGGGCAGGGGGAACGGCTCGACCACTTCAACAACTCCGCCGTGCTCGACGACCCGTGGCTGCCGATGTTCGGCGACATCTTCGCCACTCCGGCATGGCTGCCGGGCAGCAACGTGTTCAGCATCGGCGACGTCGCCATCTGGGTCGGGCTGGCCTGGCTGCTCTGGCGGACCTGCCGTCCGCGGCCGGCGGCTGCTGCCCGGCACCGGCGGGCGCCTGGTGCCGGCTACCCCGGCAGGCATGCCGCCCCGTCGTCCGGCCGCGCCGGGACACCGCGTTTGCGCAAGCCGGTACGAGCCACCGCCGACGCGATGGGGTGACTGATCGGTCGGCCATTATCAGGAAACAAGGTTTATTGAATTATCTCGATCGACCTTCGCGGCATTGATCCACCATTTGTCGACCGGCTGATGATCGCCGTACCTTTGTCGATTGTGGTCCGGGGGTCGCGCCGCGACCTGGGTCCCGGCGTGCAACATGCATCTGCAGCCCGATGTGCAAGTTGCATCCGGCAGGCGACTGAATGCACCCGTCTCGTTCTGGTGCAACGGTTTCGGCGGCGCCGGGGACTTCATTCACGTTTGTTGGCGAGATCTCTCGCGATAACCCTTCCAGTCGATCACTGGAGGTGGAATTCTCCAACAAGACGTAGCGCCAGCGACACGGACGGTGGTGGTACAGGATGCGTGCAGACGTGCTCGTTGGTCCGAGCCCGTGGGTTGTCGAGCAGTTCGGCGCCAAGGTCGCCGCCGAACTCTGGACCCGAGTTCCCGAGGCTCTGAGCACGGCGATCAGCCGCGAAGTAAATGCTCATCCCTCAGCTCCGCAGAGCACCGAGCGGGTACTGGCGAACCCGCGCTGGGCCCTGCCCTATGAGGAGCTGGTTCTTTTCCTCGGCAGCCTCAAAGGTGCCGAGATCATCAGCGTGCCCAAGTCGGTGTACCAGTTGGTGATGATTCAAGGGCGCGTCCTGGTGCCCTGGTTCTACGGCCAGTCCGCCCGCGAGTCCATGCAGGACGCGCCGGTGGGCAGGTCGTTCGGGCGGCTCGCGCGGGAGTTGCTGCGCCGGTTCGGTACCCCGTGGCGGCGGTCGCAGACGGAGCTGCCGCTGCCGCTGGATGCGGTCGACGAGCGGGAGGTGGCGAAGGTCTGCAGCGCGATCTCCCAGGTCGATCCCGCGCCGACGATCACGTTCGCCGGGTACGCGGGCACGGCCGACCACGGACTCCTGCGGGCCTGCCTCGGCGAGGTGGAGGCGACGGCCAACGGCAGGATCAGCTGGAGTCGCGTCGACGATCTGCCGCTGCCGCCTCCGGTCATCCCGCGGCCGCGACGCCTGCAATTCCCCTGACACGGTCCCCCGCGACAACGAATCGGCCCGTCGGCAACCAGCCGACGGGCCGATCGCGTACGAGCAGGCGCGGGTCGCCCGCCGACGGGGACTGAACCGGCTGCGTACCTGTTCCCGGTACATCCGGCTGGATGTACGTACATCGAGCCGGATGTAGGAAGTTGGCATGCAGGTGTGCCCAGGAGCCGGGTCCGGACGGGCGGCAGTGCGCCAGGATGAGGCATGGCCCTCGATGACCAGGTGCCCGCCCGCGCTGACCAGGTGCCGTCCCGCGCTGACCAGGTGCCCACCGCGCTGCAGGTGAGCCTGCGCGAGATCACACCGGCCAACCTCGCCGCCGTCCAGGAACTGCGGGTCGCGGTGGGACAGG
>CADCUO010000050.1 GCA_902805915.1 uncultured Propionibacteriaceae bacterium | reverse complement strand
GAAAGAACGGCTTCCCCGACGACTGGTATTCGGCGGCGTACCGGCGCAGGGCCTCGATCGCCTGCTCAGCAAGGAAGTACTCAAAGGTAGCCTCGACTGGCTGCTCGAGCCGGGCCGCCAGGAGATTGACCGGGTTGCCGTTGGGAAAGGTGCCCCGCATCTGCTGGGAGATCCGGTACGGGGGCAGGTCGTTGGCAGCTAGGTATGCCAGGTACTCAGGGTGGTCGACTGGGTTGTGCCAGCCCTTGAAGTCGGCGCCGTCGAAGCCGAAGTCGGCCGCCGACTTGTGCGTGCCGACGTGCCACTTCCCCACCAGGCCAAGGTTGTAGCCAGCGCCGCGAAGATCCTCACTGAAGGTGTACTGATCGGGCGCCAGCTCTTCGCGGTAACCGACGTTGCGCTCGTAGTTCGCAAGCAGCTGATGGCGAAACGGTGCAGCTCCGGTCAGCAGGCTCGCCCGCGCCGGTGTGCAGATGGCTGTCGGTGTGTAGAAACGGTCGAATACGATCCCCTCAGCAGCGATGCGGTCGAGGGTGGGGGTGTCGACTGTCGTGTTCCCGTAGCAGCCCAGTGTGTCGGTGCGGTGCTGATCCGTGAGGAAGAACAGCATGTTCGTCGTCATGTCCAGATCACCAGTCCGACATGCGGTCGGCGCTGCGGTTCTCAGTGGCTACCAGGACGTCGAGCAACGTCTCCGTAAGTTCCGCCCGCTGTTCGCGGCAGGCAGGGTCATTCCACAGGTTGTGCAGCTCCTGCGGGTCGGCGGTCAGGTCGAACATCAGTCCGCTCCGTGCCCGAGCGGTTGCAGGTGGACCGTGGTGGACGATGAGCTTCCAACGGCCCTTGCGAAGCATGGTGACGTGCACCGGCGGGTCATAGCTGTGCCCGCTGTCGCGGTACTGGCACAACGCCCAGTCCCGCCAGTTCGGGTCACCGTCGGCGAGCAGCTTTCTCAGGCTGGCTCCTTGGTAGGAGGTCGGCACTTCCTGGCGGGCGGCTTCGAGGAAGGTTGGCGCGAGGTCAACCCACTGCACTAGCTCGGTTCGCCGGCCCGGCGACGTCACACCAGGCCACCGTACGATCAGCGGCACCCGAACCGCGCAGTCGTACAGAAATGGACCTTTCAGCATCTGCTGATGGTCGCCGAGCATCTCGCCGTGGTCACTGGTGAAGACGACCATTGTTGTCTCGGTCAAACCTGCGGTATCCAACGCGCCGAGAATGCGGCCCACCTCGTCGTCGATGAGCGTGACCATCGCGTAGTAGCGGGCGCGGACCCGGCGCAGCTCCTCAGCGGTGTACTCGACGAAGCCTCGGGCGTGTCCGGCGTAGGACCGCTTGGACGCATCGGTGTGTACGACCGGTGCCTCCTCCAGCTCACCATCGGCAGTGACGGGGCCCGGGAGCAACGCCGGGTCGTAACGGTCGACATACTCCTTCGGTGCCCCGAAGCCGTGGTGGGGGTCGAAGAAGTTGGCTACGAACAGGAACGGCTTATCTGGCTGCCGTGCCGACTGCAGAAAGTCGATCGTCTCGTTGCCGATCCACCGGCTGTAGTGGGCTTCGGTGGGCATGGCGTCCCAGCTCTGTTCGCCATCGCTGGAGAATGCCGCCTGGTAAAGGTCCGGATGGCTGGCTTGAAGCCATCGGTGGTAGGCGTTCTCCGAGGAACCAGGGTACGGATCATGCGCCCACCGGAAGACCCGGAAGCCATCCTCTACCCGCGGCTCGGACCTGCCGTGCTGGCAGGCACCGAGGTGGAACTTGCCGACGAGACCGCAGTCATAGCCGGCGTCGGCGAGCCGTCGGCTGAAGAGCTCGCGGCCGACTGGAAGGTCAACGCCGTTGGCGTGCAAGCCGTGCGAGGGTACGTACTGCCCCGTCATCAGGCTGGCACGAGACGGCGCGCACACGGGGTTCTGCACGTAGCAGTTCTCAAACACCACACTCTGCGCGGCGAACCGGTCAAGGTGGGGAGTATGGATGTCGCTGTTGCCGTAACAGCGCAACGCGTCAAATCGTTGCTGGTCGGTACAGATCAACAAGATGTTGGACTGAGCCGTCCGTTGGCAGGTCTCGGTCACTGTGAGGCGGCGACTGGCGTGCTATGCCCCGCCAGTGCCCGACATGTCCGGCATCGGATCGGATGACCCCTTGCCCGCGCCGGACTCGGTTGCAGCGCTGAAGCGGTCCAGCATGGACGCATCATCATCGCGCTGGGAGGCTTCCGGATCGGTCGGATCGTCGGCACTGTCACCCAGCCCTTGGATGCCGGGCAGATTCGACTCATCCGGCGTCCCGCCCGCTGCAGCATCGGCTGGTCCGATCTGTCCGCCTGTGGCTGCACCCCTGGTCATGTCGCTCATGGTGAGCTCCTCTCCTCGATCCCCACAGTGGCATATCGCCGGTCTGTGCACCACCCGCGGTACACCAGCGCCATCTCTCCACTTGCGAGCGGTCCTGTCCTCAGCCGCGCCTGGCGCACGCATTCGCCCAATCGGGTAAGAGGAGTTCTTGATCAACTGCGCGCCTGGTCAATGGCCCCGGATACGGGACGACGTCGGGGTCGGGAGAGCTTGCGGGGCCAGAGAGTGTAGCTAACGGTCCAGATGAACTCAGCCGCAACGACGACTCCGAGTGCACCGTTCCACCGGGCGAGTGCGGCGGTACGCGAGGGGTCACCGACCCACCAGGTGATCGCCGCAAGAATGCCTGCAACAATGAGGGCGGCACCGACGGTCCGAACCAGATCACCCCAGCATCTCCGCGTGTACTCCGCACCGGTGAGCTTCACCGCAGCCGGTTCGCCCGCGAACCGGTGGGCGAACCAGGCATCGCTCCAACTGATCATCCGGTGGCCGTACGTCACGGAGAACCCGATATAGAGCGCCGCAAGACCGTGGTGCCAGGAGGCCGTGGCACCGGAGTCCAGGTGCGCTGCGACAGCGACCAGGAGCACCACATCCACCAGCGGCGCGCAGACCAGTAAGGCCGCGCCGAGGCGTCTGGCACCGAGCAGATATCGGGTCGTGAGCCCGCCGAGCACGGCGATCCAGAATCCGACCTCACACGCGATGATCACAGTCAGGATCACAGCGGCCTTTCCTTCTCTTGATAGTACATCTGTACTAAGAAGTTACCACACAACTGTGTCAAACTGCCTCGTGCCCAAATTAATCGACAAGCTGGCACGGGAACGCGCGGTAGGTGAAGCGGCCTGGCGCGTAGTGGTCCGCGACGGGATCGCCAGGCTCTCGGTCCGCAACGTGGCTGCAGAGGCCGGCATCGCCGCCGGATCTTTGCGCTACCTGTTTCCCACCCAGGAGGCTTTGCGGGCATACGTGCTGGACCTCGTCCGCCAGAACGTCGCCGATCGCATCTCGCGCCGACCGCAGCAGGCTTCAACCCGTCAGACCGTGGAGGACTACTTCGCTCAGCTGCTGCCAATTGATGCCGAGCGGCGGGTGGAGATGGAGGTCTTCTTGTCCGTGGGGGTTCTGGCTCTCACCGACCCTGTACTCCGGCCGGCCTACGAACGGGCGCATCGGGATCTACATGACGGCTGCCATAGCATTCTGGCGTTACTCGCCACTGATCCGGACTATGCCGCATTAGACGCCGACGCTGAGACGGGACGCACTCACGCCCTTGTCGACGGGCTCGCACTCCACCTCATCAGGCAACCGCCAGATCGGAGCACGACCTGGGCCACCAGGGAGCTGGCACGACACCTCGACTCCTTGAGGTCTGACTGAGCCGGGGCTACAGTGGCAACTTAGGTTCTTGGTGGGGTCGGCCGTGTGGGTGCTGGGCCGCCCCCGTCACGCTCTGCACTGATTCCCAGGACTCCAGGACAGCGCGGATCTCCGGGTGCCGCTCGTTGCCCACAGCCACCGCGTGCGCTTCGTCCAACACCTCCGCGATGAGCACCCGCCGACTCTCAGCCGTTGATCGGATGGCGGCCTCCACCATGGCCAGGCTCAGCACGTTGCTGTGCGCCTCGCCGGAGGGGATAGTGCCAGTCCTGAGCGCTGCCTCGAACTCAGCGAGCGACCCGGCAATCTGCTCCGGCTCATCCCCCACCATGGCGGCGATCGGGCCGCCGTCAGCGTCAGTTGCGGTGGGGGCGTGGTCCCCGTCCCAGGTGGCGCTGCCGCCTGCCCCGCTGGCGCGCCATTCACCGTTCCACGATGTTTCCAGTCCCGGACTGCACCAGCTGCCGTTGAAGCCGAAGCGGCTCCCACCTGCGAACTCGAACAAGACGTGGGCAGCGGCATCGCCGCGGTACCAGCTCCAGCTCGGATTGTAGGAGTCGCAGAACACCGCGACGGGTTCGTCGCCGATCAGGTCCCGGGCAAGGTCGAACTGGTGGATCGCCATGTCGAGGAGCAGCGGGTACGCCATCTCCTCCCGGAAGCCGCCGAAACGCGGAGCCTTGAAGAAGTCGCAGGTCAGCGTGCCGACGCAGCCGAGCTGGGCGATCTGTTGCCGGAACGCCGACAGGGTGCGCCAATAGCGGCGCGACTGCGACACCATCAGCAGCTTCCCGCTCAGCTCAGCCGCCGCGATCATCGACAGGCCAGCGCTCACCGACTCAGCGAGCGGCTTCTCGCACAGCACCGGCAGGCCATGCAGCAGCGCGGCGATGCTCACACTGGCGTGGGCTTCGGGGACCGTCACATTGAGGACTGCCTGCGCGTCAACGCGGTCGAGCAGCCGCTCCAGCGACCTAGCCACAGGGACTCCGCTGAACCCGGCAGCGTCGGCGGCTTGGCTGGCCGCCTCCTGGTCGAGGTCGACCAGCCCGACCAGGTCGGCCTGGTCGGAGTCGGTGATGGCCTGCAGCCAGGCCCGCCCCATGGCCCCGGCACCCACCTGGATGATGCGTACCGGCTCAGCTGAGGCGGGCATCGGGATCTCCGGCGGTGAAGTCATCGGTTCCCGGCTTTGGCCGGTGTCGTCAGTTGGTCGCACTCCGAGCCGAGGCCCAGAGGTCGACGCCCGACTCGACGGCGTACTTGTCGATCTCGGCCAGCTCGTCTGCTGAGAAGTCCAGACGTCCCACCGCTGCGACGTTGTCCTCGAGCTGTCCCACGCTGCTCGCTCCGATCAGAGTCGAGGTGATCCTGACATCCCGCAGCACCCAGGCCAGGGCCAGCTGGGCCAGTGACTGTCCGCGTCCGGCGGCGATGTCGTTGAGGCCACGGACGCGCCTGAGGTTCTCCTCACTGATCGAGTCCTGCGACAGCGACTTCCCCTGCGCCGCACGAGAGTCTTGAGGCACACCGTTCAGATAGCGCTTGGTCAGCAGCCCTTGGGCCAGCGCAGTGAAGGCGATGCAACCCACGCCCTCACGGTCCAGCACCTCCAGCAGGCCTTCCTCTATCCAACGGTTGAACATCGAGTAGGACGGCTGATGGATGACCATCGGAGTACCCAGGTCTCGCAGGATCCCCGCCGCCTGCGCGGTGTGCTCCGGGGAGTAGGAGGAGACGCCGACGTAGAGTGCCTTTCCTGCCCGCACCGCGGCGTCCAGCGCTGCCATCGTCTCCTCGAGCGGCGTGTCGGGGTCCGGCCGGTGGTGGTAGAAGATGTCGACGTAGTCAAGCCCCAGTCGCTGCAGCGATTGGTCGAGGCTGGCGCTGAGGTACTTGCGCGAGCCGAGGTCCCCGTACGGCCCCGGCCACATGTCCCACCCAGCCTTGGTCGAGATGACCAGCTCGTCACGGTAGGGGGCGAAGTCCTCCCGAAGGAGCCGGCCGACATTGGTCTCTGCAGCCCCGTACGGCGGCCCGTAGTTGTTGGCGAGATCGAAATGGGTCACCCCGAGGTCGAATGCGCGCCGCGCCACCGCCCGCTGGGTTTCCAGCGGCTTGTCGTCTCCGAAGTTGTGCCAGAAACCAAGAGAGATAGCCGGCAGCTGCAGCCCGCTTCGGCCGCAACGGCGGTAGGGCTGCACATCGTAGCGTTGGTCGTCAGCGACATAGGGCATGAGCACACGCTATCGATGCCCCGCCTAGGCCAGCTGGCTGGACCCCTGTCGTGCCGTCTCCCACACGGTCTCCCAGCCGGGCGCCAGCTGTGCTGCACGCCGGCAGGCAAGGACCAGGCTGGCTTCTCGCGCGATTCCGCTACCGGCGATGTCGAAGGCGGTGCCGTGGTCGACCGAGACCCGGACGACGGGAAGCCCGACGGTGATGTTGACACCATCGTCTCCGTACACAGCCTTGAACGGCGCGTGGCCCTGGTCGTGGTAGCAGGCGATCACCATGTTCCACTTGCCGCGCACTGCTGCGGGGATCAGCGCGTCGGCGGGGATGGGTCCGTGGGCGTTGATGCCACGCGTCCGGGCACGGGCCACTGCTGGCTCTAAGATGTCGGCGTCCTCGTCACCGAAGATCCGGTTCTCGCCGGCATGGGGATTGAGCCCGGCAAGACCAATGGCTTGGTCAGGCTTGCCGAGCGCTGTCGTAAAAGCACCGGCCAGGTCCAGCACGGCGTCGGTTCGCTCGGCGGTGCAGTTCTTGATCGCCTCGGCGAGTGAGACATGGGTGGTGAGGTGGAAGAAGTACAGCTCACCGGCCGAGAGCACCAGGCTGTAGTTCTGCACCCCAAACTCATGCGCGAGCAGCTCGGTGTGCCCGGGCCACTTGTGCCCACCAGCGTGCATGGCCGCCTTGTTCAACGGTGCCGTGACGATGGCGTCGACCTTCCCTTCCTTGGCGAGCGCGCACCCGGCGACGACGAACCGGTACGCCCCGTCACCGGCCACCGGGTCCAGCTTTCCCACGGGCACCTGAGCGAGAGAGTGACCGATCTGCACCAGGTTGATGACATCGGGGTCGTTGTCGACATCTCGGGGATCAGCAACGACCCGAACCGCTGAGGGGTCGAGCCCAGCACGCTGTGCACCAATCCGCATGGCGTCGGAGTCTCCAATCACAACCGGCACGCACTCCTGTCGCAGCTCGGGATGCAGCAGCAGCGTCTTGGCGGTGATCTCCGGTCCAATGCCGGTAACGTCGCCGAGGGTCAGCGCGAGCGTGGGCTTGGTCATCGGCGTTCCTCCTGTTGATCGGGGTCACTAGCGTCGGGCTGCGCGAGTGCCGAAGTCTCATCCTCCGTCCGGATGGAGTCAATGATGTCCAGCAGCGATCGAGCGTCCCCAAAACCGCCGGACTTGGTGACGATCGGCAACCCGTCGGCCAGTCCGCCGACGACAATACCCCGCGGTATACCTGACGAGATCTGGCCGGTGATCTTGACCGCCATGGCTCCGAGCAGATCCAAAATGGCAAGGGCACCGTCTCCTCCGACCAACACAATCGCGTCATAGGGCTGACGGTTGAGTTCGGTTGCCACCTGACCGGCCAGAGCTACCAGCTTCCAATCGGCGGCGGGAGTCCTCCTTCCGGGCGCCGAGATCACCCCGATGCCGATCGGACCGCGACGCTGCTCGGCAGCAGCCTCCACTCGGATAGCGTCGGGAACCCTCGCGAGCAGTTTGGCCACCTGGCTTTGAGCCACAGGGTGCGGCGAGCTGACGGCGACGAGCACCCGTCGAACAAGCCGTTGCTGTGAGCGTGCGCTCGGTTGCTCCTCGACGCGCCAGCGGGCCGCCATGGCTGCAGCGAGGCCGGCGGACCCCACTGCAATCCCTCCCGGACCGAGGTGATCGATTATGGACGCGATCGAGGCGAGATCCTCATTCGTGCGGGCGTCCACCACGAAGCGGCGGCCGACGTGCTGGTCACTGATGCTGTCCACCGCACTCAGCAACACACTGTCGGGAACAAGTTGATCAAGAGCGCTTACGCTCACTGGGGTCACCGGATCCGTAGCCGCGACTGAGTCAGCAACTGGCACACCAGCTACCAGGACTTCTCCGCCGGAGACGGTACGGCCATGATCAGGAAATGCCGGACAGATCACCACAACCGCATCCGGATGGACTGCACCCCAGGCGGCCAACGAACCCGTGACCTGTCCGGCGATGGCGCCGCGAACAGTCGAGTCGATCTTGAGAAACAGCCGCTCCACACCGGCAGCCGCCAAGGCCTCAACGGCGGCGGCCGTTCGCCGCGCCGCCTCCTCATCTGTGCAAGCGCGGGACGCGGTGGTCACCGCGGCGAGCCGGGAACATCCGGCGGGTGGTACCAGCTTGTCCAGCTCCGTCAGATGGCGGATCAGCCAGGTATCCCAGCCGGCCAAGGTGAACTGTACGGCGGAGTCGTTGGCGCCAGTCAGGTCGTCAGCGACCAGACCGACGAAACGGGGCTGAACCTGTCGCTTCGTCACGGTACGTCGACACCGCTGGTCAGAGCTGATCGTGCGGAGGTGATCACTGCCCCGGGTAGGCGACGTAAGCCAGCTGTGTTCCGTCGGGTGACCAGCTCGGCACGTTCATGGTGCCTTGTCCACCGAAGACCGATGCCAGGTCGCGCGGCTGGCCCGGTTCATTGAGGATCCGGATGATCACGTCGACGTCGGCTGGATGGCCGAGGGTTCCACTGGGAAAGCTGACGTAGGCGAGATTGTCGCCCACCGGTGAAGGGTGTGGAAACCAGTTGACCCGCTCGTCACTGGTGAGCTGCTCCACGGTGGCGCCGTCCAGGCTGGTACGGAACAGTTGGGCATGTCCTGGGAGAGTCGAGCCGCGCTCAGAGTTGAAATAAATCCACTCGCCGTCCGGGCTTAACTCCGCGCCGTCGTCGGCGAACTCGTCATCGGTGATCTGGATATCGGCTCCGCCGGCCGCCGGTATTAGAAATATGTTCGTCGTCGCTGTGCCGTTCTCATGTGCAACCAGGCCGATGTAGGACAGCATGCGGCCGTCGGGCGAAATCCCGTGCAGGTAGTGGTGGAAGTGGGAGCCGCGGTCGTTGGTCACCTTGCGTTGATGGCTACCGTCGAGAGCAGCGGCGTACAGGTGTCCGTCATCGGCTGAGACATAGACGGTGTTCCCATCGGGGGCAAGGACGTGGTCATTGTTGATCGGCGGCACGTGCCCGAGGCCGATTCGCTCGAAGTCGTTCCTGCCCTGAGCCGGTATCCGGAAAAGATTGCCGTCACCGTTGACCACCAGCCACCTGCCGTCAGCAGTCCAGTTCGGAGCCTCGAACAGAAGGCTGGACGAACTCTGCACGAGCCGTCGATCGCCCGTCTCGACGTCGACGACGAAGAGCTCGGCACGTTGGCCAGGGAGGAATGTTCGCGCCATGATGTGCTCCTCGTTGCCGGTGGTATCTCCAGGTCTACCTGACGTTAGCGACACCGTGGCCACCGCCGCTCCAAGGGCATGCCCAGCCGGGGTGATCGGGTCAGGCAACGGTGAGACAGCGTCTCACAAGCCGGCACACATGTTCACGCTGGGGTGCACCGCTGCCATAAGAGTGACCAAAGCACCCGACATGGAGCCAATACGCCGCTGAAGCGTGGGTATTCTTGACCGAAAAAGGCGATTATGCTCTGGCAAATACTGGGTGCTATATTCGTGGGCCAATCGAGTTTATCGTGACGCAATTCGGTTGCACCGGAGCACTGACCTTTGCGGTTCCGGTGCGCTGAGTGGCTCGGAAAGCCCACGGCTATCGGCCTTCGATCCGAGGCAGCGGCTTAGCGTTTCGATGGTTTCACGCTGCGCATGTCAGTACGACCAAACGGGGCCGTCTTGGGGACCACATCTTCAGAATCGTCAGGACTCGCCCCATGCGTCGCACATCCCTCGCTCTGCCTGCTGCCAGCCTGATGGCGGCCACCATCCTCACCGCGGCACCTGCCCACGCTGTGGTGGCTGAAACGCCGCTAGGCATTACCTCAGTGACGGCTAGCCCTGGCCCCGGCGTGGGCGAGGTCACCGTGACCTGGGCCCAAGACGGCGCGTACACCACTGGTTACGTGCTGGAGACGGCACTCAGCTCGTTCAGCAAGACCAACCCCAACATGGCACTGACGGGGAGGCACCCGAACCAACTCACCATCTCTGGCGACCGACGGTCGATTACCTTGTCGGCAGCCCAGGTCTCCGCTGCCGGAGCGCCTGTGGCTTCCGGCAACCACCTGTACTTCCGGTTCTACGCGGTGAACACCACCTCAGCAGGTGACACCACCACGCGGGCCTACCCGTACCTGCAGGCAGTGTTGCCCAGGCCGCAGGCACCAGCGAGCAAGGGCACCAGGCTGCGGATCGCGTCGTTCAACGTCCGCTCCGCAAGGTTTTTGACCGACGAGCGCTCCTGGCTCCAGCGCGCGCCGGATGTCGCCGCGGAGATTGTCAGTCAGAACCCCGGCATCGCTGCTTTGCAGGAACTTGGTCCGGGCCGGGCCGACGGTCAGACCGGCACGCTCAAGGGGACAGCCCGGCAGACCGACAGCCTGCTCACCGCATTGGCTGCAGCCAAGGCCAGCAAGTACAAGCTCGTCCGGAGCACGCCCTACGTGCGTTCGGGCTCCCCATCGAGTACGCAGGGAGCCCGCATCCTGTACGACAGCACCCGATACACGCTAGTCAGCGACTGTCCCAACACCACCGGCAAGTACAGCTACTCCGCCTCCTGCTCAATCATGTTGCCGCTGCTGACCACCGACAGCGAAGGTCTGCGACGCCGCGCGGCGGTAGCGAAGTTCCGAAACCAGACCACACTCCAGACCTTCTTCTTCGTCTCCGCGCACCTTGACCATCGCCACAGCACGAACGCGACCACGGAAGCCAGCTACGATGCCCTGCGGAAGAGGCAGGCCGACACTATCGTCAGCGAGGTGGCCTTGATCAACACCGCGAAGCTCCCGGTGATAATCGGCGGGGACATGAACTCCTGGCAGAACAACCGAATCGGTAACGGCCCGCACGACACGCTGGTGGCGCAGGGGTTCTACGATCTCTCAGCCGCGGTGAACAGGGTCGACTTCCAGTACACGACCATGAACCACTTCAGGACCACCCTGCCGCCCGCCGCGCAAGG
>CADCUO010000049.1 GCA_902805915.1 uncultured Propionibacteriaceae bacterium | reverse complement strand
TGCACCGGCCCGAGCGGCGCAACGCTATAACGGTCGAAATGTATGCGGCCTTGGCGGACGCAATCGAGGCGGCGGCAGGCGATGACAGCATCAGGGTCATCACGCTGGAAGGCGCCGGGGAGGATTTCACCGCGGGAAACGACCTCGGCGACTTCCTGAACGCGCTTCCGCAGGACGGAAGCGACATCCCGGTCTGGCGGCTGCTGCGCGCACTGGCGCGGAACATGGTTCCGCTGGTCGTTGCCGTGCACGGCAACGCGGTGGGCATCGGTACCACCATGCTGTTCCATTGCGACCTGGTGGTGGCGGAGGAAGGCAGCCGTTTCCACATGCCCTTCACCAATCTAGGGCTGGTGCCGGAAGCGGCCAGCTCGCTGATCCTGCCGCAGCTCGCGGGGCGGCGAGTCGCGGCCAGGCACCTGCTGCTGGGCGAGCCGTTCGGGGTGGAAGAAGCGGAGCGTTACGGCCTCGTCAGCCACCGCGCGCCGGCCGGGCAGCTGGCGGAGCGGCTGGACGCGGTCGTGGCGGCGCTGCTGGCCAAGCCGCCGGACGCCCTGCGCCTGACCCAGCGCCTGCTGCGCGGCTCAAGCCAGGACGAGGCGCTCGAGCGGATGGAGCTGGAGAACGGCCATTTCGCCGAGCGGCTGCGGTCGGACGAGGTGCGCGAAGCCATCGCCGGCTTCTTCGCGGCACGCGCGGTGCGCAGACCTTAAATCGCGCTCCAAGCCCGCTTGGTCTTGCGGATGGTCACCGTCGGACCGGGCACCAGCAGCAGGCTCGTGCGCTGCTCATAGGTGACCGTCAGGTCGAGGTAACCGGCCTCGCGTTCATCGACGTCTGGGGTCGCGGGATCGTCTTCGGGCAGATCGACCGAGTATTCGAAGTTGCCGGGGCCGATGCCGTACACGGCATCTTCCATCTTATCTTCGATCTCGGCGTTGGTGGGGGTCGGAAAAACGGTAGCCAAGCGTGCTCCCTCACCGAGCGCATGCTGAATACCGCTGTTCGCGCGGAAGATCAGGCCGAACTGAACCAGGGCCCAGATCAGCATGATGAGGAGCGGCAGGGCAAAGGCCAGCTCGACCATCGTCGCCCCGCTCTCGTCCCGGCGGAGGTTCTTGGGGGTGGCGCTCATTTCGTTCTTATCCCGGCTGTGGCGCTGATCGGATAAAAACCGTCGTCATCTACCTCCCCGAGAATCCCGGGGAAGAAAGGATCATACCGGTCGCTCACCGTGACCATGATGTAGCGGGTTTCAACGGCGGTGCCGGCGCATTCCGCTTCGAAGTCGCCCGCCAGCTCACCATCGCAGAACAGCTGAAAGGAGACTTCCACATCATCAGGGTCCACGCCTGCTTGATCCGCCCCCTCGGCCTGCACCGCCCCCTCGACCGAGTCGTTGCCGGTGGTCTGCTGGATCATCTCGATCGCGCGCTGCGCGCCTTGCTCCAGCGCCAGACGCCGGCTGTAGGCCGTGCTCATGTCGGCCACCCCCATGATCATGACCATGAAGAGCGGCATGGTCAGCGCCAGCTCGATCACGGCCACGCCGCCCTCGTGCCGGCGCAGGCGGGAAAGGAACGGGCGGATCATGCGATCAGCCTGACGCGCCGGCCGCCACCAATCTCGTCATCGGAGAACAGGGCGCAGTCGCCTTCGCGCTCGAATTTCTGGGTCAGCGTCTGGCCGGCGTTGCCGGTCATGATGAGACGCCGCGCCACCAGCCGCATGCACACGTTGCTGCTGGTGCCGCCGCCATTGTAGGTAATTTCCTGCTTGGGGAAATATACCGCTCCGGTGATATATTGGGCCGAGTTGCCGTTGATCCGGTTTTGGTTGGTATTGTCGGTGGCGTTCCGGTCCTGGAAGATGGCGACACCGCGATAGGGATGTCCCTCCTCCGTAGGTGCCGAGATGTTGACGAGGCCGCTCGCATTGACCCGGATGGTGCCCACGGCGGCGCTGGTGTTGATGCGGGTCAGCACCAATGTGCAGCCCGCGCAGGTAAGGGTGCCCTGGATGTCCATCCCGGCCTCACCGATGTAGTACGTTCCCCCCGGCGGCAGGGTCAGAGAACCGCCGGAAGAAACAGTTAATCCTCGGAAGCAGCTAAGCGTCGGATTTCCGGAGAGCGTGCGTGCCTGACTGAGTGTGACGGTGGCGTTGGCGCCGTTCAGATTGCTGGACGGCGTGTCTCCTAGCAGCGGCTGCCGCGGGTTGCCGGCAGAGGTTACACTGAAGCACTCGTCACCGGCGAGTTCGGCTCGATCCACGTTGAGATGGGCGTAGGGGTCCTCGGCCGCCTGCGAGTAGGGCTCGTAACGAGGCACGTTCCAATTTCGAGAAAACTGCAAGCCGCCGACGCAGGCCATCACCGCGTCGGGCAGGCCGCCCAGCTGCGCCAGGCACTGCTCGCGCGCCTCCACGCCGATGCCGCGGACGAAGTCGCGCACCATCGACGGGAACGGGTGCGGGCCGGACGCCGTACCGAGCAGGTAGTGGGTGTCGTCGACGTTCGCGACCCACGCGC
>CADCUO010000048.1 GCA_902805915.1 uncultured Propionibacteriaceae bacterium | reverse complement strand
GCCTGCGCTGCGTTTAGTTCAATCTGCAACCAGGACCTCCCTGTGCACGCACCCGACAGGAGCCAGGATGACGAAGAAACAACGAGCCCCTCCAACGCGGGCTACCCGCACGGAATCGCCGGTTGGAGCCGGCGGCTCGCCGATGGTCGGGTGACTGTTGTCACTAATGTGCCAGCGCTGCGTCGGGGCTGCCAACTGCGGCGCTTGGTCAGGGGAGTGACGGTGCTACGAGTGCCAGATGCACCACGTCGTCGCCGCGAAGGCGGAGCGGTGCTGCGCTTCCTCTATCAAGGTCCGGGACAAACTTGCGTCCTGCCCGACGGTAACCGGACCTAGAGAACGTAGGGTCAAGCAACAAGGAGTTCGTCATGGCAAGTGAAGATACTTCCAGTTCCGAGCCGCTCAATCTCGCGCAGCTGAAGACTGCGCTGCAGCAGAGCGGCCAACCCTGGGAGATGGGCTACACCTCGATCAACGCGCTCGAGGAGGGTGAACGGCGCATCAGGCTCGGCGTGCCCAGCCGGCCTGACCTCCCCGACCACGACGAGGGCGCGGCTGCTCTGGCCAGATCCGGCCAGGCGGAGGGAGTGGGAGCTCCCGCTTCCTTCGACGCGCGCAATGCAGACGGCGTCAACTATGACACCGCCGTAAAGGATCAGGGCGGCTGTGGATCCTGCGTGGCTTTCGGTGTTGCCGGCGCCATGGAAGTCGTCTTCCGGTACTCGCGACGTACGACGGTGCCGGTGGACTTCTCAGAAGCGCACCTGTTCTACGTGTACGCACGCTCGGAGGGGCGCAACTGCGGGTCAGGCTGGTGGCCGAACCGTGCCTTGCCCTTCGCGCAGAACAGTGGCGTCACGATGGAGGACTACTACCCGTACAGCTCTGGGGACCAGGACGGCAATTCGCTACTGAATGCTGACTGGCCCAACAGGATGGCCAAGGTGTCGGCTTGGGCCGATATCACCGGAAATGCAGTCCAGATGAAGGAACGCATCTCGACCTACGGGGCAGTAACCGCCTGCTTCAACGTTTATCAAGACTTCTTCAGTTACCGGAGCGGTGTGTACAGGCATGTGACTGGAGATCTCGCCGGCGGACACTGCGTCGTCCTCATCGGCTACGACGACGCTGCAGGCTGCTGGATCGCTCGTAACAGCTGGGGTGCTGGTTGGGGTGACGGTGGCTACTTCCGCATTGCGTACGGTGATTGCGGCATCGAGTCGTTCCAGACATGCTCTGTGCACGGTGTCAACCTCAAAGCCTGGCTACCAAACCAGACTGTGACGGGACTCTGGAGCAACGAGGCGGACGCCAACATCTGGGTCCACGGATCGGCGCGAGGGTGGCTCAAGCTGGACGGCGCCTCGCCGGTGACCTCGCACGCGATGATGTCCGAGCTGGGAGCAGCGAAAGCACTCGATCGCCCCGTCGGTCTGTTCGAAGACAATGGCAGTGTCAAGCAGATCTACGCTTGGTGAGGAGATAACCATGACTTCAACAAATGATTCAGCTGGAACTCCAACTATGTATCCGCCGGCCGTCAGTGGCGAGGAGCAGGGCGGAACAGCCGGCACCAGCACGCCAACCGTCAGTGACACGGAGTTCGCGGCGATGACCGGCGAGGCGATGACCGCGCCGACGCTGCGGCCTCCCCTCTCCACGGAGACGGCCTCGGAGCAGGGCGTCACCGCCACCTGGCGTAACGGTGTACGTATCGACGCGCTCTGGTCGATCGATGAGACCCGCAACGCGTTCGTCAACGTTACCGGCGTGGGCTGGCGCAAGATCTACAACGGCCGGGACGGGGCTTATCAGGCGCTTGTGACGCTCGCCAGCCAAGCGCGCCAGACCAACCGACCCGTGAACCTACGGGAAGAGGCTGACGGGATGATCTACGAGATCTATCTCTGGTGATGGCCAGCTCTGTCGCAATCAAGTCCTGGACATCAGCGAACTGTAACTGAGAATTTCCGATTCTCCGCACTCTGGTTCTCCCAGCTGCGAGCCAGCCGTAGCTCAACGGGCCACTGGCCAACGCGATCCGCTCTCAGGCGCAGAAGGTACTCACCCCTAGCGCCTGGGGCGGCTTGCGACTGGGCGACGGTTCGCTCCTCCTCCACGACCAGGCCCTCACCGAGTTCGACCAACGACCACACGTACCCGGTCCCAGCGCTTTGACCAAGACGGATCGTGATCAAGTCGCCGCACTCGACGCTGAGGTCGCCCGTGCCAGAACTCTCGATGTCGTTCATGAGACTGACCTGTTCCCACCTGTCCGATAACGGTGACTCGACGTGCTCGCACCGCCGCTCTGAAGGCCTTCGTCGTCACTAGGTCAAGGATACTGGGGACCACATGCGCTGAGCTGTAGCCCATGAGGTTGGGTTGAGGCGTGCAGAGCGTGTTGGCTGGCTTCGCCACGATCTCGATCATCATCGCGCTCGGGGCGCTGCTCGCCCATGCCCGGATTCTCGGCCGGGAGAGCGAGGGGATGCTCGCCCGGGTGACCTTCTATGTGGCCAGCCCGGCGCTGATGGTGATCGTACTGGGTGGCACTGATGTCTCTCGGTTGCTCTCGACCACCCTGCTGGCCTCACTGGGCAGCGTCGCGGTGACCGCGACCGTGGCCATCGTACTGGCCCGGCTGGTGTGGCGGCGCAGTGCGAGCGACACAGTCATCGCCACCTTCTGCGCGTCCTACGTCAACGCCGGAAATCTGGGACTGCCGATTGCGGCGTACGTGTTGGGGGACGCCTCGCTGATCGCGCCGATGCTGCTGGCTCAGCTTGTGCTGCTGCAGCCGCTCGGACTGGCGGTGCTCGACTCGACGGTGCACCTGTCTGACCTCGACCAGTCGCGCGCTCGACGGCTGGGCCGCCGACTGAGCCAGCCGTTCCGGAACCCGCTGTTGATCGGCTCACTCGCCGGCCTGCTGCTCTCGGTGACCCAGATCCGGCTGCCACGGTTCGTGGAGGACCCGCTCACCCTGGTAGGCGGGATGGCCGTTCCCGGCATGCTCATCGCCTACGGCGTCTCGCTGCGGCTCGGTCCGCGACCGGGGGCGGGGGAGCCCGCCGTGCAGGTCGGCACGCTCGTGGCGCTCAAGCTCATACTGCAGCCGGCGGTGGCCTACCTGTTGGGAAGGTTCGTCGTCGGTGCCGACGGCCTGGACCTGCTGGCAGTCACTGTTGTCGCCGCGCTGCCGACCGCGCAGAACGTGTTCACCCACGCGCTCCGCTACCGACGCGCCGAAATCCTGGCCCGAGACGCGATCTTCTTCTCCACTGTGCTTTCAGTGCCGGTGCTCGTGCTGATCGCGAGCCTTCTGGGCTGAATCCCAACGGCTGTCCCGAGCCAGAAGGTGCCGAGCAGCCGATGGCCTATCCACCGGTCACCGGCAGTGCCTCGATGGGCTCGCGCACCGAAGGCGCGGGCTGGCCCACAATGGACCCCCGTGCCGAGCACAACATCAGACCCGTTCCCGGAGCTAGCACCCGCGGCGGTGCGCCTTGAGGGGCTGTCCAGCAGCGAGGTGGAGGACCGGCGACGCCAGGGCGACGGTAACGGCGCCGTCAGCGCCTCCTCGCAGTTGCGCGCGGATTCTGCGGACCAACGTGTTCAACCTCTACAACACCATCCTGTTTGGGATCGGAGGCGCGCTCCTTGCGCTCGGCCGCTACAGCGACGCACTTATCAGCGCGGGGCTTGGCGTGCTGAACGCCGTGATCAGTGCCGTGAAGGAGATGCGCGCCAAACGCCAGCTCTACCGCCTGCAGCTGCTGGAGCGCAGCCCGGTGGTCGTCGTCCGCGACGGCCGGGACACCGAGGTCATGCCCGAGGACGTGGTGCGCGGCGACGTGGTGCGGGTGCGGTCCGGCGACCAGCTGGTCGTCGACGGACCGGTCCTCGAAGGTGCGGTCGAGTGGCCGAGTCGCTGCTCACGGGTGAGACGGACGCGCAGTCGCGGAGCGTTGGAGAGGAGCTGCTGTCGGGCAGCCGTTGCGTCGGTGGTGGTCGGCTGTAGCGGGCCCGCGACGTCGGCGCGGCCAGCTACGCCAACCGGCTCACCGCTGAGGCCCGGCGGGTCTCAACCGACACCACCCCGCTGCAGCGCCGGATCGCATTCTGCGTCCGCCTGGTCATGATCTTGGTGATCTTGATGACGGGGCCATCATGCTGCAGGCGGCGCTGGAGGGCCGCTCCCTCGAGCGAGTCGTGCAGATCACTGCGGTGCTGTCTGGTCTGGTGCCGTACGGCTTGTTCCTCCTCATCGTGCGCGCCTACACCGCTGGCGCTGTCACCTCCTCCCGCCGCGGGGCGCTGGTACAGCTGGTCAACGCCGTGGAGTCAGTCAGCAACGTCGACGTGGTCTGCACCGACAAGACCGGCACGCTCACCACCGGCCGCCTAACCGTGGTTGAGACTGCTCCTGTTGATGGGCAGGACGCCGAGCCGGTCGCGGCGGCGTTGGGGTCGATGGCCCGCAGCGCCGGCGCGGCGAATCTCACCAGAACTGCCCTGGCCGCCCATCTGCCAGGAGATGCGCTGCCCGTCGTCGACGAGGTGCCCTTCAGCTCCTCCCTCCGATGGAGCGCCGTACGCACCGCCGACTCGACCTGGGTCCTCGGGGCGCCGGCGGCCCTCGCCGGATCCCTGAGTGACTCAGACCTCGCCGCACCCGTCAGCGCCCCGCACATCACAGGGGCTACGCGTCCTCATCTTCGCCCGGGCGACCGACCCCGCCGCTACTCTGCGCGACCCGGAAGGAAATCCGGTGCCGCCCCTCCCTGGAGCCGCTGGCCTTGGTCGCGCTGGCAGACGAACTGCGCCCGGACGCCGCCGAGACCATCGCCCGACTAGGGAAGGAGGGCATCGCCTTGAAGGTCCTGTCCGGCGATGCCCCGACAACGTCGCCGCCCTCGCTGCCCGTGCCGGTCTTCCCAACACTGTCCCGGTGAACGCCTCGGACCTGGGTCGGCTCTCCGATCCCGAGCTGGACGCGGTGGTCGCGAGCGGAACAGTCTTCGGGCGGGTCGATCCAGGGCAGAAAGAGCGCATCATCGCTTTCCTGCGCCGGCAGGGCCGATACGTGGCCATGGTCGGCGACGGGGTCAACGACGCCCGGGCGCTCAAGGCGGCACACGTGGGCGTGGCGATGCGCAGCGGCAGTGCCGTCACCCGCGACGTCGCCGACATCCTGCTGGTTGACGACTCCCTGGCCGCTCTGCTGCCCACCCGTAGGGAGGGCCGCCGCATCATCAGCGGTATCGCTGTCTCCGCTCAGGTCTTCCTCACCCGGGTGGCCACCCAGGCCCTCATCATCGTCACGAGCAGTACACCGGTCTGACCTACGGCGACGACGCCGACTTCACTGAGGCAGCGGCCACCGTAGGCGCCCAGACGGGCCTGTCGACCTTTGTGTCACGCCTCCATCCTGCTCATCCTGTTCCTCCAACCGCCCACCCGGCTGTTCGCGGCCTGGACCGACCCCCCGTTGCCGACAAGCGCCCAGCCATCCTGGTGGTCGCCCTGCTCGCGGGGCTGCTGACCGCGCTGGTGGTACCTGCCCTCCGGGACTACTTCGGGCTGACCAGACCAGCCGGGATCGTCTACGTGACGGTCCTGCCGGTGCTGCTGTGGTTGCTTGCCCTGGCCGCCGCCTACCGCTTCCGCCTGATGGACCGGTTGCTGGGCCTCCAAGACCTGCTGAAGGATTAGGCGCTCCTTCTCTGCAAGCCGCGCCGCGTTTCCGCGAGATAGGGTCGACCGTGCGCGAACCCCCTGACTTTGTCTCGGACGCTGACGTCCTTGACGCCGTACGTGCCCACTGGCGGGTCGAGGTCGACGCTGTCCAACATCTGCCGGTCGGCTTCGGCGCACATCATTGGATGGTTTCCTTATCGGGCGAGCCTCGGCTCTTTGTCACGCTGGACCGTCCCAGACCACGTCAGTCGCCCGAGTCGCTTGAGTCTGCATACGGCTCTGCGGCCGCCCTGGCAGCAGCCGGCTTGGAGTTTGTGTGGTCCTCCATGCCGAACCGTGCTGGGCAATTCACCGCGCCTCTGGCGGGCGGCATGGTCAGCTGTACGCGATGGCTGCAGGGCACCGTTGCCGGCTCAGGACCCATTGAGAATGACTGGCTGGCCACCTCGAACGCGGCTGCGCTGGCTCGACTGCACGCTGCCCAGGCTCCGAGGCAGATCCCCGTCTGGCGTCGATTGGTCGAGGACGACTTCTGCGACCGACTAGAGCAGTCACTGCGGAGGCCGTGGACCGCGGGCCCTTATGGCGAACAGGCACGCCGGGCCATTGCGGCACGCATCTCTGACATCCGGCGTTGGACAGCGTCCTATCACCGACTTTGTCGTCGCGCCTCGGATTCCCCATGGGTTCCCACGCATGGGGAGCCGCATACAGCCAACCAAGTCATCACGGAATCGGGCGTTGTCTTCGTTGACTGGGAGACTGTTGCTCTCGCCCCGCGCGAGCGTGACCTGAGGACCTTGGTCGACTCCGGTTACGCCGACCTGGTGGCACCGGACTGGGCGATGATCGCCATGTTCGATGTGGAGTGGCGACTAGACGAGCTGTCGCAGTACTCCACGTGGTTCGCGAGCCCTCACCGGGGAACCGAAAGTGATCGGGTTGCTTTGGAGGCACTGTTCGAGGAACTGGATCGACCTGATGTCTTCGCTGATTGAATATCGACCAGCAGGTCTAGCGCCGAATTTCGATTCCGCGTGCGCCGCCACCTTCCGACGGTATGAAGGGCCCCTGGTGCGTAACCCACTGACAACGCCGGCAGCCAGCGAATCGGCGTGCACCAATGGAAGCCGGCCCGGCGGAACCACTGGCAGCCGCCACATTCGCCGGTTAAGCATGTTCTCCTGACGAAGTTTCACGCCAGAGACTACGCACATCGACTGTGAGTCATGCGATTCCAGCCATGGTGGCCTACCCCGGGGGCACGAGGCATACACAGAACTGATTGTCTTCGGGGTCCTGCAGTACGACGTAGTCATCGGCGGGATCGTGATGGTCACGAACCAGCCGCGCGCCCAACTCAATCAGGCGGGCGACATCTCCGGCCTGATCCTCGGCATAAAGATCCAAGTGCATCTGGTCACGCGCAGAAACAGGCGAACCGGCCAGCTGTAACGAGAGGTTGACGTGTGCACCGCCCAGCACCCGGAAGTCCTTGGCCTCCGACAAGGGTCCAGGCCTCAGGTTTAGGGCCTGCGACCAGAAGGCCGTCATCAACTCGATGTTGGCGCAGTTGATCACCACGCTGCCAAGCCGAAGATTCATGCCCCAATCTCACAGGCCAGCCCGAAGCGGGCATCGAAGCTGCGGACGGACCCTTGCGCGAGTCATCCGTTGAGTTCGTTGGTACGGGCGATATGGCCCAGCATCTCTGCGCTGGGCTTGACTGTGCCTTCGAAGGTGGTGCGGTTGACCGCAACGATGCCGAAGGTGGGCCGGTAGCCCGCCGCCCATTCGAAGTTGTCGAGCAGGCTCCACACGTAGTAGCCGCGCACGTCGATTCCTGCCTCGAATGGCGGCATGGACAGCCGTCAAAGCGCCCTGGAGGTAGGCGACGCGCCGGGTGTCGTCGGCGGTGGCGATGCCGTTTTCGGTCACCAGCAGCGGTACGCCCGGGGCAGAGGTCGCCGCGGCGCGTAGCCCGTCCCCGATTGCACCCGGGTAGTACTCCCAAACCGGTCAAGGTGGTCCCGGCGTCTTCGGGTACCGGCAGGGGGCCATCCGGCCCGACTCGGGTGCGGGTGTAGGCCTGCACGCCGAGCCAGTCGTCAACCCTTGCCTCCTCCAGGAACCGTGTCTCCCGCGGGTAGGCGTACTGGGCTGTGACTTCCTCAGCGCCGGGAACGGGTTGGAAGGCCTGGGTCGCGACCGCCCAGCCGACCTTGGGCCCAGCGCAGGACCGTACGATCTCGACGGCTCGGTGGTGGGCGGCGGCGAGGGCGTCCGAGACCGTTGGGTCGGGTGCCGGCAGCCCGAGGCTTGGAAGGCTGCGGAGGTGTCCAAGTTGGCCATGCAGGCGGTGGTGTTGGGCTCGTTGATCGTGCAGACGTAGGGTCCGTCGCGCTCAAGGATGGGGTGGAGAAACTCGGTGAAGCGGGCGGAGCGGTCGGCGACCTCGGAAGCGCGCCAGCCGCCGAGTTGGTCAAGCCAGCGGGGAATAGTGAAGTGGTTGATCGTGACGTTGGGCACTATCTCGGCCTCGAGGCAGGCGTCGATCATGCGGCGGTAATGGTCCCGGTTCGCGTTGGAGAACTCCCCATCCTCGGGCTCGAGCCGGCTCCACTCCAGGCTGAATCGGTAGCTGGACAGACCGAGTCCGGCCAGGATTGCAATGTCCTCCCGTAGCGGTGATAGCTATCGCAGGCATCGCCGCTGACCTCGGCACAGATCGAGTCGGGTGCATGCTCGCGCGCCCACCAGTCGTTGTTGAGGTTGCCGCCCTCGATTTGGTGGGCAGGGGTCGCCGCCCCCACAGGAAACCGTCAGGAAATCGCATCTAGGCTCCATTCGTTGATGTGCGATGTCATAGGCGGGTTGCATGGGTTGCGCTCCGTGTGGCCGGAAGAGTCAGATATCGGCCTGCTGCACCAGGCCGACGACCACGTGGCCGTCCGGTCGAGTGCTGATACGCATTCCCAAGCTGCGCATAACGCGGATCGATGCTTCGTTGTCGGGCTCAGTGAAGGCAACGATACGTGGGAGTCGAAGTTCGTCCAGCCCGTACCTGACAAGCGCATCACCGCACTCGGTCGCCAAGCCTCGACGGCGGTACTGGTTGGAAATGGCCCACCCGACCTCAGCCTCGATGGAGCTCACACCGGGCAACGCCGCCTCAGCCGGGTCGAGTGAGGCTATCTTCCCCTGGCGGACATAACCGCGGCATCAGCGTGCAGAAACCGATGTAGCGGTTGGTCTCTTTCAGGTATACCGCGGGTCGACCGAAATGTTGTCCCATCGGCTGGGAGGCCATGGAGGCGTCGAACGCCAGCTCAGCGTCAAAGGCAGCCCTGCTGAACGACTCGTCCTCGATCTCGTTGATCACGATCTGATAGATCGTGTCGACCTCGTCATGGCCGGGTTGGCGAAGGATTGTCCGCTCAGTTTCGATAACCCTCATGCACCCTCGCCACCGTTGCTACCGATGCCCGCTTCAGACCGCCGAGAATATCGCAGTGCAGATCGGAGGATCCGGTGGTAATGCGTGCACTGGGTTTCGTGCCCGGCGGTGGCCCGGCGGTCATCGTCGCCACCCCTCGGCAGCTGGGGCTGCCCGTTGTGGTTGCCTAGGCCTGTACATGGCAAACCACGGCCGGGGTGCCGGAAGGAGAACTTGAGATGGACTCAATCCAGTCGCAGGTCGATGAGCTGATCGCTCAGATGACACCGGCCGAGAAGGCCGGACAGCTCACTCAGTACTTCTACTTCCGCTTGCCGTCCACTGAGGCGGAGCCGGCGTTGGGCCTGGATGTGGAGGAGCAGCCGCACACGGTGGAGAACGCCCTAGGAGGTGCCGCTGCGGGCTCGCTGCTGTTCGTCACCGACCCGGCCGAGATCAACCGACTGCAGCGGCTGGCGATCGATGGCAACCGGCTGGGCATCCCGGCCCTGTTCGGGTTCGACGTGATTCACGGGCTTCGGACGATCTTCCCAGTGCCAATCGCGATGGCGGCATCGTGGGATCCTGAGACCATCGAGCGGGGCCAAGCCGTCGCCGCGCGTGAGGCACGCGCTGTCGGCATTCACTGGACCTTCGCGCCGATGGTCGACATCGCACGTGACCCGCGCTGGGGCCGGATCGTGGAGGGCGCTGGCGAGGACCCGTACCTGGGTGCCGCCGTGGCGGTGGCCCAGGTCCGCGGCTTCCAAGGTAGCGATCCCGGAGCGCCCGAACGGGTCATTGCCGGCCCGAAGCACCTCGCCGGCTACGGCGCCGCTGTCGGTGGGCGGGACTACGACGAGGCCAATATCTCCGACTCCGAGCTGTGGAACGTCTACCTGCCGCCGTTTCAAGCGGCAGTCGATGCCGGCGCCGGCAACATCATGACGGCGTACATGGATCTCAACGGCATTCCGGCGACCGGCAACCGCTGGTTGTTCACCGACGTGCTGCGGGACCTGTGGGGGTTCGAGGGTTTTGTCGTCAGCGACGCGAACGCCGTCCGCAACCTTCTCACCCACGGCTACGCGGCCGACCTAACCGACGCTGGCGCCCGCGCCCTGAGTGCCGGCGTGGACATGGAGATGGCTATCTCCGACCCCGCGTACGCTCACCTGCCGGAGGCGCTGGAGTCAGGTGCGGTGAGCGAGGACATCCTCGACGCGAGGGTCCGCCGAGTTCTCGAGGCCAAGCTCAAGCTGGGACTCTTCGACCAGCCGTATGTAGAGTAGGATCGGGCCCGCGAGGTCTTGGCTGACCCGAGCCACCGCCAGGTGGCACGGGTGGCGGCCGAACGTGCGGCGGTGCTGCTCCGCAACGAGGGTGACCTGCTGCCGCTGGACGCCGGGAGTCTAGGTTCCATCGCGGTGATCGGCCCGCTCGCCGACTCCAAGCGGGACACGATCGGCCCGTGGGTGTTCGACTTCGACCTGGACGAGACGGTGACGGTGCTGGAGGGCATTCGTGCCAAGGTCGGCGAAGCCACGGAGGTCCGGTACGCGCAAGGGGTGCCGGTCGTGCAGAGGGTCTATCCGTCAATGTTCGACATGTTCGGCGGTAACAGGCCGGAGGATCCGGAAGGATTCGATGAGGAGGCCGAGTTCCAACGGGCCGTCCAGCTGGCCCGTGAGTCCGACGTTGCCGTCGTCGTTGCCGGCGAATGGCAGAACATGATCGGTGAAGCGGCGTCGCGCTCATCGCTGGAACTGCCGGGGCGTCAGCTCCAGCTGCTGCAGGCCGTCGCTGAGACTGGCACGCCGGTCGTGCTGCTGGTGATGAACGGTCGGCCGCTCGACCTGCGCTGGCCGGCCGAACACATACCCACCATCCTGGACATCTGGTATCCCGGAACCCAGGGCGGTGTCGCGGTGGCGAACCTGCTGTTCGGCGACGTCGCGCCCGGCGGGAAGCTGCCGTTCACCTGGCCGCGCACCGTTGGCCAGATACCGATGGCCTACGCCCACACCCAGTCCCACGAGCCGGAGAACCAGCACCGTCGCTACTGGGACGAGGAGAGCACGCCGCTGTTCCCGTTCGGCCATGGTCTGAGCTACGCCCGGATGAACTACGCCAACCTCAGCGCCGACCGGGCGTCGATCTCGGCCGGGGACACGCTGACCGTCACGGTCGAGGTGACCAACATCGGCGACCGTGCAGCGGAGGAGGTCGTGCAGCTCTACCTGCACCAGCGTTACGGATCGGCATCGCGTCCAGTCCGAGAACTCAAGGGGTTCCAGCGGATCAGCCTGGCGGCGGGTGAGTCCCGCACACTCCATTTCACGGTGGGCCCGGCGGAGCGGCGCTATTGGAATGCGGCTGTCCGCGACTGGGTGCTCGACGCCTCCACCTTCGACGTCTGGGTCGGCGGCGACTCCACCGCGGATCTGGCGACGACGTTCGAGGTGATAAGTGACTAAGGGCCCTCCGCAGCTTGGCTCGACTGCTCACCGCCGTGACAGGGTCTGTCTTACTAGGTTCTTCCGAAGCGCCGGTGCGACATGTGGAGGGCCTTCCGAGGGTCAGAAAACGATCGTCCATCCCTCGCCGTGAACCTGGTCAGCCGTGTAGGACACGCCGTGGACCTTCAGACCCTGCGGGTCGAGGACCGTAGCTGCACCTCCGTCGTTGCCGAGTGCAACTCCATTGCTCAGAGGCATCGCCAGCGTGGCGCCGGCTGGAAGAATCTCGGCCGGCAACGGGCATCTCCGCTTGCTGCGGTCGGCGACTTCCCAGCCCGTCAGGTCAATCGGCTGCGGGGAAGCGTTGATCAAGGTGACTGTTTCCGTCTCTGGACGAGCACCGACCGGGTTGACCAGGGCGGCGACGATGCGGACCGGCTCGGTCCCGGCCCCGGGTCGCTCGGGACTGTCATCTATGGCGTGACCGGTGACGTCATCGGTATGCCAGGACTGGCTCTGGAATGCCAAGAAGACGCCAATCCAACGAGATTGCCCCACCAGGTGCAGCAGCAATCCGCCGTCTTGCCAAACACCGTCGTCCTTTCTGAACTGGGCGCTGTTGCCCTGGTTCATGTGGACATCGTGAACACCGTTTCCCGGCAGGAAGCCGAAAACCTTGTCAGCTATACCCTGCTCCGGGCCCCAGCGCTCCCCGAAGGCGTACACCACGACCTCAGGATTGTCCTTCGCACGCTGAACATAGTGGTCGAGCATGTCCGCCAGATCGTTGTCCGGCCCCGAAACATCCGCTGGGAGAAGCCGCATGGCAGCTGGGTCGAACAAGTTCGCG
>CADCUO010000047.1 GCA_902805915.1 uncultured Propionibacteriaceae bacterium | reverse complement strand
CGCGATGACTTGCTCAAGGCCGCCGGCATCGAGCCGCCCAAGACGTGGAAGGAGTTCGCCTCCGCCGCCGAGAAGTACCACGCGGACAACCCCAAGAGATTCCTGTCTAACCTCGCACCGAGCGATCCTGGCCACTTCGTTTCCTTCCTGTGGCAGCGAGGAGCACGCCCCTTCTCATTCGACGGCAAGGAGACGGTCAAGATCGACCTGCTCAGCAACGAGGCCAAAGAGGTGGCCCAGTTCTGGAGCGATCTGGTTGCCAAGGATCTCGTCTCGGTCGACGTCGACTTCGAGAACACCTGGTACCAGGGCTTGTCCAATGGCAAGTACGCGACCTGGCCCGCAGCCGCCTGGGGCCCGGTCTTCCTGCAGGGTACGGCGAAGAAGACATCAGGAAAGTGGCGCGTGAGCGAGCTGCCGCAGTGGGAGGCCGGCAAGATGACCTCGGGAAACTGGGGCGGCTCGACCGACGCCGTGCTGAAGAGCAGTCCCAACCCGATCCAGGCCACCCAGCTGGCGCTGTGGATCAACACCAACAAGGCGTCCGCCCTGCGCTTGGCTACCGAACAGTTCCTGTTCCCGGCTTCGAACGACATCCTCAAGGAGCCCAAGTTCTTGGACCAGGCAGCACCCTTTTACGGCGGACAGAAGGTCAACGCCAAGTTCGCGGAAATCTCTCAGACGGTGACCCCGGACTTCGGCTGGTTGCCGTTCACCGACTTCCTCTACAACGCCTGCAACGAGACGCTCGGCAAGGCGATCGCCAACAAGACTGACCTGCTGCCAGGACTCCAGGCCTGGCAGGATGCTGCCGTCAAGTACGCCAAGGATCAGGGCTTCACCGTCTCCTGACCGCCCGCCCGCGCCGCCTTCTCTCCGGCGGCGCGGGTTCCGGTCCCCCGTCCACGGATTGTCACTCCAGGCCTCGGAAGGGGCGCGCATGGCTACTGCCACAACCACAGCCGACACTGAGACTCGTTCGGGTGGGGCGCCGAACCGCAAGAAGGTCACCATCGCCAAGAAGCGGCAGTATGTGGCCGCCTACATCCTCGTGATGCCCTTCTTCGTGATCTTCGTCGCGATGATCATGGTCCCGCTGGCCTATGCCGGCTATCTGTCCTTGTTCCGCGAGCAACTCGTGGGAGGCGTCTCCTTCGCCGGCTTCGACAACTACACGCGCGCCTTCGGCGATCCAGCCTTCATCTCCGGTGTGGCCCGAATGGCGCTGTTCCTAGTCGTCCAGGTGCCGCTCATGCTGGTGCTGTCACTCTTCTTCGCGCTAGCCCTCGACAGCGGCATGGTACGGCTCTCGAAATTCGTCCGGTTAGGCATCTTTATTCCGTACGCCGTTCCGGCGGTGGTGGCCACCCTGATGTGGGGTTACCTCTACGGACCGGACTTCGGGCCCTTCGCACAGCTGGCTGAGCTCCTCGGGTTGCCGACTCCACGGTTCCTCGCCCCCGACGCCGTGCTGTTTGCGCTCATCAACGTGGTCAACTGGGAGTTCATCGGCTACAACATGATCATCATCTATGCGGCGTTGCGCTCCATCCCGACCGAGCTCTACGAGGCGGGCAGAGTGGACGGCGCCTCAGAGCCGCGGATCGCCTGGTCGATCAAGATCCCGGCGGTCCGGCCGGCGCTCATCCTGACGGTGATCTTCTCCGTGATCGGCAGCTTCCAGCTGTTCGTCGAGCCCAACCTGCTGCGGACACTCGCGCCTAACGCGATCAGCAGCTCCTACACCCCCAACATGTACGCCTACACCCTGGCCTTTGTGAACCAGGAGGCCAACTACGCCGCAGCAATAGCCTTTCTCCTCGGGTTGGTGATCATGGCGATGTCCTACATGGTTCAACTGTGGAACCAGAGGAAGGAGAGCCGGGGATGAGCAGCTCTCAGCCCAACATTCGCGCGGGCGCAGACCCTACCGCGACCAGTGAGCCCCGCGACGACACTCTCGACCCCGGGACGCGAGTCGGTCCGATCGGGCAGCTGAGAAAGGACCGGCCGGCACCCAAGAGCAACCTGCTCACGGTCGTGATGCTCGCGATCACGCTCGGGTATTTTCTGTTCCCGCTCTACTGGCTGGTGATCGCCTCCACCAAGTCCAACGCGGACCTGTTCTCGACCTTCGGACTGTGGTTCGCCGACTTCAGCCTGATCGAGAACCTGCGCCAGGTGTTCACGGCGCAGAACGGGGTGTTCGGCCGGTGGGCCCTGAACTCGATCTTCTACTCGGTGGTCAGCGCCGTCGGGGGGACGTTGTTGGCGACCGCTGCTGGCTACGCCTTCGCGAAGTACGACTTCCCTGGCGGTAAGGCGCTGTTCTCGGTGATCCTGGGCGCGATCATGGTCCCGACCACCGCGCTGGCGATCCCCACCTACCTGCTTTTCGCTCGCGCCCAGCTGACTGACACCTACTGGGCCATCATTCTGCCCTCGCTGGTCAGCCCCTTCGGCGTCTACCTGATGCGGGTCTACGCCGCCGACGCCGTCGATTCCTCCCTGATCGAAGCCGCCCGGGTGGACGGCGTGGGGGAGATCCGAATCTTCTTCCAGGTGGCACTGCGGTTGCTGGTCCCCGGTTCGATCACCGTGCTGTTGTTCACGTTGGTGGCGACCTGGAACAACTACTTCCTGCCGCTGATCATGCTCAACACGCCAGAGAAGTTCCCGCTGCCGGTCGGGTTGGCGCAATGGCAGTCCACGGCCAGCGCCGGGTCCGGCGCCCAGGCGATGTTCTCCACCGTGATCACCGGCTCGCTGGTCTCCATCGTCCCGCTGATCCTCGCCTTCTTGTTCCTGCAGCGGTACTGGCAGTCGGGCTTGTCGTCCGGCGGCGTCAAGGCCTGAGTAGCTCCGCTCCGCACCCTCCGCACTCCGAAAGGACTCTCATGCCCGCCCGCTCTGACCGCGTGCTCTTCGGCGCCGCGTACTACCACGAGTACCAGCCCTCGCCCCGGCTGGAGACCGACCTCGATCTGATGGCTGCTGCGAACTTCTCCGTGATCCGGGTAGGTGAGTCGGTATGGACCACCTGGGAGCCAGAGGACGGCGTGTTCGACCTGGAATGGTTGTTGCCAGTCCTGGACGGCGCTCACGCCCGCGGGATCAGTGTCATCCTCGGCACGCCGACGTACGCGGCACCACCGTGGCTGGTGCGCAAGTATCCCGAGATCGCCGGCGAGTTCCGGACGGGCCAGCGGATGCCTTGGGGTGGACGGCAGGAGATGGACTACACCTCCCCGGCCTTCAAGTTCTACGCGGAACGGGTGATCCGCAAGATCGTCGCCCGGTACGCCGACCATCCAGCGGTGATCGGCTACCAGGTCGACAACGAGCCGGGCATCATGTTGTTCCACAACCACGGGGTCTTCCAGCGCTTCGTCGACGAGCTGCGCCAGCAGTACGGCACGGTGGAGAATCTGAACCAGGCGTGGGGTCTGGTCTACTGGTCGCACGAGCTCTCCACCTGGGCCGACCTGTGGACGCCGGACGGGAACTACCAGCCCCAGTACGACCTGGCCTGGCGGAGGTTCCAGGCCAAGCTCACCAACGAGTACATCGCCTGGCAGGCCGATATCGTTCGCGAGTACGTCCGTGACGACCAGTTCGTCACCACCTGCATCGCTTACGACCGCCCCACCGTGGATGATGCCAACCTGACCAAGCCGTTGGACATCACGGCCGGGAACCCCTACTACGCCATGCAGGATGCCTTCGCGGTGCCGTCACAGGTCGGGAAGCCGCAAGGTTGGGCAACGGCGGGCGCGTGGACGCTGTTCCAAAGCGGTGACCGGATGTACTCCTCCAAGCAGGCCCCGTACCTGGTCACCGAGACCAAC
Source organism: uncultured Propionibacteriaceae bacterium (assembly GCA_902805915.1). Lineage (GTDB taxonomy): Bacteria > Actinomycetota > Actinomycetes > Propionibacteriales > Propionibacteriaceae > Microlunatus. Next base: position 50,477 of record CADCUO010000047.1, on the reverse strand, counting down.
GCCGGCGCCATCGGTGGTCCGTCGATCAATTATCCCGCCTACGACGGTCAGTGGCGGCAGGCAGCGTGGGCGTTCATCGTCCGGGGCGCTGAGATGATCGAGTACTGGCATTGGCACACCACCCACTTCGGCACGGAGACGTACTGGATCGGCATCCTGCCCCATGATCAACAACCGGGCCGGGTGTACGAGCAGCTGGCCGCGCTGGGAGCTGAGCTGCGGACGGCTGGCAGCGCGGTCGTCGGCCTCAAACCGGACGCCCGGATCGGGATGGTGTACTCCTTGCCCTCGAAGTGGGGCCTGGCTTTCCAGTCCTGCTTCCCGGCCAGCGGCGCAGCCGCGAACTCGCTGGCGGACATGGACCAGCGCTCCTACCAGCGGATTTTCGAGGCGTACTACCGGGGCTCGTTCGACGCCGGCGTCGGGGTGCGGATCCTGCACGACGAGCAACTGGTGGGGCCGGAGTCCGCCTTCGACCCAGAGGCGCTGGCCGCCGAGCTGCCCGTGCTGGTGGTGCCCGGCCTGCTGGTTGCCGACGACGACCTGCTTCGGTGGCTGGAAGCGTACGCAGCAGCGGGAGGTCACCTGGTGCTCGGAATCCGTACCGCGTACGGCGACGCCGAAGGCCGCGCCCGGACCGAGGTCAAGCCGGCGCTGCTCGCCGAGGCGGCGGGGGTTCGGTACCAGGAGTTCTCCAACGTCAGCACCCCCGTCGATGTGGCAGCGCTGGCCGATGGGCTGGTCCTCGGACCGGGCGCTCAGGCGACAGACTGGATCGACTTCCTGGTCGCCGACGGCGCCACCGTCCTGGCCCGGTACGACCATCCCCACTTCGGCCGCTTCCCCACCGTGGTGACCACCGAGCACGGGGCTGGCCGGATCACCACCGTCGGCACGGTGCCGAACACCGACCTGGCCGCGGACCTGATGCGGTGGCTGGTGCCGGACGCACGGGCAGGGTGGGGTGAGCTGCCCAGTTCGGTCACCGTCTCGTCGGCCACCGCCGCTGACGGGACCCGGCTGCATGTGGTGCACAACTGGGGCTGGGACACCCAAACCGTGGCGGCACCCAAGCAGGTGCGCGACGCGCTGAGTCCCGCCGGAGACACCGTCGAGGAGATCGAGCTCGGACCCTGGGATGTGCGGGTCCTGGTGGCGACCGACTGACAGCCACGGTCGGACGGAGCAAAGCCTCCAGCACAGATGAGGGCAGCGGGCCACCCGCTGCCCTCCTTTGTTGCTCGGTCGAGTAAAAGCGGTCCTGGATCGAGTCAGAGCAGGTCGTGGATCGAGATCGACTGCTCCCGGCTCGGACCGACGCCGATGCCGGAGATTCGGGTGCCGCAGAGCTCCTCCAACCGCTTGACGTAAGCCTGCGTCGCCTGCGGCAGGTCACCGAACTTGCGGCACTCGGAGATGTCTTCGGTCCAGCCGTCGAGCTCCTCATAGATCGGTCTGGCATGGTGGAAGTCGCTCTGGGATACCGGCATGGTGTCGTGCCGAGTCCCGTTCACGTCGTACCCCACGCAGACCGGGATCTTCTCCCAGCCGGTCAGGATGTCCAGCTTGGTCAAGAAGATGTCGGTGAAGGCGTTCGCCTTGGTGGCCGACTCCACCACCACTGCGTCGAACCAGCCACAGCGGCGCTTCCGGCCAGTGGTGGTGCCGAATTCGGCGCCGTCGGTGCGCAGCTTCTCACCCTCAGCGCCCAGCAGCTCCGTCGGCATCGGACCTTCGCCCACCCGGGTGGTGTAAGCCTTGGCGATGCCAACCGTACGGTTGATCCGGGTCGGCCCCACCCCGGCTCCGACGCAGGCACCGGCAGCGATCGGGTTCGAGGAGGTGACATAGGGATAGGTGCCATGATCAACATCGAGATGGTGCGCCTGGGCACCTTCGAAAAGCACCACCTTGTCGTCGTCGAGCGCGTCGTTGAGGACCCGGCTGACATCGGCCACGTGCGGCCCGATCCGCTCGGCGTGCGAGAGCAGATGCTCGGTGACCTGGACCGGGTCCAGCGCTCTGCGGTTGTACACCTTCACCAGCAGGTGGTTCTTCTGGTCCAGCGAGGCTTCTAGTTTCTGACGCAGGATTGACTCGTCGAAAAGATCTTGGATGCGGATGCCGATCCGGTTCACCTTGTCGGAGTACGCCGGGCCTACCCCACGGCCGGTGGTCCCGATCTTGGCCTTGCCCAGAAAACGCTCCGTCACCTTGTCGATCACCTGGTGGTAGGAGGTAATGATGTGCGCGTTCGCCGACACCAGCAAATGTGATGCATCCACCCCGCGCGCGGCCAGCCCTTCGATCTCGGTGAACAACACATCAAGATCAACAACGACGCCGTTTCCGATCACCGGAACACAGTCAGGGTTGAGAATTCCCGAGGGAAGCAGGTGTAACGCGTAGCGCTCCCCGTTCACCACGATGGTGTGACCTGCGTTGTTTCCGCCGGAGTAGCGGACGCAGTAGTGGACCCGATCTCCCAGCTGGTCGGTTGCCTTGCCCTTGCCCTCGTCGCCCCACTGTGCGCCTACCACCACAATGCCCGGCATGTGATCGCCGCCCTTCTAAAAGAGTGAAGCCCTTGGCGCATTCGCCAGGGGCTCTTGCAACCACACTCTACCGGAATTCGGGCCGCTCGTACCCTATCCGGCCAGCCGTGGGACCGACCGGCAACAGTCGCTACCGTGCAGCCGGGTCAGAGTGCTCTGCGCTGGACGCTTCCGGCTGCCGGCTCAGCTCCTGGTAGGCAGTCTCCGATGAGTCTCGCAGGAACTGCGAGCACCGCTCGAACTCCTCCTGGTCACCGATCCGCTCCGCCGCCTCGCCCAGGGCCCACAGAGCCCGCAGGAACCCGCGGTTGGGTGCGTGCTCCCACGGGATCGGGCCGGCACCTTTCCAGCCGGCACGGCGCAACGCGTCCAGCCCTCGGTGGTATCCGGTGCGGGCGTACGCGTACGCTGCCACGTCCCCTTCTGCGGTGTCCAGGCTGAGGGACGCCTCCGCCAGCAGGGCCCAGCACATGCTTGAGGCGGGGTGGGCAGAGACGATCTCGATCAACCGGTCATGATCTGAGTCGGCCAGCTCCGTCACGGCCGGGTCCTGCGGGAGCAGAGCCGGAGCAGGTCCGGCGCCGGAGCTGGCGAGCAGGTTCTGATGCGTCGAAGGTTGCGTCACGGGACCAATCTAGACCTCCCCCCAGCTGAACCGACTGCGCAGCCGAGGCCACCAGCTGACGGCCGACCTGTCACAGCCAGTCGTTGCGACGAAAACGGACGTACAAGATCACGCTGGCGGTGACCATGATCAGAAGGTAGACCCAGAAGCCGGTGACCGTGCCGGCCAGTGGGAAGGCGACGTCCATCCCGGCGAAGCCGGTGACCAGGGTCGGTACGGCGATGATGGCAGCCCAGCCGGTGAGCTTCTTCATGATCGCGTTCGCCCGCAGGTCCGCCAGCGCCAGGCTGGTGTCCAGAACTGACGACAGCGCCTCACGAACCCCGTCAACGGCGTTCGCGACACGGTAGTGCTTCTCGGCCAAGGCGTTCCACCGACGGGCCGCCACGTCGTCGCCCCGGCCATAGCTTTCCACCAGATCCGTCATCACGGCGCGCATCGGGTCGGTGAGCCTCCGCAGCTGGGACAGCACCGTACGCAGTCGGAAAGCCCGGAGCTGCTCCTCACGGTTGAGCGGCCGTTCCTCGAACAGCGCGTCAGCCAGATCGTCGCTGGCGTCCTCAAGCCATTCCACAACATCGGCGTAGGTGTCGATGACGGCGGCCACGATCAGGTAGAGCGCCGTGGCGATACCCCCCTCGGCCAGCGCGTCCTGGGCCGAGGCGAGCTTTCGTGCCGCGTGGAAATCGCCCCCACCGTCCCCAGTGAGACAGATCAGCGCGCGATCGGTCACCACCAGTGAGGTCGGGTGAACCGTCAGCTCGACTGCCTGCTCGTCCAGCCCAACCACGTTGGTGATCACCAGCCGGGAGTGGCCCAGCTGCTCGAACTTCGCCCGCCGGTCCTCGGCCACCAGGTCAGCGATGGCCAGCCGGTCCAGGTCCAGCGCGCCGGCGACGTCACGCAGCTGCGGGCCGACCTGGTCAGGTCTGCGGTCCAGCACCCACCACGCCGACGCGTCGGAGTGCAGCTCCAAGACGTCAGCCAGGTCGCCCCCGTCGAGATCCTCGGCGAGGATCTTGCTGCCCGACCAGACCCTGCTCAGCGGGGTCGGCCGGGCGGCCAGCGTGTCGGTCACTCGTCGAGCGTAGCCTCGGAAGTCGACACTGTGGTGAGTCGTCGGCTCAGGCGTTGAGGGTGGTTCCGGTGCTGCGCAGGTCCTCGCATGCGGTGACGACCCGCTGCGCCATTCCTGCCTCAGCGGCCTTGCCCCAGGCGCGCGGGTCATAGGCCTTCTTGTTGCCGACCTCGCCATCCACCTTCAGCACGCCGTCGTAGTTGAGGAACATGTGCGCGGCCGCCGGTCGGGTGAACGCGTACTGGGTGTCGGTGTCGATGTTCATCTTCACGACGCCGTAGTCGACTGCGGCCCGGATCTCCTCCAGCGTGGAGCCGGAGCCACCGTGGAAGACCAGGTCGAAGGGGCTTTCCTTGCCGATCTTGGCGCCGACCGCATCCTGGATCTCCTTCAACACCTCCGGACGCAGCTTGACTGAACCCGGCTTGTAGACCCCGTGCACGTTGCCGAAGGTGAGCGCGGTGATGTAGCGGCCCTTCTCACCGGTGCCGAGCACCTCAACCGTACGCAATCCGTCTTCGACGGTGGTGTAGAGCTTGTCGTTGATCTCGTGGCTGACGCCGTCCTCCTCGCCGCCCACGACGCCCACCTCGATCTCGAGGATGATCTTCGCCTGATGGGTCAGGCTCAGCAGCTCGTTGGCGATGGACAGGTTCTCCTCCACCGGAACTGCGGAACCGTCCCACATGTGTGACTGGAAGAGTGGGTTCTCACCCGCTGCGACACGCTCGATCGAGACGGCGAGCAGTGGCCTGACGAACTTGTCCAGTTTGTCCTTCGGGCAGTGGTCGGTGTGCAACGCAATGTTGACCGGGTAGTTCTTGGCCACCTCGTGGGCGTACGTAGCCAGCGCCGCGGCCCCGGAGACCATGTTCTTGATGGTCGGCCCGGAGGCGTACTCCCCACCACCGGTGGACACCTGGATGATGCCGTCCGAACCCGCCTCGCTGAATCCCTGCAGGGCCGCGTTCAGCGTCTGGGAGGAGCTCACGTTGATCGCCGGGTAGGCGAAGGAGCCCTGTTTGGCCGCGTCCAGCATCTCGGCGTAGACCTCAGGAGTTGCGATTGGCATGTCAGACTCTTTCTGCTCAGTTCGGATCGAGGTGCGGGCGACCGGACTGGGATGTCGGTCACACTCAGTCTGTCAAAGATGGCCGGCGCCGGTGAGTACCAGACCGAGGGGTGGTCCCGTACGCCGGAATCGGTGTCGGCCTCGACTCGATCCGCTTCCGATTTCGGATCGCCGGCCTCGGCCCGCAGCTGGAGGACCGACGTACGGCTCAGGTGTCCAGTGCCTGCAGGCCGACGCCGTGGCGCCCCGCAGAGTACGCCCGGGCTGTCATGTCCAAGGTGGCTGGGCGGATGTCCATGTGGTCGAACGGGACCCGAAGGGAGTCGCCGCTGGTCCGGCGGACCTCCAGCTGTGGCCCTCGCCCCCAGCGTCCTTTCGCCGCGGCGATCTCGGTCACCTCCGACCACGGGACGCTCACCCCCGCCACCTCGACGCCACGACGGTCGATGCACAAGGCGGTGCCGGTGCCGACGAGGCCGGCAAGCTGTTTGACCCGAAGATAGATCAGGAGGTAGAGCACCATCCAGACCACTGACAACCCGATCACGACCGCGTAGATCACAACCGTGCCGGAGTCCCTGAACCGGTCGCCGCCCCAGAAGTAGAGCGCAGCCACGATGGCGCAGGTGATGCAGAAGGTGATGATGCGGCCCCGGAACAACCGTCGCCAGCGCAGCGCCCGCTCCTGTGTCTTGCCCGGGTCGAACGGCACCCGGAGCTCCTCAATCCGTTCCGACGTCATCTTCCCAGTCTCTCAGTGCAACGCGGTTCCCCAATGCAACCGGTCATCGAGCGCACCGCAGATACATCGTTGGAAGAGTGGCGCTGACACCGGGAGGTGTAACGCCCGGCATGGTGGGGGCGATGTAAGAGGTGAACCTCCGTCGTTTAACAAATCAGGCGACGGGCCTTCGACCCATCCGACAGGGAGGCTGGAATCGTGGCCACGAACTTCTAAGCCCAGCGAGAAACTTCGAGCCAGACCAAGCTCGCGACTGAGCCAGCCTCAGTTTTCGCGGGCACCTCGGGGCGTGATGGCCATGTGGATTCGATATCGATCGGCTCGGTACCAGGAAGTCGACAGCTCAATGACGCGTTCACCGGCGTAGGTGACACGTTCCTGGACCAGCAATGGCGCGCGCTTGGCAATTCCCAAGATCCGAGCCTGATGCGCGTCCGCCGACTCGGCACGTACCGTCTGCTCACCGCTGGTCACCACGACCCCGTACTCGCTGGCGAAGACGTCGTAGAGAGACCCGAGCTCCCGGTCCAACAACCCCGGGAACAGATTCGACGGATAGTAGCCGACCTCGTACGCCATCGGGGTCCCGTCGGCGGTGCGGAGCCGCTCCACTCTGATAACTGGACGCCCCGGCCGGATCCGCAACGCATACGACACGTCGTCACCGGCCATCTCCTCCGCCGCTGCCAGCACCACGGTAGCTGGGACTAGACCACGGTCACGCATCTCTCGGGAGAATGAGGTGAGGTGCAGCCGCGAGTCGACCTGCGGGCCGGTGACGTAGGTGCCCTTGCCGTGCACCCGTTCCAGCGCGCCGGCGTCGACGAGGTCGGCGATCGCCTGCCGGACGGTGACGCGGCTTACTCCGAGTCGAACGACCAATGCTCGCTCTGACGGGATGGCGTCGCCTGAGTTCAGCTCCGCATTGATCAGATCCTCCAGAATCCCCCGGACCTGCGCACGCTTGGTCGTTGCCGCTCCCACAGGCCGCTCCATCCGGTACGCCCCCACTTCGGCGCGGTTGAACTCGTAGTTCATGGCTTCTCCTACCGCTGGCACGTGTCAAGCAGACCAGTTCATACCACTATCACGGTCTGAGTGTGCGCGCCACCACGTTCGGCGGACCCCATCGCTGAAGGAACACTGCGACGGTGCGTCCCGGCACGGCCAAGGTCGCTCGCCGGGCATCCCACTGTGCTGTCTTCACTACCGGGTCGACCCCGCGGGCCTGCACCGGAGACAGCACCAGCCTGGTGCCGGCCAGACCAGGCAGTGCCTGCTGCACCGGGTGCGGTGAGGTGTTGAAGACGACGACGACATTCCTGACCGCCTTGTCCACGGTCGGTCCGACGGTGTCGTCGATTCGCATCACGATCACCCCGTCGTGTGCCTGCGCCGTACCGGAAACCGGGAAGGTGACCTTCTGGTTGATCAGATCGGCGGACCCGAGGCGGAACAGCGGGGTGGAGAAACGCAGCTCGAGCAGCTCAGCGCACTGTGCGGCCGCACTGCGGACGTCAGCTCGGCTCGGCTGCAGCGTCCGGTCGGCCAGCAGCGGCCGCTGGAACCTCCACCTCGATTCGTTCTCGGCTCGGGGCGGCAGTCCGTGGCCGAATCCGTTGTCGGCTCCGGTCCAGTCCAGCGTATTGAACCAGTCGCCGGAGTTGAAGGAGTTGCGATCCAAGCTCTTGCTACGCAACAGATCTGCGCCGGCATGCCAGAACGACGGCGTCTGTGACAGCGCCGTCATCGCCAGCGCCAACGTATTCATCCGGACCCGGTCCGACATGGAGGTCGACTGCGGCAGCTTGAGCGCCAGCTCGTCGAACAGTGTCTCGTTGTCGTGCGCGTCGACATAGCTGACCACCTCATCGGGCTGGTCCGCGTACCCCGCCTTGCCTCCCTGGAAGCGAACCTCGTCGCCGCGGACCAGTTGTCCAGTCGAGCTGGTGAAGGTGAACGAACGCAGGTTCCCGGCCAGACCCAGCTGGGCGAGGTCGGTGTAATCTTGCAGCCGCTGCCGCGCGTCGGGCTGTGCCAAGCCGTTCGGGTCGGTCACCAGACCAGTACACAGGCCCTGGACACGCGGGTCGGGGTCGAACGGTGATCCGCCCCGCACGGCATCACGCAGGCGGTCAGAGAATGTACCGATGCCACTGCCACCGAGCTGGCCCTGCGTGGCCTGGGTGAAGCGAGCGTTGTCGGCCACCTCGCCGAAGTTCCAGCCTTCGCCGTACAGGTAGACCGACCTGCCGTCGACGCCGTCGGATCTCAACCTGAGCTTGTTGAGTGCGGCCCGCACGGCAACCATGTTGTCGACGCTGTGGTGACCCATCAGGTCGAACCGGAAGCCGTCCACCCGGTAGTGCCTCGCCCACAGCACCACTGAGTCGACCATGATCTTTTGTGCCATGGCGTTCTCCGTCGCCACGTTCTGGCAGCACGTCGAGGTCTCCACCTGGCCGTTGGCGTTGAGCCGGTGGTAGTACCCGGGGACGATCTTGTCCAGTACCGAGGTGTCGTCCTGCCCGGATGCTGACGTGTGGTTGTAGACCTGATCCAGCACCACCCGTAATCCGGCCTTGTGCAGCGCACCCACCATGGTGCGGAACTCCGCGATCCGGCTGCCACCGTCGGCTTTCGCCGCCGACGAGGCGTACGAACCTTCGGGCGCCATCCAGTGCCACGGGTCGTAACCCCAGTTGTAAGCGTCCGCATCGGCAACGGCGGCCACGCAGGCCTGCTGGGCTTCACTGTCTGGTGGGTACGCGGCCAGGTCGCAGTTCGGAGTGCGCTGCTGGGCAGGGTCCTCCTCGATGGAGGCGATGTCGAAGGTCGGCAGCAGATGGACAGTGTTCAGCCCGGCCCGGGCCAGCGCGCGCAGGTGCTGACTGCCGTCGCTCTTGGAGTCGTTGAAGGCGAGGTAGGAGCCGCGGTGAGCTTTCGGCACGGACGAGTCGTTGACGGAGAAATCACGGACGTGCAGCTCGTAGATGGTGGAGCCGACACTTCGGGAGAGCTGTGGGGCAGCAGTTTTTCGCCACACCCGCGGCATGAACGCCTTGTCGGACAGGTCGATGGCAACCGATCGGGTGGAGTTGAGGGTGAGCGCCACCGAGTACGGGTCGGTGACGAGGGAGACCTCGACCTGCTGAGTTCGGGGCTGAAACACCCGCACCTCAAGCAGGTAACGGGCGCCCGACCGGAGGACAGCCGACCGAACGCCCCACGATCCGTCGGCGTGAGCTCGCAGAGGTGTCCGTCGTGCCGCGGTGACAGGAGCGTCTTGAGCTGATCCAGGCAGCCAGGTCAGCAGGACCACCTGCTGGGCAGTCGGTGCCCAGACGCGGAAACTCGCCCGTCTCCTGTGCCAGCTGGGACCGTACGTCCCGCGGGGAGCCTTGCGATACAGGTCATCCAGCACCGGGGCGATCTGGATGCCGGTGGCGGCGATGACGTGGTCGGCGTCGTAGAGTCCGACGGCCAGCTGGCCGGTCAGCAGCCGTTTCACCTTCTTGGTGCCCAGGTGGCGGAATCGTAGCGCGAGGTAGCCCCTCAGGTGCGGGTACCGAGCGACCACAGCCGCCGGCAGGCCGGCCGGGTCGTGGACCAGGGGGTAGGTCTCGTCGCTGGCGACGTCCTTGGCGCTTACCGTAATGCCGCCCTGTGCCGAGGCGTGCAGCCGCCAGCGGGCCGCAGTGGCTCCGACGCCGATGGGCGTTGCCCGGGCCGGCCAGGCCAGCAGCCCGGGGGTGACCCAGTAAGCCTTTGCCGCCCTGAGATCGATGCGGCTGGCTTGGTCGCGCTGGGGTGGTGCCGATGTCGCCATGGCACCTACCTCCGCTCTCTAGCTGTGGGTGCGGTCTCACGGGCAGATGTCTGCACGGCCCCACAGCTAGCTGTACCCGTGGTCGGTGACGTCTGAATCACCATGGTTGCGGTCATTCCCTGGCCCAGCGCAACGCCCAGGAGTACATGGCGATGGCCGCGGCTGCGCCGGCGTTGATGGAGCGGGTGGATCCGTACTGCGTGATGGCGACCAGCTGGTCGCACGCTGCGACCATCTCGGCGGTGAGACCCGGCCCTTCGGAACCGAAGACGAGGCACGCACGCTGCGGCAGCTCTGTGGTTTCCAGCGGTACCGCGCCGTGCAGGTTGTCCACGCCAATGGCTGAATAGTCGTGCTCGGTGAGCCAGCTGGCGAAGTCGGCAACGTCGGCGTGGTGTTGGACGTGGAGGTAGCGGTCGGTGACCATGGCGCCGCGCCGGTTCCAGCGGCGCCGCCCGATGATGTGCACGCCCGCGACGTTGAACGCGTTGGCCGTACGGACCATTGAGCCGATGTTGAAGTCGTGCTCCCAGTTCTGGATCGCGATCCGCAGCGGGTGGCGGTCACGGTCGAGGTCGGTGACGATCTCGTCCAGCTTCCAGTAGCGGTAGCGGTCGATGACGTTGCGACGATCACCTTCGGCCAGGAGCTCGGGGTCCAGGCGAGGGTCGGCTGGCCACGGCTGGGGGTGCGGTCCGACACCGTGCTCGGCGGCGCCGGCCATGTCGTCCTCACTTAGGCAACTCACACCCAGCGACGGTACCGTGGTCGCTTGTGAACGCCTTAGTCGACGTGGCGCTGATGGTCCCCATGCTGCTGCCCTCGTGGATGGACCCCGATGTCTTGATCAGGTACTTCGGGCCGTACGCGCTCTGGGGAGTGGCGTTCATCGTCTTCGCCGAGTGCGGTCTGTTCGCCATCCTGCCCGGGGACTCGTTGCTGTTCACGGTGGGGTTGTTCGTGGCGATTGGCGCCATCAGCCACTCCCTGGCATTCGTCTGTGTCGTCTTGACCATCGCCGCCGTACTGGGCAACATCTGCGGCTACTGGATCGGGCGCGCTATCGGGCCACCGCTGTTTCGGCCCCGCACCGGGTTCATGGGGTCGTTGTTCAAGCAGTCCTACGTGGACAAGACGCACGAGTTCTTCAGCAGGTACGGCAGCCGCGCCCTGATCCTGGCCCGGTTCGTGCCGATCGTCCGCACCTTCGTCACCCTGGTCGCCGGTGTCGGCCGGATGGACTTCCGGCGCTTCATCACCTACACCGCCGTCGGCGGAGTGCTCTGGGCCTGCGGAGTCACCATCCTCGGCTTCTACCTCGGCCGCATCCCCTTCGTCCACGACAACATCGAAGCCGCTCTCATCCTGATCGTGATCGTCTCCGTAATCCCGATGGCCGTGGAGTACCTGCTGGCCCGCCGCCGCGCCAAGTCGGCTGTCTGATCGCCCGCCCGACTTTCCGCCGCCGGGGGAGTTGATTTCCCACGTCAACGTGGGATACCTGCACCTCACCCAACAAATCCGTTGGGTGAAGTGCAAGATCTGTGGGTGAAGTTGCTCCCAATGGAGGCGGTGAGTGCGCTCGGCGCGTCAGGCGGTAAGTTCTAGCAGGGCCTCGAGGTCCTCGGCGGCGGGCACCCACAGCCCGGCGGCGACGTTCTCCTGGATCTGCTCGACCCGGGTGGCACCAGCGATCACCGAGGCCACCGTCGGCATCGCAGCCAGGCCACCAATCGCAACCTGCAGCATGCTGAGCTGCCGTTCAGCGGCGAATGCCTCGATCTCTTCGATCAGGTCGAAGTCGGCCGCGGCCAGGCGGCTGCTGCTGGCTGCCAGCCTGGTGCCCGCGGGCGCCGCCTGATCGCGCTTGTACTTTCCGGTCAGCAGGCCGGAGGCGAGCGGGAAGTACGGCAACAGGCTCTGTCCCGTACGCTCCAGCGCCGGTACGAGCTCAGCTTCGACGCCGCGCTGCAACCAGGAGTACTCGTTCTGCGCCGAGATGAAGGCCTCAAAGCCACTGGTCTGGGAGATCCAGTCGGCGTCGATGACCTGCCAGCCGGCGAAGTTGGAGCTCCCGATGTAGCGGACCTTCCCCTCCTGGACAAGCTCGGTCAACGCAGCCAGCGTCTCCTCGATCGGGGTCAGTGGATCGGGGGTGTGCATCTGGTAGAGGTCGATCCAGTCGGTCCCCAGCCGGCGCAGACTGGCTTCCACCGCGATCCGGATGTATCTGCGCGACCCACGAACGCCCCAGTCGGGCCCATTCGAGCCCCGCATGTCCGCGCCGAACTTGGTGGCGATGATCACCTCGCCCCGGCGGGAGCCCAGCGCCTTGCCGAGCTGGGTCTCTGACCCGCCGGCGTTGCCGTACACGTCGGCAGTGTCGAACAGTGTGATGCCGGCATCGATAGCCGCCTCGACCACTGCAGGTACGTCCTCGTCAGCCATCCGAGCGCCGAAGTTGTTGCAACCCAGCCCCACGGTGGACACCGTAAGCCCTGAGTTGCCCAACTGCTGGTACGTCATCTCAATAGACATGGGTGAACTCCTCGAACACTGGGATGGATTTCGAGCACCTGCTCGCGCACCGACGTGGCCGTTACGGCTGGTTCGGGTGCTGGCCGCTCTGATAGGGGTGGGGCTGCTGCTGCGGATTCGGCAGCGAGTCGCCAGGCTGGCCGAGCTGCGCCGGTGGCGCCGACTGCTGCTGCGGCAGCTGCCCCGGGGTCGCGCCCGGCTCATCGCCGCGGTACGCGATCTCGCCGAAGCTGACACTCGGCGCCTGCCGGACGCTGGGGTCATTCACCTCGAAGTAGGTGGCCTTCTCGAACTTGAACATGTTCGCGATCACATTGGAGGGCACCGAGTCGATCCGCGTGTTGTAGACCCGCACATTGGCGTTGTAGAAACGCCGCCCGGCCGCGATCCGGTCCTCGGTCTCGGCCAGCTGCCGCTGCAGCTCAAGGAAGTTCTGGTTGCTCTTCAGATCCGGGTACGCCTCGACGCTGACAATCAGGTTGCGGACTGCGCCCGACAGCTCGTCTTCGACCTGCGCCCGCTGCTGGGTGGGCAAGGCGCCTTCGGTCTGGGACAGCTGCTGCGCCTGGCTACGCAACCGGGTGATGTCGGACAAGGTTTTGCGCTCGTGGGCGGCATACGCCCGCACCGTCTCCACCAGGTTCGGGATCAACTCGTACCGACGGTTCAGCTCGACGTCGACCTGGCGCCACGACTCCTGGATCATGTTGCGGGACTTCACGAACCCGTTGTACGAGCTCATCGCGACCAAGGCGATGATGCCCACCACAACCAGAATGATGATGATGACTGTTACGGCGGTACCCATCGTCTCTCCTCAGCTGGACTCCCGGCCACGCCAGGCAGCGGCCACGACCCAGGCTAGTGCCTCCGCGCTGCGGCTCGATCAACCAAGTCCAAGATCGGCAGCGCTGATCGCGTACCGGTATCTCAGCCCCTCAGCCTCGATCCGTTCCCTGGCGCCGGTGTCGCGGTCGACGATGACTGCCACCCCGACGACCTCCGCACCAGCCTCGCGGAGCGCAGAGACAGCCGTCAGCACGGATCCGCCGGTGGTGTTGGTGTCCTCCACCGCAAGGACCCGGCGACCCTCTACCGGCGACCCCTCGATCCGACGCTGCAGCCCATGCGCCTTCTCCGCCTTGCGGACCACAAAGGCATCCAACCGCTGCTGGTCCGCGGCAGCGGCATGCAGCATGGCGGTGGCAACCGGGTCGGCGCCCAGCGTCAGCCCACCCACGGCTTCGAAGTCCCAGTCCGACACCAGGCTCCGCATCACCCGCCCGATCACTGGAGCGGTCGCCCCGTCCAAGGTCACACGTCTCATGTCGACGTAGAAGTCGGCCTTCTGACCAGACGACAACGTCACCTCGCCATGCACGATGGCGAGGTCCTTGATGGCCTTGATCAGTGCTGTCTTGTCGTCTGCAACAGCCTCGTCGTCTGCGACACCCTTGTCGTCCGCCGCAGTCTTGTCGTTGATCACACCGTTGCCGTCCGCCACATGGCTCACCCTAATGGCTTGCGGCATGCTCGCCTGGCGCGCTACCGGTTCAGCTCTTCTTCTCGGTGCTCTCCAGATGCGCAAAACCGATGGAGCGATCCGCGGAGCTGAAAAGGTCCTCACATGTGGTCAGGGTCAGGAGAGCCCGCCTTGGTTCGCCCTTCGCACATGGAGCCGGGTCGAGGACACAGGTCTCGGTGTCGTCGACGGTCAGATCCCGAGGCGGCACATCGACGACGTAGGTGTAGACAGCTTCCCGGGTCTCGACGATCACCTCCGCGCCGATGTCCAGCTCAAGCAGTTTCGCGAAAGGCTGGCCGTGGGTAACCCGATGCCCGGCGATAGCGAAATTGCCCACCCTCCCGGGCAGTGCCGTCGTCTCGTAATGCCCCACTCCCCGGGACAACGTCGACACCTCCGTCCCCGCCAGGATCGGCACCTCGTACTCAGCCCCGAACGCCGGGATGCGTAGCAGGGCGATCGCGTCCCCTGGGATGACGGTGGGGGCTTTGTTTTCCCTGGTATTCGTTGTCGATCGACTGGCCGACGGCGTCGCGGTCTGCTGCTGGTCCTGCTGTTGGTCCCACTTGGCGCGCAGCCCACCCTTCTCCTGCTCGAATGCGCGCTTGGAGACGATATTGGTGCCGAAATACTGGTACCCAACCCAGCCCAGGCAGCCCAACCCGATGACCAGCATGATGATGCCGGACACCAGGAACCCAGCTTGGCCGGAGCGGCGCCGTGCAGGGCGCCGCGCAGACGTTGCGGGCGTGGCTGCGGTGGCCGGCGGCCGCACCCGAGAGTCGCCGCCGCCCGAGGAGGAATCGCTCACCCCCACATTGTGCAGCGCTCGGGGTCCACCGCTGCCGCCGACGAGGCCGCCCCCGCCCACCAGGTCGGGTGAATGTCGCCGCCGAACTGGCGGCTCATCGCAGCGACGGTTCCGGCGTCACTACTGTGGCCCCATGGCAAGCGCATGGAAGGCAGCCCGGGTCAAGTCAGCTACGACCACCATCTTCGCGGAGATGTCAGCGCTCGCGGTCGCCACCAGCTCGGTGAACCTGGGGCAGGGCTTTCCCGACACCGACGGTCCCGACTTCATGGTGGAGGCGGCCCGCAAGGCTATTGCCAACGGGGTGAACCAGTACCCGCCCGGACGTGGCATCGCCGTGCTGCGGCAGGCGATCGCAGCCCACAGCGACCGGCACTACGGGCTGGACTACGACCCCGACACCGAGGTCGTGGTGACTACAGGCGCTACGGAGGCGCTGGCGGCGGCAATTCTGGCGTTCGTTGACCCGGGCGACGAGGTGATCGCACTGGAACCGTTCTACGACTCCTACGCCGCCTCCATCGACCTGGCGGGCGGGGTCCGGGTTGGCGTGGGCCTGTTCGGTCCCGACTTCGCACTCGACCTCGCCGAGCTGGAGGCGGCGTTCACGCCGCGAACCAAGGTGTTGTTGATCAACTCCCCGCATAACCCGACCGGTACGGTACTGGGCCGCGCCGAGCTGGCCGAGATCGCGGAGATGGCGATCCGCCACGACGTGCTGGTGATCTGTGACGAGGTGTACGAGCACTTGATCTTCGACGACGCCGAGCACATCCCCTTGGCGACCTTTCCCGGCATGCGCGAACGCACGGTACGCATCTCCTCCTCCGGCAAGACCTTCTCGGCCACCGGATGGAAGATCGGGTGGGCGATGAGTACGCCCGAGCTGATCGGCGAGATCACGGCTGTCAAGCAGTTCCTGACCTACGTCTCCGGCGCACCGTTCCAGCCGGCCATCGCGTTGGCCCTGGACAACGGCGACGCCTGGGTCAAGCAGGCTCGGTCGGATCTGCAACAGAAGCGGGACCGGCTTGCTGCCGGCTTGCGCTCGGTCGGCCTGCAGCCGGTACTGCCGCGTGGCACGTACTTCATGACCACCGACGTCACCTCGCTGGGCTACGCCGATGGGGTGGAGTTCTGCCGTGACCTGCCGAACCGGTGCCAGGTGGTGGCGATCCCGCACCAGGTGTTCTACGACCGGGTAGACCACGGCAAACCCTACGTACGATGGGCCTTCTGCAAGCAGGATCATGTTATCGACGAGGCGGTACGCCGGCTGGGCCGACTGAGCCCACCGGAGTAGACCCCAGTCGGCATGGTTCAGCCCGGTACGGCTGCCTTCCGCCCGTACCAGCGGTTGCCGGCCGGGGTCCAGACGAGCACGCAGGTCAACACGATGTAGGCAGCCGGGAACACCCAGAGCAGCAGGTTGCTCTGCAGCCACCACGCCAACCCGCAGACCGCCACCACCCCGGTAAGGGTGAAGCCGTTCCGCGACCACGGCCTACCGCCCAGCAACGCAAACCCGAAGACAGTGGCGGCAAGCGGGATCGAGAAGAGAGGCCACGCCAGCCCGTCGACCATCCGGTATCCGAAACGGCTGATCATGTGCAGCAGCACTCCATCCGCGCCGGAGGTGTCGAGCTGGCCGGCAACGGTGATAGCAGCCAGCCAGATGAAGCCGAGCACACAGATCCACTGCACCGACGCCGTCACGGCCAGCGTTGCGGCGATCACTACCGTTCCTGGTTGCTTGGGCTGAAGGGGTGGCGGTGGACCAGGTGGGGTTGGCTGGGGATGGGACGGCTGGCCGTACCCAGGCTGGTGGTTGGACGGGTGCGGATACCCCGGCTGGGCGTGTGCCCCGGTAGCCGGATAGTGCTGCAGCTCCCCGCCGTAACTACCGTAGCCGGCCGGTGCAGTGAACTGCGGCGGTCCGGTCGGGGGTTGTGACATGGCGCAAAGCCTATGCGGTGACCGGCGCCGACGAAGGTCAGCTTGTCGCCTCCGCCGTGACGTCGAGCTGCACGGTGGCGAAGGAGTGCGCAGGAAGCTCGACTCGCAGCCGGTGACCGCTGTGCTCGTAGCTTTGGAAGGGCTGCGGCGCGACGACGTCGAGGTGTTCGGCAGTGTTGTGGTCATGCAGCGCTGGCGAGGTGAGGATCCGGGCGCCGGCCACGGTGAACTCCAAACCACGCAGGTCAAGCTCCACGCTTTGGGTGGCCTCGGCGTCGAGGTTGGTCAGTGAGATCAAGGCCTGCCCGTCCTTGGTGCTTGCCGACACCGACAACGTCGTCAAGGTCTTGCCGTCGACCTCCCGGATTGCGTTGGGGCTGGCGACGTGAACGGGCAACGAGACCGCATCATGATGTCCCTTGTTCATCTCGAACACGTGATACGTGGGTGTCAAGATCAACTTGTCACCATCGGTCAAGATCATGGCCTGGAGGACGTTCACGGTTTGGGCGATGTTGGCCATCACCACTCGGTCCGCATGGCGGTGGAAGATGTCGAAGTGCAGGCTCGCGACCAGCGCATCGCGCAGGGTGTTCTGCTGGTACAGGAATCCCGGATTGGTCCCGGGCTCGACGTCCCACCAGGTGCCCCACTCATCGACCACCAGACCCGTCTTCTTGTCCGGGTCGTAGCAGTCCATGACGTTGGAGTGCCGGGTGATCAACTCGTCCATCCGCTGCGCGTTGGCCATGGTGAGGTAGTAGGCATCCAGGTCGAACTCGGTCGCCTTGCCCTTCTTGAAATGATGGTGCTCATAGGTGTAGTAGTGCAGGGAGACGGCCTGGAAGAAGTTGCGTCGCCGCCCACAACCACAACCCAGGTCGCCCTTGGTCTTCATCAGCGCCTCAGTCCAGGCGTAGTCATCGACATTCGCGCCGGAGGCAATCCGATACAGCCTGTTCTCGCCATGGTCACGGCAGTATGTGCCGAACTGGCGGGCGAGATCGGCGTAGTACTCCGGACGCATGTTGCCGCCACAGCCCCACGTCTCGTTGCCGATCCCCCAGTACTGGATGGTCCACGGCTCCTCGCGACCGTTCTGCTTACGCAGCGCCACCATCGGGCTGTCTCCGTCGCGGGTGATGTACTCCACCCACTGGCTCATCTCCTGTACGGTTCCCGAGCCCACGTTGCCGCTGATGTACGGCTCGGCCCCGAGCAGCTCGCACAGGTGCAGAAACTCGTGGGTACCGAAGTGGTTGTTCTCCTCCACGTCGCCCCAGTGAGTGTTGATCATGCGGGGACGTTCCGCCTTCGGACCGATCCCGTCTCGCCAGTGGTACTCGTCGGCGAAGCAGCCGCCCGGCCAGCGCAGGTTCGGGATGTTCAGCCCTCGCAACGCCTCCACGACATCGAGGCGGATCCCCTGGTCGTTCGGGATCTCGCTGTCCTCACCCACATAGAAGCCGCCGTAGATGCACCTGCCCAGGTGCTCGGCGAAGTGGCCGTAGATATGGCGACTGATCACCGGGCCTTTGACGTCGAGGTTGATGATGGCTCTGGTTACGGCGGTCACAGCTGCGCTCCTCAGGTAGGTGCGAGGCAGTGCCTCGCTGAGCTTCACTCCGGTTGTCACCGTTCTACATGCCGTCTGGATCTCGACGTCGGCACCCCCTGGGCTGCCGATGTCTGCCAGCTCAACCAACCTGGTGGCCACCGGGGTGCGGCACCCCACTCGGGTCTACGGTGGGATCATGGCCGAACACTCGAGCACTACCACTGCTGAGCTCCCGGACGTCCGTACCAGCCTGGCCGTTGACGCCGAGACGCGCCGGCTGTTCGAGGAGCGTGGCTACGTCAAGCTTCGGCAGTTCCTTGATCCGCAGGTCCTTCAAGCGTGGGCGCCGGTCATCTCCGCCAAGGTGGTGGAGCTGAATACCCAGCATCTGCCGTTGGAGCAGCGCGACACCTATGGCAAGGCGTTCCTACAGGTCTGGAACATGTGGCGGGAGAGTGACGACGTGGCCAGGTTCGTGTTCTCGACCGATCTGGCCCGGATCGCCGCCGAACTCTTGGGTGTCCAGGGGGTACGCCTCTACCACGACCAGGCGCTGTACAAAGAGCCCGGCGGCGGGATCACGCCCTGGCATGCCGACCAGTACTACTGGCCGTTCTCCTCCGACCGTTGCGTCACGGTGTGGATACCGCTGCAGGACACCCCAGCCGACATGGGACCGCTGTGCTTCGCGGCAGGCAGCCACACCTTCAGCGTCGGCCGGGACCTGCCGATCAGTGACGACTCCGAGCTGGAGCTGCAGCGGGCGTTGACGGCTGGGAAGTTCCCGCTCGACGACGAGCCGTACCGGGTGGGCGACGCCAGCTTCCACCTGGGTTGGACGTTCCACCGGGCGGAGCCCAATCGCAGCAGTCAACCCAGGAAGGTGATGACGATCATCTACGTGGATGCGGAGATGAGGCTCACCGAGCCGACCAACTCCAACCAGGTTGACGACCTGGAACGGTGGATGCCCGGGTGCGCTCCCGGCGACCTCCTGGCGTCACCGCTGAACCCCGTCCTCTACCAGCGCTGATCCGACTTCCCTCATGCCAGACTCCGCGGACGAGTAAGCGCAGGTTTGAGGTCCCCCACGGTCAGGGTCGTCGCGAGACCAGCGCCGTGGTCACGACGTGTTCGACCATGCCGACGCCGGTTGCGGTCAGTGCGGCCGCGAGGTCGTCACGGGCTGCGGTGAGCTGCTCGGGGTCCATGGCGCTGCCGAGATGCCCGAGCACCCAGTCAGTGTCCACCGGGTGGTCGGCGGTCCACGTGGCGACCTGCACTGCCAGCCCGAGCCCACGTGCGATGTCGGCGCGTTCGGCGAGCGCGGCGGGATCGGTGCGGCAGGTGCCGGTCGGCGGACCGAAGCGGCGCTCCAGCACCTGCCGGATCGCGAGCTGCCAGCGCGCGGCACCGAGCCACATTGGCGGTCCCTGCGTCAGGACGCAGACCGCGCCGCCCGGACGAAGCAGGGCCGCGGCGGCGCGCAGGGTGGCTGCCTCGTCCATCCAGTGCAGCGCGTTGCCAATGGTGACCGACCCGACGTGACGCCCGAGCGTCGCACCCAGGCGGGCCAGTCCGTCGTTGTCGTCCAGGACGCACACCACGCGGTCGGCGCCGCGGGCGCGCAGCCCGGCGAGCATCGCCGGTTCCGGGTCCACTCCGACCACGGCCGCGCAGTGCTCCGACATCGGTACCGCGAGCTGCCCGGTGCCGCACCCAAGATCGACCAGCACGTCGTCTGGTCGCAATCTCGCCAGCTCCGCCAGCCGAACTGCCTGCTCGACCGGGAGGTCCCGCCGGTAGCGGGCGTACAGCGCAGCCGTCGCACCGGAGAAGTCGGATGGCATACCAGCAGTGTGGCCCCGCACCGCGTCGCCCACCAGGCTGACTCCGGCTAGGGCAGCTTCCGGGCGGAGGACCGGAGACCACGGCTGCCGGTTACGCGAAGTGGCTCAACCCGTGCGGCGGCTGGGGCGACATCTCTGCGTCAGCGTCAGTGAACGGGACGCCGCTCCCGACGAGCTGGGTCAGCCGGTCACCGTGCACCACCCGGTACGGGAATGCCGAGCTCCCCGCCTTGCGCGCCAGTTCCGGCAGGGGCAGCGGCGTGGTCGACCCGGCAACGAGGACGTTGCCGAACCGCCGACCCTTCAAGGTGGCGGGTTCCGCGCTCAGCGCGCTGTGCGGAAAGGTTGCAGTCACCCCGGCCACCACCCGGCGTCCGTACTCGAACGGCGCCCGATCGGTGATGTTCACTAGGAGAGTTCCGTTTTCCCCCAGCACGCGTCGCACATCGGCGAAGAACTCAGCGGTGGTCAGCCCGGCCGGCACCCGGGGGCCGTCGAAGGCGTCGACCACGACAACGTCAGCGAAGTCGTCCCGCAGCTCGGCCACACCGGAGCGTCCCTCGACGGCGCGCACCTTGATGCCGCTGCGTTTGGGCAGCGGCAGGTGTTGGCGGACGAACTCGGTCAGCTCCGCGTCGGGCTCCAGCACGATCTGCGCCGACTGCGGCCGGGTGACGCTGACGTAGCGCGGCAGCGTTAAGGCAGCTCCGCCGACGTGGATGATTCGAATCCGTTCCCCGGCCGATGCAACGGCATCCACCGCATCCGCTATCCGTTGCATGTAGTCGAACTCGAGCCGCAACGGGTCGTCCAGGTCGACGTAGGACTGGTCGGTCTGACCCATCCGCAGCAGGTACGCGTTCGGGTAGGCGCGGTCGGGGATGAGCAGCACACCGTGCGCGCCAGCCCGCAGCACGATGTCCCCGCTATCCACCGCACTCCCCTCGCCCAGTCAGAGTCTGAGCCTGCCACAGCCTGCTCAGACTTTGACACCGCGGCTTAGGACGACGTGCCTTAAGGCGACGTGGCTTAAGACGACGTGGCTTAGACAGTGGCCGGCTCGCGGTCCGCCGCTACCACCACGAGACCGTCGGAGGTCTCGTCGAGGTCGAACTTCACCGTGGAGCCCTCGATCACCTCGCCGGAGAGCACCTTGCGGGCTAGCTGGTCCTCGATGGTGGACTGGATCAGTCGACGCAGCGGTCGGGCCCCGTACACCGGGTCGAAGCCGGTCAGCGCCAGCCAGTCCCGGGCGGCCTGGGTGACCTCCACCGAGATCCGGCGCTCGGCCAGCCGGGCATTCAGCCGGGACAGGTTGATGTCCACGATCTTGGCCAGCTCCTCGGTGCCGAGCGCGTCGAACAGCACCACCTCGTCCAGCCGGTTCAAGAACTCCGGCTTGAAGGCACCGCGGACCACACCCATCACAGCGTTGCGCTTGGTCTCCGCATCCAACGTCTGGTCCGCCAGGAACTGCGAACCCAGGTTGGAGGTCAAGATCAAGATCACATTCCGGAAGTCGACCGTACGCCCCTGGCCGTCGGTCAGCCGACCGTCGTCGAGGACCTGCAGCAAGATGTCGAAAACCTCGCTGTGTGCCTTCTCGACCTCATCCAGCAGGACCACCGAGTACGGGCGACGCCGGACGGCTTCAGTCAGTTGTCCGCCTTCTTCGTAACCGATGTAGCCAGGAGTAGCACCGACCAGCCGAGACACCGTGTGCTTCTCGGAGTACTCGCTCATGTCGATCCTGATCATGGCGTGCTCGTCGTCGAACAAGAAGTCAGCCAACGCCTTGGCCAGCTCGGTCTTGCCGACACCGGTCGGGCCCAGGAACAGGAACGACCCGGTGGGGCGATTGGGGTCGGAGATGCCGGCGCGAGACCGTCGGACCGCGTCGGAGACTGCGACCACTGCCTTGCGCTGACCGATCAACCGCTCGCCCAGCCGCTCCTCCATCTGGAGCAGTTTCTCGCTCTCACCCTGCAGCAGCCGCCCGACCGGGATACCGGTCCAGTTGGCTACTACCTCGGCGACGTCCTGCGGGCTGACCTGCTCCGACACCATTGCCCCGGGCGCGCTCTCGGCAGCATCGGCATGCTCCAGCTCCTTCTGCAGGGCCGGGATCTCGCCGTACAGCAGCTCTGAGGCTCGCGCGAGATCACCGTCGCGCTGGGCGCGGTCAGCTTCGCTGCGCAACTCGTCGATCCTCTTCTTCAGGTCACCGACCCGGTTGAGCCCCTGCTTCTCCGCGGCCCAGCGAGCCTCCAGCGACCGTAGCTGCTCCTGGGCGTCGGCGAGCTCGGCCTGCAGCCGGTTGAGCCGCTCCACACTGCCTGGGTCATGCTCCTTCTCCATGGCAAGCTGCTGCATGGTCATACGGTCCACCTGGCGGCGCAGCTGGTCGATCTCCTCCGGAGAGGAGTCGATCTCCATCCGCAGCCGGGAGGCGGCCTCGTCGATCAGGTCGATCGCCTTGTCCGGCAGCTGGCGGGAGGTGATGTAGCGGTTCGACAAGGTCGCCGCGGCGACCAGTGCCGTGTCGGTGATGGCCACCTTGTGGTGGGCCTCGTACCGTTCCCTCAGGCCCCGCAGGATGGCGATGGTGTCCTCGACCGACGGCTCGCCGACGAAGACCTGCTGGAACCGCCGCTCCAGTGCCGGGTCCTTCTCGACCCGCTCGCGATACTCGTCAAGGGTGGTGGCGCCGATCATCCGCAGCTCACCACGGGCGAGCATCGGCTTGAGCATGTTGCCGGCGTCCATCGAGGAGTCGCCGCTAGCGCCGGCACCGACGACGGTGTGGAGCTCGTCGATGAAGGTGATGACCTGGCCCTCGGCGTCGCGGATCTCGCTCAGAACTGCCTTGAGCCGTTCCTCGAACTCGCCGCGGTACTTCGCCCCGGCGACCATCGACGGCAGGTCGAGCGAGATCAGCCGCCGGCCCTTCAAGGAGTCCGGTACGTCCCCGGCGACCAGCCGCTGCGCCAAGCCCTCGACGACGGCGGTCTTGCCGACGCCGGGGTCGCCGATCAGCACCGGGTTGTTCTTGGTCCGACGTGCGAGCACCTGAACCACTCGGCGGATCTCGGGGTCGCGACCGATGACCGGGTCGAGCTTGCCTTCGCGGGCCTGTTCGGTCAGGTCCACCCCGTACTGGTCCAGGGCAGACTCGGTGCCTTCGGACTCGGGGGTGGTGACACGCTTGTCACCACGAGACTCGTTGAACGCAGCGGTCAGCGGCTCGGCGGTGACGTGCAGATCGGTCAGGATCTTCTTGGCATCGGAGCTGACCGACGCCAGGGAGATCAGCAGGTGCTCGGTAGCGACGAACGCGTCGCCCAGCTGCTCCGCGCGGGTCTCGGCGTCGGCCAGTACTCGTGCCAGCGCACCGGACATGGTCGGCTGGCTGACCGAGGAACCACTGGCGGACGGCAGCTTGGCGATGGCACCCTGGGCTGCCGCGTCGACGACGGCTGGGTCGGCGCCCACTGCGGTGAGCAGCGGAGCGACGGTGTTGCCGGGCACCATCAGCAGCGCGTGCAGCAGGTGTGGTGGTTCGGCGGTGGGGTTGCCAGACGTAAGAGCGTTACGGAGTGCGGCCGAGACGGCGTCGCGACTCTTTGTGGTCAGTTTTTCAGCGTTCATCGAGTTCCTTTCATGTTCTGTTGTGGGCTCGGGGGCTAGCTGACTAGGTGTCGCGCTACCTGCTGCTGGACCTCAGCGACTCGGTCAGGAGCCCCGACGCCCTTCGAGTGCTTTGGGGGCGGACCAGGACCGCCCAGGGGCTGCGATGTGCACCCCGCCGAGCGGGTCGGCGGTGAAGACCCGCGACCCGCGTGGGGCGGCACGGGTGGAGGTAAGGAGTTCCGCCAGGCTGTTGATCCGAGCCCGGAGCTCGTCAAGCTCGTTCTCCAGCTGCAGGATCCGCCGGATGCCTTCCAGGTTGATGCCGTCGTCCTGGGACAGCCGCTGGATCATCCGCAGCCGGGCAATGTCGCGGGCGGAGTAACGCCGCCCGCGAGCTGCCGTACGCCGCGGGGACACCAGCCCCAGCCGGTCATAGGTGCGCAGCGTCTGCGGATGCATCCCGGCGAGCTGCGCGGCAACCGAGATGACAAACACCGGTGCATCGTTGTCGATACGTTGCGGTAGTTGTCCGGCGCTCACGCGGCCTCCTAACTCTTCCCGGGCGGTGCGGCGGAGAACAGCCTGGCTCTCGGGTTCACCGCTCCGACAGCTTCGGCGTAGCTGTTCAGAGCGTCACGAGCCTGGTCGTTCATTGACTCCGGCACGACCACCTCCACGCTGACCAGCAGGTCACCGCGACTGCCGTCCCGCCGGGCGACGCCCTTGCCGCGCACCCGGAAGGTTCGCCCGTTGGGCGTGCCGGCCGGAATGCGGAGCCGGACCGGGGATCCGCCCAACGTCGGCACCTCGATCTCCGCACCCAGCGCAGCCTCGGTGAAGGTCACCGGGACGGTGATGGTGAGGTTGTCGCCCTTGCGGCCGAAGATCGGGTGCGGCTTGACGTGCACCGTCACGTACAGGTCGCCGGCTGCGCCGCCGTTCTCACCGGCCCCGCCCTTGCCCTTGAGCCGGATCCGTTGGCCGTCGGTGACGCCCGCCGGAATCCGGACCTGCATAGTGCGGGTGGACCTGCCTCGGCCAGAGCCGTTGCAGACCGGGCACGGGTCGTCGACCACCATGCCACGACCGCGGCAGTCCTTGCAGGGCTCGGTCACCGCGAAGACACCGCCCGAGGCGGAGGTCTGCATGCCACTGCCCTGGCAGGTGGGGCAGACGTGCGGGACCGTACCGGCTTTGGCGCCGGTGCCGTGGCAGGCGGCACACGCGGCGTCCGACACCATCTGCATACCGACGGTGACGCCTTCGATCGCCTGGACGAACTCCACCGTCACCTCGCCCTCGACATCGCTGCCGCGGCGGGGTCCTCGGGTGGAGGAGGTACGGGTCCGAGTGTTGGGGTTGCTGAACAGCCCACCGAACAGGTCGGAGAAGTTTCCGTCACCCTGGGACGCGGACCGGAACAGGTCGTCCACGGGGCTGCCGCTCTGGCTTCCGCCGCCACGGGGGAACCGGAAGCCGCCACCGCCGAAGAGCCGGCGCGCCTCGTCGTACTCCTTGCGCTTGCTCTCGCTCGACAAGACGTCGTTGGCTTCGGAGATCTCCTTGAACCGGCGCTCCGCAGCCGCGTTGCCCGGGTTCTGGTCCGGGTGGTTAGCCCGAGCCAGCTTCCGGTACGCCTTCTTGATGTCTTCGGGTGTGGCGTCCTTGGAGACGCCGAGGACCTTGTAGAAGTCCTTCTCGATCCAGTCCTTCGTGCTCATCGACGCCTCCCCTCCTTCATGTTCAGCTTCTGCGCGTTCATCCCTGTGTCCGTAGTACTACGACGTCTGCTCGTCGGAGGTGACCTCCTCCGAACCGGAGCTCACCGGCTCGGTGCTCCCAGGATCGGTGCCGGCCTCGTCCGCAGTGCCCGATCCGGGGCTGGCCGATAGAGGGCTGGCCTCTTCGGCGCTGCTCGGTTCGGCCGCGGCCACGCCGGACGGCTCAGCGACTGCGACCCGGGCCGGCCGGATCACCTTGTCCTTGAGCCGGTATCCAGGCTGCAGGATCTCCACGCAGGTCGGCCCCTCGATCCCGTCGGCATGTGCATGCAGCAGCGCCTCGTGGATGTGCGGGTCGAAGGCATCGCCTTTCTCGCCGAACGGCTCCAGGCCGTACTTGGTGGTGACCCGTTCGATCTCCTCGGCGACAGCCTTGAACCCTGCGGACAGCTCCTCGTGCAGCCGTGCAGACCGCAGGTCGTCCAGCACCGACAGCAGGTCCCGCAGTACGCCTTCCACTCCGGCAGCGCGGGACACGTCGCGGTCACGGTCGACCCGCCGCTTGTAGTTGACGTACTCGGCCTGCAACCGCTGCAGGTCAGCCGTACGTTCGGCCAATGCCTGCTGCAGCCGGCTCACCTCGGCGGCACCTGCAGCCGGCTCAGCCGTCGGCGTGCCATCGGCAGGGGACCGCCCCGCCGAGGCGCCAGGCGCGGACGGCGCCTGGCGTACCTCAAAGGTGTCCGGGTCGATCCGGCGCTTGTCGCGTACCACCGGACCGTCGGCCTCGAACTCGGTTTCGCGGTCGGTCACTTGGCATCACTCGACTTCTCGTCGTCCACGATCTCGGCGTCGACGACGTCGTCGTCACTGGAACTGCCGTTGGTGTCGGCGTGGTCGCTGGGCGAGCCGGCCTGCGAGGGAGCCTCGCTGGCCTGGGCAGCCTGAGCCGCGGCGTACATCGCCTGACCCAGAGCAGCGCTGGTGGTGTTCAGCTTCTCCACCGCTGACTTCACGGCGTCGTCGTCGGTGCCCTCCAGAGCGGTCCTCAGCTCGGCCAGCGACTCCTCCACCGGGCGCTTGACGTCCTCGGTGATTTTGTCGGCGTTCTCGCTGAGCAGCTTCTCGGTACGGAACACCAGGACGTCGGCCTCGTTGCGCAGCTCGACGGCCTCGCGGCGCTTGCGGTCCTCCTCGGCGTTCGCCTCGGCCTCCCGGACCATCCGGTCGATGTCTTCCTTGCCCAGAGCCGAACCACCGGTCACGGTCATCGACTGCTCCTTGCCGGTGGCGAGGTCCTTGGCCGAGACGTGCACGATGCCGTTGGCGTCGATGTCGAAGGCGACCTCGACCTGCGGCACGCCACGCGGTGCCGGCGGCAGCCCGGTCAGCTCGAAGTTCCCGAGTGACTTGTTGTCACGGGCGAAGTCACGCTCACCCTGGTAGACCTGGATCATCACCGACGGCTGGTTGTCATCGGCGGTGGTGAAGACCTCCGACCGCTTGGTGGGGATCGTGGTGTTGCGCTCGATGATCTTGGTCATCACGCCACCCTTGGTCTCGATGCCAAGGCTCAGCGGCGTCACGTCGAGCAGCAGCACGTCCTTGACCTCACCCTTCAGCACACCGGCCTGCAGGCTGGCGCCCAGAGCAACGACCTCGTCGGGGTTGACGCCCTTGTTGGGCTCCTTGCCGCCGGTGAGCTCCTTGACCAGGTCCACGACGGCGGGCATCCGGGTGGAGCCACCGACCAGGATCACGTGGTCGATCTTGTTGATGCCGATCTTGGCGTCCTCGATCACCGCGTTGAACGGCGTACGGCACCGGTCCAGCAGATCGGAGGTGAGGCGCTGGAACTCCGAACGGGTCAGCCTCTCCTCCAGGTGCAGCGGGCCGGACTCACCGAGGGTGATGTAGGGCAGGTTGATGGAGGTTTCGCTGGCGGAGCTGAGCTCGATCTTCGCTTTCTCCGCCGCTTCCTGCAGCCGCTGACGGGCGATCTTGTCCTTGGACAGGTCGGTGCCGTTCTTGTTCTTGAACTGCTTGACCAGCCAGTCGACGATCCGGGCGTCCCAGTCGTCACCACCGAGGCGGTTGTCGCCCTTGGTGGCCTTCACCTCGAAGACGCCCTCGCCGATCTCCAGCAGCGACACGTCGAAGGTGCCACCACCGAGGTCGAAGACGAGGATGGTCTGGTCGGAGCCTGCCTTGTCCAGACCGTACGCCAGCGCGGCCGCGGTCGGCTCGTTGATGATGCGGTCGACAGTGAGACCGGCGATCTCACCGGCTTCCTTGGTGGCCTGGCGCTCGGCGTCGGAGAAGTAGGCCGGCACGGTGATGACAGCGTTGGTGACCTTCTCACCCAGGTAGGCCTCGGCGTCACGCTTCAGTTTCTGCAGCACGAAGGCGCTGATCTGCTGCGGCCGGTACACCTTGTCGATGGTGACCTTCCAGTCGGTGCCCATGTGGCGCTTGACCGAGCGGATGGTGCGGTCGACGTTGGTGACGGCCTGGCGCTTGGCGACCTCGCCGACCAGCACCTCGCCGCTCTTGGTGAAGGCTACGACCGAAGGAGTGGTCCGTGCGCCCTCGGCGTTCGGGATAACGGTGGGCTCTCCACCTTCGAGTACGGCAACGACGGAGTTCGTCGTACCGAGGTCAATACCAACTGCACGAGCCATGTGTGGTTCCTCCGAATAGACTTGAGTGTTGAGTCGAGGGGGCTCAGGTTTGACCATGAGCGTCCTGGACTCAACTATGCACGACCAGTCTGACGTTATCAAGTTGGGATTGAGTCGATATGACTCAAGTCCGAAAGAGTTCGGGGTTTACCCCGATTCAGCGCCGGGTCGCCGCTGGAAGTGGTGTGCCGGCAGCCCGGGGCCATCGGAGTGCGTAGCGTTGTGCTCAACCAACTCAGGAGTCGTGATGGCCACATTCGTTCGGGTCGTTCGAGATATCGCTCTGCTGCTTGCCCGCATCGCGCTGGGTGCGATCCTGATCGCCCACGGCTGGCGACGCTGGCAGGAGCAGGGGATCCGGAGCCAGATCGACTATCTGCGCCAGTTCGCCACCCCCTACCCGGAGGCGGCGACGTACGGCGCCATCGTGCTCGAGCTGGTTGGTGGGCTGTTCCTGATCGTCGGCGCGCTCACTCCACTCGTCGCTCTTGCCGTACTCGTGCAACAGGTACTGACCGTGTGCTACACGAACTGGTATCGCGGGCCCTACCTGACCGATGCCCAAGGCAACTTCGTCGGAGGCTACGAGTACAACGTGGCGCTGGTAGTCCTCGCCCTGCTCTTCGTCGCCTTCGGGGCGGGCGCGGCCTCGATCGACCGGCTGTTCCGGGGCAACAGTTCCGACGAGAACGCCGCCGAGGTCGACCGCCGCAGTTCCCGAGTGTGACGAAACCGCACCGCTAGCTTCCAGGCGATTCACAGCAAGCACACAGCCAAGACATAGTAAGTACGAGGGAAGCGGTGCTTTCCTGTAGTCATGGCCCGTACCGACAACACCCAGGCACCGCTGACCAGACCCGACGGCAGTCCGATCAGAGTCCTGGCCGTCGACGACGAGCGGAGCTTGACCGAGCTGCTCTCGATGGCGATGCGGTACGAAGGCTGGGAGGTCAGTACCGCCCGTTCCGGCTCGGAGGCGGTGAAGGTGGCCCGGGAGACCCGTCCGGACGCCATCGTGTTGGACATGATGTTGCCGGACTTCGACGGCCTGGAGGTGATGCGGAGGATCCGGAGCGAGAACCCCGACGTGCCGGTGATCTTCCTGACCGCCAAGGATGCCGTCGAGGACCGGATCAACGGGCTCACCGCAGGCGGCGACGACTACGTCACCAAGCCGTTCAGCCTCGAAGAGGTGATCGCTCGACTGAGATCCCTGCTGCGCCGGACCGGCGCGGCGCTCACCAAGAGCGACTCCACCCTGGTCGTGGGTGACCTGACCCTGGACGAGGACAGTCACGAGGTGACCCGGGGAGGCGTGGACATCCAGCTGACCGCTACCGAGTTCGAGCTGCTGCGCTACCTGATGCGCAACCCACGTCGGGTGTTGAGCAAGGCCCAGATCCTCGACCGGGTCTGGAACTACGACTTCGGCGGTCAGGCCAACGTGGTGGAGCTCTACATCTCGTATCTGCGGAAGAAGATCGACGCCGACCGCTCGCCTATGATCCACACCATGCGCGGAGCGGGATACGTCCTTCGACCGGCAGTCTGATGTCGCTGAACCGGCCGACGGAGAGCCCGGGGCCCGCCATCCCGGGAGCCCCGATGGGCCGCGGCACCCTCGGCCGTCAGCTTGTTCTCCGGGTGGTGGTACTGGTGGCCGCCGCCGCCATCCTGCTGAGCAGCGCTACCACGTTGGCGACCGCACAGCTGCTGATGCGGCAGGTGGACACCCAGCTCAATGCCGTCACCGACCGGCTGCGCCGGGACGGCCGGGACAACGACCCGAGCGGGCCCCGGGGCGGTCTGCTCCAACCAGGACAGCCGATCGGAACCATGTATGCCGTCTTCGACGTCCACGGGACCAGTGTCGAGACCGGCATCCTCGCCGAACGCGGCCAGCGCCCGTCGCTGCCTCCAGCCGCAACCGAGCGCCTCAGCGGGGTGCCGACCAACGGTGCGAAGGAGTCGGTCAACCTGGGTGGCCGGCTGCAGCGCTACCGGGTGGTGGCGTACACGATTCTGAGCGAGGACCGCAGCACGGTTATCGGCACTGTCGTGGTCGGCGTCCCATTGTCCGAGGTGGACCAGACCCTGATCGAGCTGGTCGGGTTGGAGGTCTTGCTGTCGCTGCTCGCCATGGCAGGCGCCGCGGTCGTAGCCCGAACCTTGGTGGAGCGCACTCTGCGTCCCCTGCACCGGGTGGCGGCGACGGCACAACAGGTGTCGCAGCTTCCGCTGGACCGGGGCGAGGTGGCGTTGGCTATCCGGGTGCCTGACGAGGACGCCAACCCCGCAAACGAGGTGGGCCAGGTGGGGCAGGCCTTCAACCACATGCTGAACAACGTCGACGGGGCGTTGGCGGCGCGTCAGGCGAGCGAGACGAAGGTACGCCAGTTCGTGGCCGACGCGTCCCATGAGCTGCGGAACCCCCTGGCCGCCATCCGTGGCTACGCCGAGCTGACCCGGCGGAACCGGGACGAGCTGCCCCCTGATGCAGCATTCGCCATGTCGCGGGTGGAGTCGGAAGCGGGCCGGATGTCGAGGCTGGTTGAGGATCTGTTGCTGCTGGCCCGGCTCGACTCCGGACCGGACCTGGACCTGGGACCGGTGGATGTCACCGCGATGGTGATCAACGCGGTGAGCGATGCCCGGGCCGCCGGGCCGGACCACATTTGGACCCTGCAGCTGCCGGAGGAGCCCGTGGTGGCCCTGGGCGACCAGCACCGGCTGCATCAAGTGGTGGCGAACCTGTTGGCCAACGCCCGTACCCACACTCCACCCGGCACCCGGGTGGAGACCGGGGTGACCACAGCCGACGACAGCGCCGTCATCACCGTGACCGACAACGGTCCCGGCATCCCCGCAGAGATAGCCGACCAGGTGTTCGAGCGCTTCACCAGGGCTGACACCAGCCGGGTACGGGCGGACGGGTCCGCACAGGGCGGCAGCACGGGTCTCGGACTGGCCATCGTGTCGGCTGTCGTCGAAGCGCACCGCGGGAGCGTCGTGGTCAGCAGCCGGCCGGGCCAGACGAGGTTCACCGTCACCCTCCCACTGGCGGCGGCGGCGGCGAAGGACCGCGGTGCCGCCCCGATGCAGACCGCGACCACCGACCCGCCGTTCTCAGCACCCCCTTCGGGACGCGCTGCGCCGCCGCCCGTACCTGAGGCTGCCGGACCTGAGTTCCTCCGGCCAGACGCCCACGGCTCGCACGCCATCCCACCGAGACAGTGAAACCGACCGAGCCTGCGGCAGCCCATCGCTGAGTCGGCGTATTGGTCTGGGCCTACTTCGCCTGTCCGTAGTCGTCGACGACGGCTATCTCAACGGCGAAGTTGACTTCGAAGCTGCCGAACATCAGCCGACCGGCCTCAGCCGCGGCCTGCCTGATCGCCTGCTCCACTTCCCCGGCCAGCCGAGCCGGCGTGTGCACGATCACCTCGTCATGCAGAAAGTAGACCAGCTCTGCCCGGCCGGCCCGCGGTTCGGCGGCAGACTGGTCAATGTCGGCAGCGGACTCGTCGGTCGTTGCGGATGGGAGGGCGGCCAAGAGCTTGCGCAGGTTCGCCATCCAACACAGCGCCCACTCCGCGGCCGTCCCCTGCACCACGAAGTTTCGGGTGAAACGACCCCAGTCCCGAGCCTGTCGCCGAGCCGCCTGCTGCTCGGCGGCTGTCGCCTCGGGCTGGCTGGCCCGCCGTTGCGCCGCATGCCAGACATCCGGCGGCGGCGGCGAGCTCCGGCCAAGCCAGGTCGTCACCACCCCACCTCGCTCGCCCCGTCGAGCGGCATCCTCGACCAGACCGGTGGCTTTCGGGTACGCCCGGATCAGCCGTGGCATCAGCTGCCCGCCGCCTCCGGAGGTGGCGCCATAGAGCGCGCCGAGCATCGCCACCTTGGCGTGGGCACGGGTGTCCATGATCTCTTCGTCCACCAGCGCCTGGTACAGATCTCCACGACGGCTGGCCCGCGCCATCTGCTCGTCCCGTGACATGGCGGCCAGGATCCGCGGCTCCAGCTGCGCCGCATCGGCAACGACCAGCTTGTATCCGGGGTCGGCGACCACCGCTGACCGGATTTGCTTGGGCAGCTGCAGCGCCCCGCCCCCTCGGGTCGCCCACCGGCCGGTCACCACTCCGGCGGGCACGTAGTCGGGGTGAAACCGCCCACCGCGTACCCATGCGGCCATCCACGCCCACCCGTTTGCTGTCAGCAGCCGGTTCATCTTCTTGTACTCCAGGAGTGGCGCTATCACCGGATGCTGCACCTGCTCCAGCTCCCCCTGCCGGGTGCTCTGCACCCCGATACCCACGCCGCGGAGCGCCCGCAGCAGGTCGGGCTGGGAGTCCGGATTGATGGTGGGATTTCCCAGCTGTTCCCGGATGTCTTCGACCAGCCGCTCCAGCTTCGCCGGCCGGCCGCCCGGAAGGGACCGGGGACCCAGTACCTCGGTCAGCTGGCGGTCATGGACCTGCTCGCTCCACGGCAGCCCGCCGAACTTCATCTCGGCGGCGATCAGAGCTCCGGCGGACTCGGCGGCCAGCAGCAGCCGGATCCGCTCCGGATGCGTTGAAGCAGCTGCCGCCTGCTGCTGCCGGCGATGTTCGGACACAATCTCGGCCAGGCTTCGGTCGGTGGCGCCGCCGGGGAGGTCGAGCAGGCTTGGTACGTCCTCCGACGCCGGAGGGTCAGGCTGTCGCCAGCGCGCATCGTCGGCTCCCATCGCCCATTCCACGTACGTCGACCCAGCCAGGATGGCGTGGCAGAGCCGCAGGTCGCAGCAGCGCTGCACCCGTACGCCGGCGCTCAGCAGGTGCGGATAGACGTCGCGTACGTCGGCCCAGACCCAACGCGAGCTAGCCGACTCTCGCGAGGCCACCAGCGCCGGAAGATCGTCCCAGCCGACGGTGGTCACGCCGTGGATGTCGAGGTCCGCGGTCAGCTCGGCGACTTCGACGGAACCGTCGAGCAGAGCCACCGCGATGTCCACGTGCGTGAGCGTAGCTGTCGGCACTGACAGGCAACCCCGCACAAGTCATCACCGGCATCCAGGGCAGCAGAACGGCGGCGTCTGGCTTCTGCGCGACGGCCTACGGGCTGACGGGTCCGGTCATCACGATTACTCTCACACTGTGGTGGAGCGCATCGAGCTGGAGGTCGGCGACCGGGTCGTCAAGATCAGCAACCCGAACCGGGTGTACTTTTCGGCCAGGGGCGAGACCAAGCTGGACCTTGCCCGGTACTACCTGTCGGTCGCGGACGGGATCGTCAACGCGCTCTACCACCGACCGTGCATGCTGCACCGCTTTCCCGACGGCGTGGACGGTGAGAAGGTGCACCAGAAACGCATCCCAGCGGGCGCTCCGCCGTGGATCGAGACCGTACGGGTGCACTTCCCCCGATTCAACCGGCACGCCGACGAGCTTTGCGTCGCGCACCCGGCCGACGTCATCTGGGCGGTGCAGATGTCCACGGTCGAGTTCCACCCCTGGAACTCCCGATGCGAAGACACCGAGTCACCCGACGAGTGGCGGATCGACCTCGACCCGATGCCGCTGGCCAGCTACGCCGATGTTCGGACCGTCGCCTCCGTGGTCCGCGAGGTGCTGGCCGAGCTGGGCGCCGTCGGTTTCGCCAAGACCTCCGGAGGCAAGGGTCTGCATGCCTATGTCCGGATCCCACCCGAGCTCGGCTTCCATGACGTACGCCGGGCCGCGCTCGCTTTCGCCCGCGAGGTGGAACGCCGCTCCTCCGGACTGGTGGATCTCACCTGGTGGCGCAAGAATCGGGATCCTGCGTCGATCTTCGTCGACTTCAACCAGAACGCCCGCGACCACACCATCGCCAGCGCCTACTCGGTCCGCGGTACGCCGCTCGGCATCGTCTCGGCCCCGGTGCGGTGGGACGAGATCGGCGACGCCGAGCCGGCGGACTTCACCATCGCCACCATGCCGGCCCGCTTTGCGCGGCTTGGTGACCTGCATGCCGACATCGACGATCACGTCTATCGGCTGGACCAGCTGCTGGAGTGGGCGGAACGGGACGAGCGCAACGGCGCGGCGCCAGTGGCAGACCTCGACTAGAAGTCTCGTTGTCCGGCGGCACCGCGCGTCGCCGAGACCCACTGAAGCAGGAACGCCCGCCCTCTAGCAGAGGACGGGCGTTCTTCAAGGGTGCAGGTCCCTCAGGCGAGGTTCTTGCTCTTCAGCCATTCCTCGGCTACCTGGTCGGGATCCTCATGATCGACGTCGACCTTCTTGTTCAGGTTGGTCAGCTCCTCGGTGGTGAGGGCATCCTGGACAGCTTCGATCGCCCCGGTAGCTTCGGAATTGCTCGCCACCTCGGCGGTCACCAGCGGGATGACGTTCTGGGGCAGGATCATCGCCTCCGGGTCTTCCAGGACGACGTAGCCGTTGTCGATGATCGCGCTTTCGGTGCTGAAGAACTCCCCGACCTGGATCTTGTTGTCGTTGAGGTCCTTCACCTTCACAGCCGGGGAGTCGTACGGCTTGAACTCCTTGAAGGTCGCGCCGTAGATCTCCTTGAGGCCGGCGGGTCCGTACGGGCGACCCTTGAGCTCTGACGGTCCACCGAGGATCGAGTCGGCGGAAACCTTCTTGAGGTCCGCCAGTGACGTCACCCCGTTCTCCTCGGAGAACTTCTTGGTCACCACATAGACGTCCTGGTCCACGGCCTTGGACGGCTTGAGTACCTTCAGGTCACCGATCGCTGCAGGCAGCGCCTTCTCGACCTCGGCTGCTGTCGTCGCGGCGGCGTCCTTGTCGAAGTACGTCAGCAGGTTTCCGGTGTACTCCGGGATGACCGAGATGGAGCCATCCTGGAGCGCCTTGATGTAGACCTCGCGGGACCCGATGTTCAGCTTGGTGGACACCTCGACGCCCTTGGCCTCCATGGCCTGGGCATACAGCTGGGCCAGCACCTGGGACTCGGTGAAGTTCGCTGAGCCGACGATCACCGGTGCGCTGGCCGACGCGGACTCCGACGGCTGGGCCGACTGCGCGGCCGACTGGTTGGCGAGTGGGTCTGTGTTCGCGCCACAGGCCGCCATCGCGAGGGCGCTCACGGCGACCGCGGCCGAGGTGATCAGTCTTCTGGGTGTCATTCGTTGCTCCATCTCGGGCCCAGGACGGATCCCCGGGTCGGGTACAGGTTAGGCGGGCACCGGAAACAGCTCCGGACTTGTCTTGCTTCGCGGGCGGGCTCGTCGTGCCGCCAACCAGCCGACCAAGCCCAGCAGGATGTCCAGCACGATAGCGAGGAGGGCAACCAGCACGGCGCCGGCGAACATCTGGGAGTAGTCGTTGTTGCGCTGGCCGCTGATCAGCAGCTGTCCCAGCGCACCGCCCGCCGCGAAAGCCGCGACGGTCGCCGTTGCGACTACCTGCAGGGTCGCGCTGCGTAGGCCGGAGATCACCAACGGCAGGGCCAGCGGCAACTCCACCTGGGTGACGATCTGCCCTGCCGTCATTCCCATGGCCCGGGCGGCATGCACCGCCTCGCGGTCGGCACCGTGCACACCGGCCGCGGTCGCCGTCAGGATCGGCGGGACAGCGAGCACCGCCAAGACCAGGATGATCGGCTCCACGCCGGTGCCGAGCAGCAGCACGATCAGCACCAGCAGCCCAAGGCTCGGCACGGCCCGGGCCGCGTTGCTGAGCCCGATCACCACGAAGGAGCCGCGTCCGGTGTGCCCGATCAGGATGCCGAGCGGGATCGCGACCACCGCGGCAACCAGCACCGACAGCGCGGTGTAGTACAGATGCTGGGTGAGCAGGTCGGAGATCCCGCCGGCCTCGGTCCAGTTGGCGGGCTGGGAGATGTAGTCGAGGAGGTTCATGCCGCTCTCCGACCCCGTGCCCACGGCAGCGTGCCGCGCTGGATCAGCAAGATGACGGCGTCGGCGATCAGCGCCAGCACCACGGTCAGCACCAGACCGACCACGATCGGGGTGTAGAAGTTGCGGTTGAACCCGGTGTCGAACAGCTGTCCGAGCGAGCCCAAGCCGATTAGAACGCCGACACTGACCAGCGCGATGTTGGACACCGTAACCACCCGCAGACCGGCGAACACCACTGGCATGGCTAGGGGCAGCTCAACAGTCATGAACCTACGGAGGCCTCCGTACCCGACTGCCGAGGCGGACTGTTTCACCGAGGAAGGGACCGACCGCAACCCGTCGACCACGCTGCGAACCAGCAAGGCGACCGAGTAGATGGCCAGGGCCACCGCGATGTTGATCGGGCTGAGGATCTTGGTGCCCAGAAAGGCCGGCATGGCCACGAACAGCGCGAGCGACGGGATGGAGTAGATGACTCCGAACAGGGCCAGCACACTGTTGGCAGCCCGTCCGGTCCTAAACACCAGGTATCCCAGCGGGATGGAGACGGCAAATGCCACCAGGACCGGGACGACAGCCAAGATGGCATGCTCCAGCGTCAGGCTTCCGATCATTCCGGCGTTGCGCCCAAGCCAGTTCCAGTCCAGGCTGCGGTTGGTGACCCAGTCGATCACGATGCCCTCATCGCGTTGTCATCCTCGGCGCTCCGGCTTGAGCTCACCTCGGCTGAGGACTCCGACGTCGACTGTTCGGCCTCGACTTCCCGTATCGACAGGGTTTCGGCCAGCGCTGCTCGGGACTGCGTGACCTGGGCCAAGATGTCTGCGGCGCTGACCACACCGGCGTACCGGTCGGTGGCAGTCGGTACGGCCACCGCCAGACCCACTGGCGAGGTGAGGGCAGAGTCGAGGGCGGCCCGCAAGGTGTCCTGCTCTGGGTCGAAGGTGGCGCCCAGCTGAAAGACCTGCCCCGGGCGCTCGGCGTCCGCCCATCCCAGTGGCCTGGCGTCGGCGTCGACGACCAGCGTCGGCTCGCCCGGACGTGCCAGCGAGGGATCACGGACGGCCGTCACGCGCTTCAGCGGCAGGTTGGCCGCGGAGGAGAACGACAGGGCGCGATAGCCGCGGTCCCGTCCCACGAAACCTTCGACGAATGCGTCCGCCGGCTCGTCCAACAGCTGTTGCGGCGTCCCCACCTGGGCCAGTGTGCCGCCCACCCGAAGGATGGCCACCTGGTCACCGAGCTTGATCGCCTCGTCGATGTCGTGAGTGATCAACACGATCGTCTTGCTCAGCTGCCGTTGCAGGCCCAAGAAGAACTCGTGCAGCTCAGCCCGTACGACCGGGTCGACCGCGGAGAACGGCTCGTCCATCAGCATCACCATCGGGTCGGCGGCGAGTGCCCGTGCCACTCCCACCCGTTGCTGCTGGCCGCCGGAGAGCTGAGCGGGATAGCGGTCAGCCAGGGCGCGATCTAGCCCGACGCTGTCGAGCAGCTCAATCGAACGCTGCCGCGTCTTGGACTTGTCCCAGCCGAGCAGTCCGGGCACCGTACCGACGTTATCCAGCACCGTCCGGTGCGGAAACAGCCCACCGCTTTGGATCACGTAGCCCATCTGGCGACGAAGTGTGGTCTTCTTCTTCGAGTGCAGCGGCGTACCGTCCCAGAGGATCCGGCCGGAGGTGGGCTCGATCATCCGGTTGATCATCCGCAAGGTGGTCGTCTTGCCGCATCCGGAAGGCCCGACGATCACGGTGATCTGGTCCGATGGCACGGTCAGCGTCAGGTCGACCACCGCGGTGGTCCCATCCCGGAAGGTCTTGCTCACTGACTCGAACTCGATCACGCCAACCCCATCTGTGCTCAGTCGCTCGCAGGCCACCGCGTCGGCGCCTCGCGCCCCAAGATAGGGCTGTCTCGACCCTAGCCCCATGCTCCGACATTTCTTTGACCATGACCGGCGTGGCCACGCACACGCGTCCACGTCAAGTTACTCATTGGTAACATCTGGCTACGCTTCGCCGCACTGCGCCACTACACGCAATAGGGTGAGATGCAGCCGCGCTCACCGCTTGGACGGAGCTCCGTGTGAAGATCGTCGCCATCGTCGTCGCTTTGGCCATCTCCGTTGTCGGCGTCGTTCTCTTCGGTCGGGCAGTGGCGTCCATGGTGGGCGTGATCAAGCTCGGCCAGCGCACCAGCGGACGATCGGATCGACCACGGGACCGCTGGAAGCACATGCTGGTCGAGACCCTCGGCCACACGCGGATGCTGCAGTGGACGACAGTCGGGATCGCGCACTGGTTCGTGTTCGTTGCCTTCGGCGCCCTTTTCTTCACCCTGGTCACCGCGTACGGCCAGCTGTTCAACCCCCGGTACGCGTTGCCGATCATCGGACACTGGGTGGTCTATGAGTGGCTGAGCGAGCTGATCGCCTGGCTCGGATTGATCTCGATCACCTACCTGATGGTCGTACGGTTCCGGTCGCGGCGGGCGGGCCGGCTCTCGCGCTTCCACGGATCCCGTACCTGGCAGGGGGTCTACGTCGAGCTGACCATCCTCGGCATCGTCGTCTGCGTCTTGTTATTGCGGGCTTTGGAGCATCAGCTGCTGGGAGCGGAGACGTCCCGCATCCACTTCCCGCTGAGCTGGTTCCTCTTGCCTGGCGGCATTTCGACGGCTGGCCTGGAAACCGCCATTGTGGTTGTTGCCGCTGTCAAGATCATCATCTCGATGGCCTGGTTCATCACCATCGCCTTGAATACAACGATGGGCGTCGCTTGGCACAGGTTCACTGCCTGGCCGAACATCTGGTTCAAGCGCGAGGCAAGCGGTCGGCCAGCACTCGGTGCGCTGCAACCGATCAAGATCGCCGGGAAGCCGGTGGACTTCAACGACATCGAAGAGCTCGACGAGGACGCCGCGATGGGGGTGGGCAAGGTTGAGGACTTCACCTGGAAGGGGCTGCTCGACTTCACCACCTGCACCGAGTGTGGCCGCTGCCAGAGCCAGTGCCCGGCCTGGAACACCCAGAAACCGTTGTCGCCCAAGCTTGTGGTGATGGAGCTGCGAGAGCACGCGTACGCCAAGGCGCCGTACCTGCAGGCCGCCGAGGCCGCCCGTGACGAGCTGCCGGAGGCGACCAGGATGGAGGCTGCCCGACCTCTGGTCGGGCCGATCCAGGTGACGGATGGGTTGGCCGGGGTCATCGACCCTGACGTGTTGTGGTCGTGCACCAGCTGCGGCGCGTGCGTCCAGCAGTGCCCGGTCGACATCGAACACGTCGACCACATCATGGATATGCGCCGGTACCAGGTGATGATGGAGTCGGACTTCCCCAGCCAGCTCAACGGCCTGTTCAAGGGCTTGGAGTCCAAGGGGAACCCCTGGAATATGAGCCCGCGCGGCCGGATGGACTGGGCCAAGGAACTGCCCTTCGGCGTGCCGGTTGTCGGGGAGGACCTGGAGGATCTGACCAGCGTCGAGTACCTGTTCTGGGTCGGTTGCGCCGGGGCGTTCGAGGACCGGGCCAAGAAGACGACCCAGGCAGTGGCGGAGCTGCTGCACACCGCCGGTGTCTCCTACGCGGTGCTCGGCAATGGCGAGACTTGCACCGGCGACCCGGCTCGCCGGGCGGGCAACGAGTTCGTCTTCCAGCAGCTGGCGGCGGAGAATGTAGAGACCCTGATCGAGGCGAAGGCCGCCAAGGTGGTCACGACCTGCGCGCACTGCCTCAACACCTTGAAGAACGAGTACCCCCAGGTGGGCGTCAGCCTCGAGGTGGTGCACCACACGCAGCTGCTGAACCGGCTCGTCCGCGACGGGGCACTGACCCCACTGGCGCCGCCGGCGGGCTCTGTGGCCGGCCGCACGATCACCTACCACGACCCCTGCTTCCTGGGCCGGCACAACGACATCTACGACCCGCCGCGAGAGCTGCTGACCGTGCTACCGGGAGCCACGCTCGCGGAGATGCCGCGCACTCGGGAGCGGTCGTTCTGCTGCGGCGCAGGTGGTGCGCAGATGTGGATGGAGGAGAAGATCGGCACCCGGATCAACGTCAACCGCACCCAGGAAGCTGTGGCGACGTTGTCGGCGGCCGACTCCAGCGGCAGCGCCGGTTCGGCTATCGCCACCGGATGCCCGTTCTGCCGGGTGATGCTTTCCGACGGGCTTACCGCGCAGCAGGCAGACGGGTCGGCGGCCGAGTCCGTGGAGGTACTCGATGTAGCGCAGCTGTTGTTGGAGTCGGTTCGACGTAACTGACGACGTCATCCGGCGTCACTGGACCCTTGTCATGACGTCACTATGGTGCCATGCTGGCGTCATGGATCTATTTCCCTATCTCGAGTCGGTCCGCCACGGTGTGACAACCGCCGCCGCGTTGGCCGACGACAACACCCAGCAGATTGCACAACGCCTCGGCAGCGCCATCGAGTCCTCCACCCGCCTCGCCATCATCGAAGCGCTGTCGGACGCCGCCGGGACGATCAGCGCTGAGCTGGCACCGGCCTCGGTGGAGGTCCGCATGTCCGGGCAGAACCCCGAGTTCGTAGTCAATGTCCCCGAACACCCCTCCGAACACACCCTGTTGCAGCCGCGACCTGACGAAGCGGTCGCTGACGAGCCGGACTCCGAGGATGGGCCGGTAGCTCGGGTCAGCCTGCGGCTACCCAGCTCGGTGAAGACCAAGGTGGACGAGCTGGCGGCTGCCGATGGGGTCTCCACCAACGCGTGGCTGGTCCGGGCAGTGGTGGACGCAATCGCGGACCGGCGCCGCAGTCATGGGGCTCCGCCGACACCTCCGGTCCCTCCGGCTCCTCCCGGCTTCGGCGGTGGCGGCCCCTTCGGGCCCGGTGGCGTCTTCGGACCCGGCGGCGTCTTCGGACCAGGAGGGTTATTCGGATCTCCCGAGAGGGGCCGAGAGGACCGTCGCGCTGGTCGCCATGGTGATCACGCCGGGCGCAGCGGCAACGTACAGGGGTGGGTGAGATGAGCTTCCGCAACTTCGTCTATGGAGACGTTCGGCACATCTCGGTCGAGAACTTCGGTTCCGGGTCGATCACCATCGCTTCAGGATCGGCTGAGGATGCCGTCGAGGGAAGCCTGAACGCCGCCGACCAGGACTTCCTGGAGGCAATCGAGGTACACCAGGACGGCGATCAGCTGCGGATCGACTGTCCCCACCGACTCTTCCTCACCTCCACCGCGCACCTGAGACTGGGCGTGCCCGACGGTCTCACCTACTCGATCGGCAGCGGATCGGCCGACATCTCAGTCACGGCGCCGATCAGCCGCTCCAAGATCGTGTCCGGCTCCGGGGACATCACCATCACCAGTGCCGAGGACCTCACCTGCTCCACCGGCTCGGGCGATCTAACACTCGGCGAGCTGACCGGGACCGGGGCGCGGCTCACCACGGGCTCGGGTGACATCACGGTGGATACGGCCCGCTGCCTGGTCTCAGCCAAGTCGGGCTCCGGCGAGGTGGTCATCCGGTCCCTTCACGAGGCGGCGATGCAGGCCAGCTCGGGGTCGGGGGACATCGCCGTACCGTCGACATCCGGGTCGGTCGACCTGCGGTCGGCGTCCGGATCGTTGACCGTCGGTATCGCTGACGACCTTCCGGCCTGGCTGGATCTGAACTCGGTCAGCGGCCGGATCAGGATCGCGTTGGAGGCCAGCAGCCAGCCGGCTGACGACGAGCCGTACGTGTCGGTACGGGCGCGGACCGCGTCCGGTGAGATCGCCGTCTATCGCGCCTGAGTCGGTCTAGATCTTGGTGCGGTAGAAGTTGAGATGTGACCGGCTCGGTGTCGGGCCGCGCTGGCCCTGGTAGCGGGAGCCGTACTTGGCTGAGCCGTACGGATGCTCCGAGGGTGAGGTGAGCCGGAAGAAGCACAGCTGGCCGATCTTCATCCCGGGCCACAGCTTGATCGGCAGGGTGGCCACGTTCGAGAGCTCCAAGGTGACGTGCCCGGAGAACCCCGGGTCGATGAACCCAGCGGTGGCGTGCGTCAACAAGCCGAGTCGACCCAGCGACGACTTGCCCTCCACCCGGGCCGCGATGTCATCCGGCAGCGTCACAACTTCGAAGATGGAGCCGAGGGCGAACTCCCCCGGATGGAGGATGAAGGGCTCGTCCTCCTCCGGCTGCACCGGCCGGGTGAGATCCAGCTGTTCCTGAGAGGGGTCGATGTGGGGGTAGCGGTGGTTCTCGAACACCCGGAAGTAGCGGTCGAGTCGGACGTCGATGCTGGACGGCTGAACCATCTCGCTGGAGTACGGCTCCAGGCCGATCCGACCGGTGTCGACCTCAGCCTTGATATCGCGATCCGAAAGCAGCATGGGGCGACCCTACTGCGTCGGCGAGGCCCGCCTGATCTCCAGCCAGTGGTCCCCGAAGGAGACGACGTTGCCCTCGGAGACGCCGATCACATCCCCGGGCGGGCACGGGGTGGACACTCCTCCAGCGCTGGTGACCGACGAGCCGTTGGTGGAGCCGCGATCCATCACGTAGATGCCATAGGCGTCGACTCCGATCGCGAGGTGGGTCTTGGACACCGTACGGGTCGGGTCGGCGACCTTGACCAGCTCGACCTCTTCGCCCGGTCGGCCCTGCGGGTTCCGACCCAGCAGCACCACCCCGATAATAGGGAGCTCCCGGCCGTCGTCCAGGCCCACCATCCAGCCTTCGTCCAGTGGGCGTCCATCAGCGGCTAATTGCAGCTCGGCCACATCAGCCGGAGCCGGCTCGAGTGCGGGCCCGCCAGCGGGAGCCGGCTCCTGTTCGGGTCCGCCAGCGGAAGCTGGCTCCTGCTCGGGCCCGCCACCAGAAGCTGGTTCCGGTTGCAGCCCGCCAGCGGGAGCTGGCTGCGGCTCAGCCCCGCTCGCGACCGGCTGCGGTGGCAGGTCGGTGACTGACCCGGTGGATGTCGGCTCCCGCTGGTCCTGGGACCGAAGCTGAGGCGGGTCACCGTCCTGCTGCTGGATCGCCGCCCCCGCCCCCGAGTTCCCCGGCCGCGCCGATGCCTTTGCCCGCTCCACAATGACTACGGAGTTCACTACCCGGTCCGGCGGGCCGAGGTGTAGCCGATCCTGCAGCAGCTGCACGACTAGAACGACCAAGCCGATGCCGCTGGCAGTGAGCAGCCACATCACGACCGTACGTCGGAGATAGCGAAACCAGCCGAGAGGGCGGCCATCGGACAACCCGACCAGCTGCAGCTTCATCAACCGCATCCCGGGGCCGGCGGACTTGGTAGCGAACATCCACCAGACGAGCAGGGCCCAGTCAAGCCCGACAACGAGTGCGAGCACCTTCCATAGGAGCTCGGCGCCAGGATCGACGGTGTCTGCGATGCCAAATCCGGCCACGACGAAGGCCCCCGGTGCGACGGAGTCGATGAGATAGGCGACGAACCGCCTTCCGAGCGGGCCCGCCTGCACCCCCGGGGGCAAGCCGGCGGGGCGGAGCTTGGGGACCGGCGGCGATTCCATGACCTGCTCCTATCGGTGAGGACGAAGGCTGGGCGTAGCGCTAGCGGTCGTGTTGGGGTGCCTCGATCACTACCCGCACACCGTCACCCAGATCAAGGATGCTGCCATGGGCAACAGGCACAGCCTCACCTGGCGGAAGCGGCTGGGCGTCAGTCCCGCCACGGGGCGGAAGGAGGGTCGTACCGTTGGTGGAGTTGAGGTCCGTGACGACGACCTCCCAGCCCGCGGGCGCCACCCGCAGGTGCGTCCGGCTGATGTCCTGGCCGCGACTCACCACCGTGACCAGCCGGGGCTCTGGGCCGTCAGACCGATCCGAGCTGGGGGCGCGTCCGATCAGCATCGGCCGGTCCACATCCACAGTGCTGCCATCAGGTGCTCGGAGGGTCGCGAGCACTGGTCGCGGCAGCAGTGTCGGCGACTGCCTGCGTACCCGCTTGCCGCACACCCGACAGGTCTGTGCCCACGGTGGGTTGGCGTGCATCCGCGGGCACCGGATCCCCATGGTCATATCCTCGTCGGGACCACCGGAGACGGGCGCGCCCCGCGGGAGGTCGTCTGGTTCGGCACCTGACGGGGACGGGAAGTCCTTCGGGAGGTCCATCAACTCGGTGTGAGCGTCCTCGTCGTCGTCGGCGTACCCAGGAGCTGGGTACCACTCGGTGGACGGGGTGGTCGGCTCGTGCTGCCCGGCCGCAGCGGGCGATGCATCGATGCCTGGGCCGGGGTCCCACCACGTCGACGATGTGCCTGCGGGTTCGTCCTTGAACTCTGCGGCCGGCCCGATCTGTGGGGACCCTGGCACCCACTGCGGGCGTGCATCCAGGACCACCGACGAGGCGCGGACCGCACCGATCACGAGCGGCAGCTCGATGGACGCGATGCCGCGGGCCTGCATGTCGATCCGAACGTGTTGCACGCCGCCGAGCCCCACCTCGGTCCAGGTCTGTACCCCGACACCGTCGGCGACGATCCGCCCCTCGGCCAGATCGATCACCGATATGGCACCCCGGACCAGCGACCGCATCCCGTCGGCGGCCCAGAAGAACGCCGCAAAAGTGGGCATGGCATCAATACCGAAGCCCGCCATCCTGCGCGCCAGCTCGGTGATCGATACCGAGTCCACGACCGCCCGCCACAGGCTGTCGACAAGGTCTGAGTGTTGGGCCCGGGCGGGCTCAAGGATGACCAATGAGGTAGGTCCGGCCAGCACGGTCCAGTCACCAGGGGTGTAGGTCACCCGCCAGTGCTCCTCCTCCTGGGTCATGGGCGGCTCAGCTCCCGGTGCTCGGTCCT
The DNA here is from genome assembly GCA_902805915.1 of uncultured Propionibacteriaceae bacterium. GTDB lineage: Bacteria > Actinomycetota > Actinomycetes > Propionibacteriales > Propionibacteriaceae > Microlunatus. The sequence goes on along the minus strand of CADCUO010000047.1, from coordinate 5,652 downwards.
TGGAACTGCGCGAGCCGCCTGGCCGGTGGACGGCACCGATCGGCTGTCCTGGTTGATCGCCCTGCGGCTCCCAGGATCAGCGACCGCCGCCGAGCCGAGGGCACCCACGGCCCGACAATAGTCGGTTCTCAGGTCACCTCGGACGGTGGCGCCGGCCGGCCACCGCCTGAGCATCCGGTGCACGAGCACCGCCGGCGATGGGCTGTCGGCGGCGGCCGCTGATGGATCGCTACGGCTGGCAGGTCGGTGCCAGATCCCTGGCTCACCACGGTGGGCGGGGCGCGGCTGGTAGCGAGATTTCAGCGGCCGCCCCGACGGCGGTCCCGCCGATCGGCACAATGGGGCGGCATGGAGGCAGCCCAGGACGCGGTGGACCGGATCATCCTCGGGGAGGCTTCGCAGCATCTGGCTGCATCTGCTGGCGCGGTCGTGGTGTTGGACGACCTGAGCGGGGGTCTCGTCAGTGGGCTGCCGCCGCTGGTCGGCATCCGACTCCACTGTGACTCCTACCGGTCCGAGCGGGCGGCTGTCGGGGTCGCTCAGCGGCTGGGGCTGCCGGTCTTGGTGCATCCGGTTCTGGACCGCTCACTCTTCACCGATGCACGGCTGGTACTGCTGCGGCTACCCAAGGGGTTGGCGGCCCTGGAGGAGATGGCCGAGGTGGCGGCTGGCGCCGCCCACCCTGACGTCCTCCTGGTCGCCGGCGGTCGGGACAAACACATGAGCCGGAGCATGAATGCCGTGCTGGCCAAGCACTTCAGCGATGTCTCGGCAAGCTATGGACAGCGCAAGTGCCGGGTCCTGTTCGCGCGCAACCCGCACGGGGCAGCCGCTGCACCGTCATTCCCGAGGCGTGCAACGCATCAGGATCTGGACCTCAGGATCTGCGCCCACGGCGCCGCCTTCGCTGGAACGTCGATCGATCTTGGCACCCGGTTTCTGGTGACGTTCCTGGACCAGATGCCAGCGAGTGCCCGGTCGGTTATCGACCTGGGCTGCGGAACCGGCGTGCTGGCGACTCTGTTGGCGCGCCGACTCCCCCAGGCGCAGGTACTGGCGGTGGATGATTCGGCGGCGGCCTGCCGCTCGACAACCATGACCGCGGCGGCTAACGATGTCGCGTCCCAGATCTCGGTTGCGCGTGCCGACGTGATCGACCCAATCGCTGACCACTCGGCCGACCTCATCGTCTGCAACCCGCCGTTCCATCGCGGGACCACCCGCGACAGCTCCGTCGCATTCGAGATGTTCGCCGGTGCCGGACGCGTGCTCCGTCCGGGGGGCGAGCTATGGACGGTCTTCAACTCACACCTGCCCTACCTGCGCAGCCTGCACCGCACCGTCGGACCCACCACAATCGTGGGTCGGAACTCGTCGTACCTGGCCACCAGATCGGTTGCTCCGGGACGGAGCTGAGCCTCGGCGCGCCGAGACCTCCAAGAAACAGCGGAAGGGCACCTGCAGGGGGGTCGCAGATGCCCTTCCGGATCATGAGCGACCGCTCGCCTAGACGCCGAGCGGTGCATTTAGTGTCGAGGGACCAGCACCTGTGGCAGCTGACCTGCCAAGCTGGAAGCACCGACGCACCCGGCAGTGGAGCACTGCCGCGTTCGACCAGCCCAGTCGAGCTGTTGGTGCCATTCTTCAGATCCCCCGACCTTGGACGTCGCCGGAGGGCAGCGCTGCATGAGCGCACCGAAGAGAGAGGCCGTTTCCATCGTCCTAACCAATCGCCCCCGACTGACGACGCTGGGAAACCTAGCACCGAACCGTTGGGAATGCCGAATCTCACATCGGCGTGTTAGACCACGGCTGCCCGGACCGATAGGACGTCGGGCAGGTGCGCAGCGATCTGGACCCAGGTATCGCCGTCATCGGTGCTGACGAAGACGGATCCGTCGCGCGCTCCCAGATAGAGTCCGGTCTGGTCGGCGTTGTCGGCGGTCATCGCATCCCGCATCACCGCGGCGAAGAACCTGTCCGGCAGACCACTGCTGGACGGTGCCCAGGTTCGGCCTGCGTCGCTGGAGCGCCACACCCGAGCCTGGCCCCCCGGAGGAATCCGCTCGCCGTCGGCCGTCAACGGGAAGACGAACACTGTGTCGGGGTCATGGGGGTGTACCACGATCGGGAAACCGAAGTCAGCAGGCAGCCCGTCAGCGATCGACAACCAGTTGTCACCACCGTCATCGGAGCGGTAGACGCCGTGATGGTTCTGGGCGTAGAGGCGGTCCGGAGCCGCCGGATGGCCACAGACCTTATGGACGCACTGGCCGAACTCCGGCCAGGGGTTAGGCAGGAAGTACGCCTTGATCCCGGTATTGGCAGGGTTCCAGGAATTCCCCCCATCCCCGGTGCGGTAGACACCCCCGGTGGACATGGCGACGGTCACCCGGTCGTGGTCGCTGGGATGCGGGACAACGGTGTGGATGGCCTGACCGCCGAAGCCGGCACCCCATTCCGGTCGATGCGGGTGGTCCCACAACGACCGCACCAGGGTGAATGACTCGCCGCGGTCGTCCGACCTGAACAGCGCTGACGGCTGGGTGCCGGCATAGATGACGTCCGGTTCGTCTGCAGCACCCGGCTGGATCTGCCAGACCCGCTCCACGCTGCTGCCGACATCCTCGGGGAACCGTACGGCAGCGCCCTGGGTCTCGGTCCAGGTGCGCCCCAGGTCGTCGGACCGATAGACCCCTGGCCCCCAGTGCTCACTGGTCGCGGAGACGAACAGTCGGGGGGTGCCTCCTCGGGTGTCCACACAAGTGCCATAGACCCCCTCCATCAGGAACTGCGGATCCGACCATTCCCACCTCTTCCGCTGCTCGTCGGAGCGCCCCACCCACAGTCCTTTACGCGTCCCGACCAGCGCCACTGCCTCCGACATCTCCGTCCCCTCCATGCAGTTGAAACCGGCGTCTGAGCACAGACCCAGGCGCAGCGCTCCGGACGAGCGCTTGTTCCTAATAGGAATAGTACGATGTGTGGTGTGAGTCAAGACCTGTCGACGACCTCGTACGCCCTGCTGGGGCTGCTGGTGTTCGACGGTTCGCCATCAGCTGGGTTGACCGGATACGAGGTGAAGCAGCGGGCTGACAAGACGTTGAGGTTCTACTGGGTCTCCCCGGCGATGAGCCAGGTGTACACCGAGCTGGAGCGGCTCGCGCGCACCGGGCTGGTCTCCTACACCGAAGAGGTGGCCGGCCAGCGGAGAGCCCGCCGGTTCACCATCACCGCCTGTGGTCAGCAGCGGCTGCAGGAGTGGCTGGCCGAGCCGGTGGAGAGCTTCCCGATCCTGAAGCATCCAGTGGCGCTGCGGTTGTTGATGGCCGGTCTGGTCGGACCGGACCGAGCGCGGACGTTGCTGCAGGACTACCTGGAGCAGCTGGCGGTGCGTCGCCAGGACCTGCTGGAGGTACGTAGGTCCCTGGGCGAGCGGGCGGCGGTGAAGTACCCGGCCATGGTCGCCGACTGGGGGTTGGACTATTACGACTCCGAGGCAAGGATCGTGCAGCAGCTGCTGGATCGACTGCCGAGCACCGGCTGACTCAGGCCGCTCCCGAGTCACCGCCGCTGTGCGCGCCCGCTGATCAACCCGCCGGCCGCTGCGGTCCCGGTTCGCCGGGCTCCAGCGGACGACTGATGCTGGCCACCCACCACTCGGACCCGACGCTCAGCCCGGCTTCACGGAGCGCCTGGCGCTTTGCCGCGTCCATCCGGGCCGCTACCACCGTCACCTGGGTCGCGGACCGCGCTGCGGCACGGACCACTGCGGCGCGAAGCAGCTCAACACCCACCGACGACCAGAAACCCTCGTCATCGACGGCGAAGTCGTCAATGAAGCAGGTCGGACCACCAGGGTCGTAGATGGCCGGGGACTGCACCAGCCGGGCTACCATGAACCCGCGCACCTGGCCACGATCAACCGAGACGAGCATGATCACCTGCGGATCGCCCAGGGCGCGCTTCAGCAGCCGCCGGTGCGCCGTCGCGGCATCGGCCGCCGGGCGCCAGAGCCGGGGGTGGAACGCCGCGTACTGCCGTCGGCGCAGGCCGGCCAGCCGCAGGATCGACTCGAGATCAGCTGGAGTCGCCTCACGTATCTCGGCCATTCCGGCATCGTAGGCTGCCGCGTCTCCGGCCACGGACGCCCTCTCAATACAAGTCGGTCAGGAAACTGCGCCGGCAAACAGGGGTGGCAGCGCAAGCAGCATGGTCAGCGACCAGGTGAGATGGGTCAGGATCGGCGCCAGTACACCACCGCCAGCACGTCGCTGCAGTCCCACCACCGCGCCCAAGACGGCCGCGGCAAAGACCAGCACCGGATTCCCGCCGGCAACGGTGGCGAGGGCGTACACGAGGGTGGAAATGGCTACCGGGTGCCACATCCCGATCGCGGCGAAGAGCGCGCCGCGGAAAAACAGCTCCTCGGCGATGCCGTTGAGCATGGTGATCAGCACCAGCACCGGAAGAACCCCGAACCGGGCGTACGCCAGCACGTCCTCGGTATAGCGGACGACCCAGGGAATGGTGCGGGTCACCAGGGCACCGAGGACGAAGATTCCGGACAGGATCAGGCCCACCACGATGGGCGCCAGGATCGGGCGCCGCAGCGACCCCCGGACCCGGATATGGCCAAGGTGCAGCGGACCGGACAGCACACTGCCGAGCAGCCAGGTCGCCGCCAGGCCGAGCGTCAGTGGATAGAAGGCGCTGTCACCGGGACGGACGGAGAACGACAACCCGAGCAGCGTCGCCCCGGAGACCAGGGTGACGCCGACGACGATCCTGCGTTGCAGGAACTCGCGGTCGGACTGGCGGTGGTCACGTTCCACCTTGTCGATGAGTACCGGGCGAACCACTCCGAGCAGCCGATCCGCCAGTGCAGGAACTCGCTGTCTCACGTGGCGTTGACATCCTCCTGGCGGGCGGCCAGCGCCAGCCGTACCGCATCGTCGTAGCCCAGCGCCGACCCAGGGACGATTTCGCTGATCGAGGGACCGCGGACGACCACCTCGTTGGTCATCGAGTCGATCAGGTTGCGGCCGGTCGCGGTGTCGACATCGGTGACGAGGGCCAGCCAGCGGGAGGACAGACCCGGAGTGAGCAGCGGCAAGATCACGATCGGAAGCCGCCTGTGGTAGCGGATCATGGCCACCCGCTGCAGCATCTGGGCATAGTTCAGCACGTCCGGACCGCCCACCTCGAAGATCCGGCCGCGCGCCGCTTCCGGCTCGAGCACGCCGACCAGGTAGCGGACGACGTCGACCAGTGCGATCGGCTGGGTCAAGGTCTTGACCCAGCGGGGCGCCACCATGGCCGGTAGATGGTCCACCAGCTGCCGTGTGATCTCCCAGGAGATCCCACGATGCCCGATCACCACCGCAGCGCGCAGCACGGTGACCGGGACCCCATCGGCACCCAGCAGTGACTCCACTTCGCGGCGTGACCGCAGGTGCGCCGACAGGTCCACCGAGTCCGCGCCCAGGCCCCCGAGGTAGATGATCCGACCAACCCCGGCCGCTGCCGCCGCCTTGCTGAACGCCCGGGCAGCGATGGCGTCCTTCGCTGCGAAGTCTGCGGACCCGAGGGAGTGGACCAGGTAGTAGGCCGCGTCCACGCCATCCAAGGGGGCCACCAGGCTCTCCGGGT
>CADCUO010000046.1 GCA_902805915.1 uncultured Propionibacteriaceae bacterium | reverse complement strand
GCCGCCCCGTCGAACAACGTGACCACCACTGGACCGGCGACATCTTTGCCGCCTTCGTGGATGTGCGCCGCGGCTGGCGCCTGGATGTCCTGCCAAGACAAGGTGAAGCAGATCTCGCCGTCCTTCAGCTCGACCTTCGCCTTACCGCTGCCATTGTCATCGCCCGGATCCGGCCGCTCGTTGGCGCCGGTCAGCGATGCGGTGAGGTGATCTCCGCCACCGTTGTCATGCCCGCTGGCGTACGCCGCGGGAACGCCGGCAGCAACGCTCACCAGCGCGGCCGACGCCAGCATGGCTGCGAGTCGACCGCTCTGATGACTTGTGCTTGACCTGACCATCTGCTCAGTCCCTTCGTCGAAGACACGGTCCGCTCTGACCGCGCACTTCTCACGGTAACGATGCCGACGGTGACTGGCATAGATTCTGGGAAAGTCCCTGCTCAGCGATCCGGTCCCAGCTGCGGCGATAAGAGGGCTGTGACGAGTGCTATCTGCTCACTCGCTGCCCAGGCCTGAGACTGACCAGGCGAAGCGGCCCGAGGTGAGGGACGGGATGCCGCCCGACCCAGGGACCCAGACCCCGCGTTCTGTTGGCCTGGTCGACCAGGAAGACCGACCCGGCTTTCTGGTACGGGCTGGAGATCGCAAAGAGGGCCTCGTTGCTCCCGACCATCGCGGTCACCGTCAACCCGAAGCGGTTGCTCGTGGCCACGGTCCCCGGAGTGCCTGCTGAGCTCTCCGTGTAGCTACCCACCGGGGTGGCTACACCAGTCGACAGGGCGATGTTGGCGGTGTTGACCATGCCTGCATCGACGACCGAGCCGACGTTCTCGTACGGGCTCCCGACGACGAGCCGAGCTCTCGAGACGGAATCCGGTGGAGCTCTCCTTTGAGTGATGTTGCTGGGTTTACGCACGAGGGCTGCTCCCGGTTGCGTACCTGCTTGCCATGTCTCCGCTGGCGTAGCCAACGATCGGCTTGAATGACTCCATGGACGTCATCAAGGACGGACGAACATGGCGGATCGGCACAGCCAGTGACGTCGCTTGGATTGCTGACCACACCATTCCCGGCAATACGGTCAACGCGGCTGTGCCACCGGTCTTCGAGGCATACGCCACCTTCTACCAACCCGACGGCGTCGACACCGCCAGGCATGAACGCGCAGTCGTGCGGGTTCTCACCGAGCAGTCAGCCGACCAGCCATGGTGGCTGGGCTACCTGGACACCGGTGCCTACGACATCGTCTTCAACGACGCCCCGAAGGTGTCCCTGTACTGGGGCTGGGCCTACGTACTGGTCCTGGCCGGACCCGAACAAGCCCTCTCCTGGCGAACAGGTCACCTGCGCGGCGGTGAGACCGGAGCACTGCCCGACTTGATCTTTCCTCTGGACCGGTCCTGGCTCGTCTCCGCGCTCTGGGACGACACCTGGACCGACATCGGCGGGCCCGTCAACCTCATCGAGGCTCTAGTGAGCGACCCGCTCGCCAATGCCCGCCGCGTCCGTCCCGACGAAGACGCGGTACCGCCCGGGCTGACTCGCGAGTGAGCCAGCCCTGGGGCGGTCCGGCCTTTGGCTGCGTCGAGGTACCGGGACCGGCGAACACCGCCGCCGTTTATGCGTTTTTCGCCAGCACCTGGCGCAGCGTGGTGGCAAAGGCCACGGGGTCGGCCATAAAGCCGCCGTGGTCCCCCGGGAACGGGGTCGGTGACGTACCGAGTTGTTCGGCCAGGGCGTCTGTGGAGCGTCGCGCCACCTCGCCTCGGGAGGTCTCGCCGACGGCGATCAGAACCTGTGTCCCGCGCGAGCGGAGTGTGTCGACGGCCGGCTGGTACCGCGTGAAGGGCTTCAGCATGCGGAGGAAGAACAGCTCATCGTCTGCTTGCTGCTTCTTCGACGGCGTCGGATCCGCAGGGGCGTCTGCGTCGTCAGGCCCTGCGCCGGCCGGCGGTTGGGCGTCCGCGGTGTCCTGGCCGGGGGGCGGCCACGTCGCCGGTGGTACACCAGCATCGGTCACCGGCCCGTCGTGCACTACGAGCGAGATGAACCTCCCCCAGGCCGCACCGGAGCCAGCGGTGCGGTAGGCGTCCTCAATGTCATTGACGACTGCACGCACCTGTTCGGCGTCGGGCAGGAGCTCGGCGACCGGCGGTTCGTGCGCGACGAGGGTGCGGACCTTGTCGGGATGGCGGGCGGCGAGCGCTAGCCCGGCGACGGCGCCGCCGCTGCTGGCAAATACGTCTGCCGGTCCACCGCCGACCGCGTCGACGAGGTGGGCCAAGTCGTCGGCCTCAACCTCGGGGGTGATGTCGACCGATGAGTCGTCCACGGCGCTCTGACCGAGCCCGCGAGGGTCGTAGGTCACCACGGTGTGGTCCTGGGCGAGTAGACCGGCCAGCGGGCCGAACGGCGCGCTGGTCATCGGTTGGCCGATGACCAGCAGCAGCGGACCGGAGCCGCGGACTTCGTAGTAGAGGTGAGCGCCTGGGACATCCAGGCGGTGTGTGGTGGGCTGTGCCGTCATCGTGGCCTCCGTTGTGAGTTGGTCTGACGGAGAATAGACATCGGTGTCGACACAAACTCATCGCTGCTGCGTACACGAATCGGCTAGGTGGCTGCGTTCCCCGCGAGGCTGAGCACAGCACTCACCGCATGACAACCGACGCTCCGTTCGAGGAGAATGCCCCAAAGCCGCCGACGCGACGACCAGGAGGTCGGCGTCGGTCATCGACAGGGGACAGATATGGGCGCCATTGCAGTACACGAGTTCATCGCTCTTGATGGAGTGTTCGAAGATCCCAGGTGGACCTTCGAATACGGCTTCCACCCGAAGATGGGCGAGACCATCGGTGCGATCACGGAGGCGTCTACGGCAATCCTGCTGGGACGCACAACGTTCGAGATGTTCGCGCCGGCCTGGTCAAACAGAACAGTCGACGACGACCCGGGTGCCCCCTTCTTCAACGACACCCACAAGTACGTCGTCGGATCGCAGAAGCCGCGTGTGGAATGGGGCCCGTCGACCCGAATCGGCCCTTACGACCCGGTCCAGATCCGCCAGCTCAAGGACGGAACAGATGGACTGATCTACATCTCCGGCAGCGGCACCCTTGTCCGCGCACTTCTCAAGGACGGTCTTGTCGACGACCTGCACCTGTTCGTCTACCCAGTCGCAATCGGCAGCGGCCGGCGGCTGTGGGACGACAGTGCCGACCCAACCAAGCTGAGGTTGAAGGACCACCACGTCTACGACAACGGTGTCGTCCACCTCGACTACGGGCCCATCTAAGACCGACGCTCGGGGGCGCAACGGGACGCCGATGCGCGGCTACCTTTCATTGTGGGGACTTGGCTGTGAGGACTCGCTGGAGTGCTCGGATCAAGCCGGCCGGTGTCGCCGCTGGATGGATATGTCCCACGACGCCAGATGAGTTCTCGCCTGCTGGGGAGTCGTCATCACTGACACGAATGCCACAGCCAGAAAGGAACCTTGATGACCACGAACCCAACCGCAGGAACGGTGACGGGGGTACGCACAATTGCGGTCCCGGTCAGCGACCAGGACCGAGCCCTGCACTTCTATGTCCAGGTGCTCGGCCTCGAGAAGCTCATGGACGCGGAGGTAGAGCAGATCGGCGGCCGCTGGATTGAGGTAGGTGCCGCCGGCGCCGAGACCACGGTCGCCCTCGTACCAGCCACCGACGCGCAGCCTTGCGGGACACCAACCGGGATCCGGCTTGGCACGACCGACGCAACAGCACTCCACCACGCCATCGGTGGGCACCTCGTGGAGGTGGGGGAGCTCCTGCAGTGGCCAGGAGTGCCGACGATGTTCGAGATCAACGATCCCGACGGCAACACCCTGGTGGTCGTTGAGTAGGCCGTCAGGTCGGGGGTGGTCGGTCATGACGTTGTGGCAGTGGTCGGCGTCCGTAGCGCAGGTGATCACGTTTACGGCGGCGGCCCAGATTCAGCTGGCGGGCGTGGTGGGAGGCCGCATCGAAGTCGATAGTGGGGTCGAACGCACGAAGATCACGCCGTAGCTGATAGAGCCAGAGGAACAGGTCGGCATCGGTGGAATGCCAGGAGGCGTACAGCTCCGGCAACGACGCTCGGCGGGCAGCCTCGACCCCTGGGACATAGACCTCGTCAAACCAGTCGTCTGCCACTTCTTCCGGCGATGGGAGGATGCCCCGCCGGCGGCCGAGGTCGTACCCGTGGGCCTTGATGATCTCCCGCAACTGGGTGTAGCCGTCAAGGAGGGTGAACTCGATCGAGGCCTCCGGTCGTGCCCTGCTCAAACCACTCTCCTCAAGCAGGACGCGTTGCTGCTCGGTGTGGACCAGCTGACAGACGTCAACATCCGGGCCGACCTCATAGTTGGTCTGCAACCGGGTGACCTGGGCGTCGATGAACTCAGCACGCCGTTCGCGTGCTAGCGCGACCCGATGGTGGCCGTCCTCCACGAAGTAGGCGCCACCCACCTCGAAGACGTCGATCGCCGGCATGCCGCCGTCAGGGAAGGCAGACCTCAGGCTCGCCAACCGGCTGTCGGACAAGCCGCGCTGAGGCCTGAAGTTTCGATCGAAATCCCTGCTGCGGTCCACCGACCCGATGATCCGCGCGATCGGGATCTCCCGGACCCCAAGATAGGACTGCCCCACCACCCGCAGTCTTCGGCTGGCCTCATCGAACGGAATCAGCCCCACCCCTCGATCGTCCCACAACAGCCTGTGTCGAGATCGGGTCGTGAAAATGTGGCGGCGATAAGTCGTGCGCTGTATCGGGGACTTGGATACGGTCGATGGCTATGGACCGACGATCCGTCGAGGCATGGCAGAGCGTCCTCGGTTGTGCGACGCTGAGCCCATGGCAGGATAGATCCGACCTGGCTCTGGTGACAGCGGAGGATGGCCGGACCTACATGCTCAAGGAGCACGGGCCCTGGCGTAACGGCGCGTCGTTGGCCGATGAGTATCGAGTGCAACTGCATCTGCACGCTGCGGGGCTGCCCGTCAGCGTGCTGGTTGTCACCGATGAGGGCCGTCTGGCAGCCGGCGACGCCACCACGTCATACACGCTGAGCCCGGTCCTTCCGGCCGAGGAGATCGATCCCGAGCTGGCGGACGACGCGGCCGGCGCGTGTCGCCGAGTGGGAGAGATCATCGGCCGCCTACACGTGGAGCTGGCCCGCTACCCCTGGCCGGTCAGCTCGTTTCGACATGAGCTGAAGCAGCGGACCTTCGGCGAGGCGTACCCGCGATTGCCGCGGGCTTGGACCGGCAGAACCGTCGAGCCAATTCGCGCGCAGCTCACCGCGGCGGTCACTGGTCTGTCGACGCAGCTGATCCACGGCGATTGCAGTCCAGGCAACATTCTTCTCCGCACGCAACGGTCCGAGGTGGTCGTGTCGGGTCTGATTGACATCGACCATCTTCCGGTAGGTCAGCCGATCTACGACCTTGGCTACTACTTGGGCGCTCGGGCACGGACCGCCGTGTCCGCGTCAGCAATCCAGCCAGACCGGTGTGCGGTATTTGTGTCCCGTCTGGGTGACTACGTCGCCGGTTATCGCACCAGAAACCGGCTGACCAGCCGTGAGATCAGCGCCGTGATACCGACGATGATCGCTGCCGAGATCACCAGTGTGGAGTGGAGCAACCAGATCCTCACCGGGCAGATCGACCGGGATCCGCGTGGCCATGAGGAAAACGTCTCCACCGGTCTGCAGATGCTCAGCTGGCTCTGTGAGAACTTCGACAGCCTCAATGCCAGCGTCTACTCGCGCGTTCAGACTTAACCCACGCGACTGCCGAACCCTCCTGGTGCAGCGCGCCCTCCGTCCTTCTCCGCGTGCCGCGGTTCGGCGGGGATGGCGCTACCGTTTGCCCGTGACCTCGTTCGCGATGATCGGCAGCGGTTGGCGGGCGCAGATGTTCCTCAAGGTGGCGCGTGAGCTGGGCACGGTCCGCTGCGGCGGGGTCGTGGCGCGGACCCCTCGCCGCCTTGACGTACCGACCTTTACATCCCTGGATGCGTGTCTGCGTGAGCTTCGCGTCGACTTCGTGTTGACCGCTACGCCGTCGCGGGCAACGCCGGTTTGTATTGCCGAGGCCGTCGACCGAGGGCTGCCGGTACTGGCTGAGACGCCGCCGGCACCTGACCTCGACGGCCTTCGCGCGCTGTGGTCGATGGTGGGAGCCTCCGGGCTGGTCCAGGTGGCCGAGCAGTACGCGATGATGCCCTCGCACGCAGCCCGGGCGGCCCTCGTTGCCACGGGCGCTATCGGCACCCCGACCCAGGTGCAGGTCTCCTCCACCCAGCACTACCACGCCGTCTCGCTGATCCGCGGCCTGCTCGGCGCGGACCGGGGGCCGGTAACGGTGCGGGCCACCCGGTTCACCGCGCCGCTGGTCAATCCGTTGAGCCGCGTTGGCTGGACCGACGACGAGGAGGCGCACCCGACGACCACCACGATCGCGACGCTCGACTTCGGGGACGGGCGCTCAGGGGTGTACGACTTCACCGAGCAGCAGACCCGTAACCAGCTCCGGTTCCGCCGGCTCACCGTGCGGGGATCGGCGGGCGAGCTGCACGACGATGTGGTGGTACGGATGACGGGTCCCCGAACGCTCGTTCACACCCCTTTGGTGCGCCGGCAGACCGGGTACGACCTGGACCTCATCGGCTATGACACCGAGCACATCTCACTCGGTTCCGAGGTGCTGTATCGCAACCCCTATCCCGATCGGCGCTGGATGGATGAGGAGATCGCCATGGCCACCCTGCTGGAGCGGACCGCGAGTTGGGTGCGCGGTGAGGGGCCGGAGCCCTACCCGCTGGCCGAGGGAGCGCAGGACCAGCAGGTCGCGCTGGCCATCGATGAGTCGGCGGAAACCGACACGACGGTGACCACTTCCGGCGAAGGCTGGAGCTGAGCATCGGGCGCCAGCCCCGCCCCTATCCGGAATTGGCCGGCTTCCCGGATGCTGAACTGTTCGCCTCCATGGACCCGGTGACGACGGATACCACCACAACGGTTGAATTAACTGCCTTCGCGGTGGAGTTAGCTGATATCGAACGAGTCGGTCGCCTTGCGCCGCGCCTGGTCGATCAACCAATCGCGTTCACCAAGCACGATGCGCCCCATACCTAAAGGAGTCTCTCGACGTTCAGGCGGGGCGCAACGCTCCATTCTTGTGAAGTGTGGGCGACGATGCTCGGGGGTTCATCGCCGCCCACAACGCCAACCTATCCCAGCCACTGACGATCCGAAGAATCCCGCCATGTCAACTTTAGGACATGTCATTCACTTCTCTTGAGACCGGTTTTGCCCGCAAAGGTTGAACATCGTACCATTAACGCGCAATTGAGAGGCAGGACGGGGACGATCGGGGGGTCGCCACCGCCCTCGCTGCACGAAGAAGGCGTCTCGGGCGCGCCTAAGCGCGCCCGAGGCGCCTTGCCCCGCCATGGCGTTCGACTTCCTGCGACTCAGAGACACCTGTCTCATGACGTAGCGGGTCGGTGCTAATGCCACTCACGTTCGGCCATCAACGCAACAACCGACCGGCTTGACACAGGATCAGCCCGTTAGGGGCGGCCGCTAACTTTGCTGCGAACCCCGGACATAGGCAGATCAGCCGGTAGTGGGAAAAGGCAACCACGACGATTGACTGTTGAGCCGCTCGGAGGCTGTCGGACCCATCGAGATCGGCCACCGAAATCTCTGTATTACCTTCGCTAGGAGACTCCTTCACTGAGCCGCCCGGTCATCGAGTACTGCGTATGGTTCCGGCATAGCCGCAGCGCTAATTGGCAAATTAGATCAACGCGCGTCCTGCGATCGACCCCGCCACAACGACCTGAAAGTCAGCGCCCAGCCGGGTCACCTCTTGCTGCCGTCGCACCGCGGGGTCGCGGAGAGGCTGTCCCGCCGTGCTGCCAACTGCCCATGGCCAAACCCCAAACCCCGCCTGTGCGTTGAACACCGTGACGGCGTCGTCAAGGTAGCAACGGACCTCCTCGCACAGGTTGGTGGTGTGGACGCCCTCACCATGCGCGCGGTCGCCAGCGCTGCAGGTGTCACTCCCCCGTCGGTGTACCGGCATTCTTCCGTCAAGCAGGCCTTGGCTGCGGCCGTCATCACCGAACGTTCGATGAGTTCACCGGAATGCTTCAGTCCGCTGCTCAGGCAGCGGGTGATGAGCCGATGCAGCGTCTGCAGGCGATGGCGAGCGCCTACGTCCGGCCACGGCTAGGACAGCGCGGCCACTACCGGGTGCTGTTCAGCGCGACCAACGCCGGACCCGCGATCCGGGTCTCGACGCCAACACCGAGCACCCTGGGGCGGCGTCGCACCGGGCACTGGTTGATGCGGTTGCCGCATGCCTGCCCGAGACCCAGCGGGGGGCAGCCGTACCGTTGGCCACTGAGCTTCGGGCATCGCTCCATGGCACCGTCGACCTACGCATCACCAAACCGGACATGCCCTGGCCAGACCCCGACGTACTCATCCACGCCGCACTGGCCGGCATCAGGGCCAGCGCGGCACCTCGCGCGCCCAAGCGAACGCGGCAAAGCTCGGCTCTCTTGTCCAGGTGTGCCATGAACCTCCTTGAGCTGGCGACATTGGTCATCACCGGGTTCGTGTCATGCGCAGAGTTCGGCTTCTACGCTTTCGTCCACCCCGTACTACGCCGGCTTCCTCAGCCCGAGCGCATTGCTGTCGAGCAGGGCCTGCTCCATACCTTCGGCCGGTCCATGCCGGTGGGAATGATCTTGTGCGTCGTGCTGTCGGTGACGACCGCAATCAGCAGCAGCAGGGTTTGTCGTGGTCCGCGGCAGCCGCGTATGTGCTTGCGGTGCTGTTTACCGTCAGCGTCAACGTCCCGATCAACCGTGCCACCGGGCAATGGGATCCTCTCAGCCCACCCGCGGACTGAGAGCAGACCCGTGACCGCTGGGAGTTCTTCCAGGCAGTCCGATCCTGGCTTCTCCTCAATGGATTCGCTCTGGTCTGCGCCGCAGCAACCGTTTGAGCCCGCTGACTCGGCAAGACAACCTCAGACCAAAATTCCGACTAAGGGTCAGACATCTCAACGACCTACCCGTCCTGGCTGGCAGCACGGTGCTGGTGACCGGCGCATCCGCAGGTATTGGCCGCGCCCCGGCCGACCAGGTCGCTCCCCACGCAACCGCCCTCATCCTGGTAGCCCGGCGCATCGACCGCCTCAACATCGTCGCCGGACAGCTGCGGGCCCGCCACAGCGACCTGCGGGTGCAAACGGTCGGCGCGGACTTGACCGATACCGGCGACCTTGCGCTCTTCTCGCGCGTCTCGGCACTGATCTACCTTCGGTTGACATACTCATCGCCAGCGCGGGGCTCGGCTACGCTCCCGGTTCGACACCTCCGACTGGGCCAGCCTGAACTGCGCCGCCGAAGTCTCCCCAGGACGCATC
>CADCUO010000045.1 GCA_902805915.1 uncultured Propionibacteriaceae bacterium | reverse complement strand
GGTGTGCTGCTGCTGGGGCTAGCGCTCACCGTCACCTCACTGGTTGCCCCCGAGCGGGTCTATCCATGGCTCGGTCTAGTCAGCGGAGTGCTGCTGGTAGCCATCGGAACGACCCTGCTGCGGGCTGCCATGCGTCGCCCGACCTACGTCGTCGCGGAGGCGGAGGGGGTCCAAGAACTCGTACTGCGTGCCGGGCACACTCACGGCGGCCTCACCCACGGCCCTCACCCTGCCGAACATGACGGGGACGGCGACCTCCACTCCCCTGCCCCGCATTCCCACGGGTTCTTCAGCCACACCCACGAGCCAGCACAGCTTGGCACCAAAAGCCTGCTTGCAGTGGGCTTCACCGGTGGCCTGGTACCCAGCCCGTCGGCGTTGCTGGTGTTGCTGGGAGGCATCGCGCTGGGACGGGCCTGGTTCGGTGTCGTGTTGGTGGTGGCGTACGGGCTCGGGATGGCAGCTGCGCTGGTAGCAGTCGGGTTGGCTCTGGTGAGGTTCAAGGACTGGCTGGACAGCTATTCAGCACGCCTCACCCTTCGAGGCCACGGCAAGATCGCCAGCTTCACCACGCGGTGGTTACCCGCAGCCACCAGCGCACTCGTGATCCTGGTTGGGCTGGGCGTCGCAGCCCGCGCCGCATCATCCCTCTAGCGCCCGCTCCTCTCATCCCTCTAGCGCCCGCGCCTGGTTCCGGCGTGCCCGCCGCTCACCTCGTCGCTCGACCAGCGTGTACAGCACCGGAACCAGCAGCAAGGTGAGCACCGTGGATGACACCAGGCCACCGATGACAACCACCGCCAGTGGCTGGGAGATGAACGCCCCACCACCGGTGAGCCCCAAGCCCATCGGGATGAGTGCAAAGATCGTGGCGCAGGCCGTCATGATGATGGGCCGCAGCCGGAGCCGGGCCCCGTCCAGCACCGCCGATTGCACGTCTCGACCCGAGGCGCGGTACTGGTTGATGAGGTCGATGAGCACGATCGCGTTGGTTACTACGATCCCTATGAGCATCAGCAAACCCACCATGGCCGGCACTCCCAGCGGGGTGTCAGTAAGCAGCAAACCAGCGATGGCGCCGGTCGCGGCAAAGGGGATCGACACCAGCAGGATCAGCGGCTGCACCAGGCTGCGGAAGGTGGCGACCATGATCACGAAGACCAGCGCGATCGCCACCAGCATCGCCAGCCCGAGCTGCCGGAACGCGTCCTGCTGATCCTGAGAGGCACCGCCGAGGGTGGCGGTGACGCCGGCCGGTAGGTCCTCGGCCACGTCGAGCCGCTGCTGGATGGTCTCCGACAGAGCGCCGAGGTTGCCGCCGGTTGGCGTCGCCAGCACGGTGACCGACTCTTCACCATCGATCTGGGTCACCGTAGTGGGAGCCGACACCGTTTCGACTGTGGCGACATCGCGCACCCGCAGCGGCTGGGCGCGGACATCGGCGAGAGCCTCCTGCTCATCTTGAAGCTGCTGAGACTCCTTGCGCTGGTCAGCCGTCTCCTCCGCTTGCTCAGCCAAGGCCTGAAGCTGATCATCGATCTGGTCGATGCCCTTCTCAGCTTGCTCCACTGCCGCGCTCAGCTGTGCCACCTGCTGGGCGTACTGCTGCAGCTGCTGGGCATACTGCTGCTGGGCCAGCAGGTCAGTGGTGACCGGGATCCCGGGAATGGTTGGGTTCGGCGGTGACGGGGCCAGCGGGCGCGCGGCCTGCAGCTCTCGGAGCTGCTCTTCCAGGTCGTCCAACCCGTCCGTTGCCTTGCTGCGCTGCTCGCGCAGCTCCGCCTGCTGATCGGCCACAGCCGCGTTGGCCTTTTTCTGCGCCTTCTTTGACGCCGTTTCCTGCTTGTCGGCCAGCTTGTCGGCCGCCTTCTCCTGGGCCTTCTGTTGCTGCAGCTGGCTGACCGGCAGCTCGATATCGGAGATGCTGGACGGCTTGGCGTCGCTGAACTGAGTGTGGACGAAGATGTCGCGGGTCTCACCTGCCAGGGTGATGGAGCCGACCTGCGTACCCCGGAGGGCGTTCGCGACAGCCTGGCCGATCTCGGCCTGGGTGAAGCCTTTGGCTGCGGCCTCAGTCCGGTCGACCTTCACCTGGAGCACCTTGCGCTGCTCCGCCACGTTGCTGCGGACGTCGGTGAGTCCGGCAACGGAGCCGAGCAGCTGCTCAACGCGCTGCGCACCGAGCTGCAGGTCTTCGTACTTCTCTCCCGTCACCGTGACGGTGATGTCGGTGTTCGTGGCTCCGGTGTCCTGCGCTGACACGGTGATCTCGCCAGCGTCGGAGACCGCGTTCAGACCTTCCTGCAGTTCGCGCTGTACCGCATCGGCGTCGCTCCCGTCGGTCAGTGTGACGGTGATGGCGGCGACGTTGGCTCCGGGGGTCACAGCCCCTGGTCTGCCGCTGCCGCCCCCGCCGATCGTGGTGAGATAGCCGCTTACCGCGGGCGTCGCCGCCAGCACCTGCTCCACTTTCTCAGCGGCGTCGCTGGTCGCTGCCAGCCGGGTTCCGGGAGGCAGCTCCTGCTTGATCTGCAAGGTGGCTTCGTCAGAGATCGAGCCCAGGAAGTCGGTCCGGAGCAGGGTTGCGGAGCCGAGAGTGCCGGCGAAGACGACCAGCGCCAGGGCAAGTGTGATCACCGGATGACGCAGCCCGACCCGCAGTACCGGCAGATAGCCGCGCTGGAGGCGGGTGACCTGGGCGTCCTCAGCGTCTCCCTGACCTGCGTGCTCCTTCGCACGGGCCGCATGTACTCTCGGCCCCCGCTGCCGCCGCAGGAACCAGTACGCCAGCACCGGCACGATGGTCATCGAGACCAGCAGCGAGGCGGCCAGCGCGATCGCTACGGCGGCGGCGAATGGGCGAAACAGCTCCCCCGTCACGCCAGAAACCAAGGCAACCGGCAAGAACACCGCCACAGTGGTCAGGGTCGATGCGGTGACCGCACCCGCGACCTCCTTGACCGAGGCGATGTTCGTCGACGGTGAGGTCTTGATGTCCCAGCGCCCGGCGTTTGATGTTCTCGATCACCACGATCGAGTCGTCGACCACCCGGCCGACGGCCACCGTGAGCGCGGCCAAGGTGAAGATGTTCAGCGAGTACTCACCCACCTGCAGGCCGATCATCGCGATCAGCAGGGAGAGCGGGATCGAGAAAGCGGTAATGACGGTGGACCGCAGCGAGAACAGGAAGAGCAAGATGATCAGCACGGCGAAGGCGAGGCCAAGCCCGCCTTCCACCGCCAGATCGTGGATCGACTGCTCGATCAAGGGCGCTTGGTCAAAGACAGTCGTGAAGGAGGTCTGGTTCCCCAGCTTCTGCTCCAGCTCACCGAGCATGTCGTTGACAGCGTGGGAGATCTCGACCGCGTCGGCCCCGGTATCCTTCAGGACCGTCAAGCTCAGTGCCGGCCGGCCGTCGGAGCGGGCGATCGAGGTGGACTCGACCGCTTCAATCTCGACGTCGGCGATCTTCCCCAGCGCCACCGGACCGTCCGGAGACGGGATCGGCAACGCCTCCACCTGCTTGACTGACCCCAGTCGCTGGCCGACCTCGACGGCGAGCTCGGTGTCCCCGTCGAAGCTGTTGCCGGCCGGTGTGACGATGGCTTGCGCGCGTACGGCCTCGGTAACGGCCCGGGCGGAAAGGTCATAGCGGCGCAGATCCACCGGCCGCAGGGTGACGCCCAGCTGGGTGGTGTTCTCACCGGACAGCGTGACCTGGCGTACGCCGTCGATGCCGGCGAGCTGAGGCACTGCAACGGTGTCAACCAGCCGGCCTGCCTCACCCAGCGGCGCATCCGACGCAACCGCGAGCTGGAGGACCGGGATGTCGTCGGTGCTGCCGGTCATCACCTCCGTTTCGACCTGGTTGGGAAAGGTCGAGGAAGCCGAGTCGACAGCACTGCGGATGTCGTCGACGGTGGCGTCAGCGTCCAGGCCGTACTCCCACTCAACCGTGATGGTGGCGATCCCGTTCGATGACGTCGACTGCACCTTGGTGACGCCGGGAACCGCCCCGACGCTCTGCTCGATTGGCGTCGACACCTCTCGGGCGACGATCTGGGGCGTTGCGCCGGGGTAGCTGGCGGTGACCAGGGCGGTGGGAGCCGTGATGGTCGGCAGCAGCTCCTGCTTGAGTGAGAAGATCGCAAGTGTGCCGAAGGCGACAATCGCCAATGAGACCAGCCCGACGATCAGCCGGTTCGCCAAGCTGACCCTGGTCAGGAACGTCATGGGCGTAAGGTCCTTCCGAGCTCGATGGCGATCGGCAGTACAGCGGACCGACGACGCGAGCGAGTTTGGTGACCGATGATTAACGTCAACGGTACAGTTAACATCGTACAAACCAAATGACAGGTGACATTGTGACCCAGACCGCCGGCGGCGCTGCCCCCGCAGACGACCCGGCTGCGACCAGTGAACGGGACGAGCTGATCGCGCAGCTCGAGCGGACCCAGCAGCAGTTCGAGCGGAGAGCGCTGTCAGCCTTAGCGGAGCCACTGATCTCGACCCCGCTGACCATGCAGCAGCTCAAAGTGCTGACCATGATCGCCATCGACCCCGCGAAGGCGACGGGCCAGAACCTCGCTGAGCTGTTGCACGTGTCGCTTGCCAGCATGTCGGGGATGATCGACCGGCTCGTCGACCACGGCATGGTCGTACGCACGGAGGACCCGGAGGACCGGCGGGTGCGCAGGCTCACCGTCACGGCTGAAGGCAGCGAGATGATCCGCAGCCTGCTGAGTACGGCCGGCACCATGCCGACCCCAGTGCTTCGCCGGATGGAACTGGCCGACCTGCGCGCGCTCGTACAAGGAATCCGCGCCTTGGACCGGGCTGTCCTAGAGCTGTCCGAAGGCGACTACTGACCGTCGATCGGCTGGCCGGCTGCCGGCTCAGGTCACCGCCGCAGACTTGGCTGTGAACCAGGGCGCTGCCTCCATAGCGGCTGCCCTAGACTCCGGCACATGGAGTATCGACAGCTTGGACGGTCCGGCCTGCGGGTTTCTACCATCACCCTGGGCACGATGGGGTTCGGCGGCACCGGATGGGCGAGTGCGGTTGGCCAGATCGACGTTGAGGGCGCTCGCAAGCAGATCAACCTGGCCCGAGACGCTGGCGTGAACCTGATTGACACCGCGGACGTGTACTCCAGCGGTGCCTCGGAGGAGATCGTGGGCCAAGCGCTCGGGTCTGACCGCGAGGACGTGTTGATAGCGACGAAGGTCCGGATGCCGATGGGCGATGGACCCAACGACGCCGGCCTGTCGCGGCACCACATCATCCGGGCTGCGGAGGCAAGCCTGCGCCGGCTGGGCACCGACTACATCGACCTCTACCAGGTGCACGAGTGGGACGGGCAGACGCCGCTCGAGGAGACGTTGAGCGCTCTGGACTCGCTGGTCCAGTCGGGCAAGGTCCGCTACATCGGGGCCTCCAACTATGCAGCCTGGCACCTGATAAAAGCACTGTGGACGTCGGACCGCAACGGCCTGCAGCGGTTCGTCAGCCAGCAGATCTACTACTCCCTCCAGGCGCGGGAAGCCGAAAACGAGCTGGTGCCGGTCTCGATCGACCAGGGGCTTGGCATCTTGGTGTGGAGTCCCATCGCCGGCGGTCTGCTTTCGGGGAAGTACCGCCGCGGAGTGGACGCCCCTGCGGGCAGCCGGCACCTCAGCGACTGGAGCGAGCCGCCGGTCCACGATGAGGACAAGCTCTACAACACGATCGAGACGCTGGTGGAGATCGGGTCGGCGCGGGGGGTGTCAGCCGCCCAGGTCGCGCTGGCCTACACCATCGGAAAGGCAGCAGTCACCTCGGTGATCGTCGGCGCCCGTACCGAGGACCAGCTTGCGGACAACCTGGCCTCGGCCGAGCTCGACCTGTCGGTGGAGGAGGTGGCACAGCTGGATGCGGTGAGCGCGCAGCCGCTGCAGTACCCGTACTGGCATCAGGCCAACACCTCCTCGGACCGACTCAGCCCGGCGGACCTCAGCCTGCTGGGTCCGCACCTCGGCTGACCGGCGCTGGTTCAGTCCTGACCGAAGCGGGCAACCGGATCGGTCGCTTCGGCCCACAAGGCTGCGTCCGCCAGCGTCTTCTGGTTGCGGCGCCGCGCCGCCAGCACGACTCCTCCCGCAATGGTCCCGACGGCAACGATCAGTCTCCAGTTCACCCCCCAACCATAGACCGGCCGATGTCGTCCCGCCCGGTGTGCGGGTCCGGCGGCGTACAGGTCGGCCAGCTAGGTTTCTGCCCATGACGAGAGCGTTGGCCGGAGTGCTGCTGAGTGTGCTGCTCCTTGTGGGAGCCTGCACGACCGAGACCGGCGACCAGCCCGCGCCTGGCGACCCCACCGGAAGCGTGGTGAACGACCCGAGCCCGAGCAGCATGAGCCCGAGGCCGGGCGGGTCTGGAGACGAGGAGGGCACCGCGGCACCGAGTGAACCGGCGGACCGGCCGAGCGGCGCTGACGCCTTCAAGCTAGACGAGGTGGCAACCTTCGACGACGGTCTGGTGGTCGAGGTCGCTGGCACGACCGCCACTCAGGCGAAGAAGGCACACCGCGGCGCGGAGGCGACCGGGGGTGAGATCGTCGTCGTCTCGGTGCGGATCGAGAACGGTACCGAGGAGGAGTTCTTCGCAGGCGACGTACGGGTGACCGCGGACTACGGCGGTGGTACGCCGGCGCCGATAGTCACCGACCCGACCGGTGAGCTCCGCAGCGGCTTCAGTGGCGCCATCGCCGTCGGGGACGAGTCGGTGGCCACGATCGGGTTCGCCATCCCGTTCAGCGAGCTGCGCACTGTGACCATCACCGTGGACTGCGCAGATGACGTCCACAACCCGGTGAGCTTCTCTGGCACTGTCCGCCGTGAGTGACTGACGGCGGTCGTTAGGCCGGGGGTGTACTGGGTACGTCTCAGCCATGAGCGACAACAGCACAGATCCGATGGATGAGGTAGACCAAGACGCCGAGCCGACCATGATGGCGCCTTCGCCGGGACGTCCCGACGGGAACGTCACCGATCCGGACGGAATTGGGCACGACAGTGTGCACGCCAGCGATGCGGACGACCAGGTGGGTTCGGAGGAACCGGCCAGCTGAGGCGCTGCTCAACGACAAACGCCATCAGGCTCGATGAGTCTGCTCATCGAGCCTGATGAGGCTTCCCCCTGAGGTGGCAGTCGCGCTCCCCCGAACTACGCCTGCCTTCCGTGTGGATGGCTACTGTCCCCCGACATCTCGGCCATCCCCACATCCCCCGAGCGAGGATCCGAGATCTGGATCCTCTCCCTGTCGGCCCCCGGCCCGACATGTCCTACATTGAAGGTTCAACCTTTGGCGTTGCTGTGCTTTGAGCACAGCAAGTGCTCAAGAAACACCCAACCTTGCGAGAAGTGCCCCGCTGAGGCTTCTCCAGCCAGCCGTTGGCCTCCCGCCGGGGGGTCGGCACGTCGGTGAGGCGCCACTGGCCGATACTCGATGTCGTGCCTGTTGAATCGAGTTCGACGCCGGTGGACGACCCTGTCACGTTGCAGTCGATCCAGGGTGCCGCCGAGCTGATCCGCCCGTACGTGGTCCGCACCCCCACCCTGCCGATGGGCCGGCTGTCTGAGCTGTTGGGTCTTCCCGTGGTCGGCAAGTTCGAGCTGCTGCAGCACACCGGCGCGTTCAAGGCCCGAGGCGCGTTCCACCGGATGCTGAGACTCAGCGCCAGCGAGCGGACCGCCGGCGTCGTGGCCGTCTCCGGCGGCAACAACGGGCTCGCGGTGGCGTACGCGGCTCGCCAGCTCGGCATCACAGCCACCGTGATCATGCCCGCGACAACGGCCAGCACGTCGGTACAGCGGGCTCGCGCGGACGGCGCCGAGGTGGCGTTGACCGACACCATCGCTGGAGCGTTCGCCCAAGCCTTGGAGGAGGTGACGGCCGGCAAGGTGATGGTTCATCCCTTCGACGACCCGGCTGTCATCGCGGGCCAAGGCACGATGGCGCTGGAGCTCTACGCCGACGCCCCCGACATCACCGACGTAGTGGTCTCCATTGGCGGCGGCGGCATGATCACCGGTGTGGCCACAGCGCTGAAGGCGCTCAGCCCGGGCATCCGGGTGTGGGGCGTGGAGACGTACGGTGCCGACGCCATGACCAGGGCGCTGGCAGCCGGCGAGCCGGTGGCACTGGACGCGATCACGTCGATCGCCACCACCCTCGGCGCTCCGACGGTATCGGGCCGCACCCTCGCTGGTGTGCAGGCGCTGTTGGAGGAGGTGCTGCTGGTCACCGATGAGGAGGCCGTCCGCAGCATCGAGGTGCTCAGCCAGGTGTCGAAGATCATCACCGAGCCCGCCGCCGCCTGCACCTGGGCAGCGGCGCTGCAGCTACGGGATCGGCTGCCCCCCGATGCGCGGTTGGCGTTGGTGCTGTGCGGCGGGAACGCCAGTCTGGACGACATCGCCGACTGGCGGTCCCGGTTCCCCACCGACTAGGTGCCGGCTAGTGGAAGTTGCCCTGCAGGCGCGGGTCCTCGGTGCCACAGGGGCCACCCCAGGAGGTGGTTTCGCGTGTGACCGGGCGACCGTCGAAGTCGTACATGTGGGGCAGGTACCACCCTCCGATATGGGTGGCGCTGACCGGCATGTAGTGGCTGATGAAGGAGCGTCGCCACTGGTCGGTGGTCGTATTGGGGCCGGATCCGTGGATGACGCTGCCGGTGAAGAACAGCATGTCGCCGGGGGCCAGGTCCAGACCCACCGGTTCATGA
This sequence comes from uncultured Propionibacteriaceae bacterium, assembly GCA_902805915.1. GTDB lineage: Bacteria > Actinomycetota > Actinomycetes > Propionibacteriales > Propionibacteriaceae > Microlunatus. Next base: position 3,660 of record CADCUO010000045.1, on the reverse strand, counting down.
CCTGCGGGCGGTGCGACGTAGTCATCGACGAAGCTCGTCGTCAGGTCGGCGTGGTCGGGGCACTCCAGGTCGAGGACGTGGGTCCCCGGGCATACCTGCAGGCCACCGTTGGCAGGGAAGGAGCGGTCGACCGCGAGCCAGGCGGCGATGCATGTATAGGGCTGCACCAGCAGGTAGTAGTTGTCCTGGTGGAACGCCTGCCCACGAGCGGTCGGCGGCTTGAAGTAGAACATCGTCTGGCAGCCGACCACGTCCTCGCCCATCAGCTGCTGCAAGATGCCGTGCACGCGTGGCTCAAGGAACAGGTCCATGTGGGCGGGGTCGAGCTCATGCGGATGCATTACTCGGGGATAGCGGCCCAGGATGTCGTCGGTGTCGGGAACCGGCTGCCAGTGGTCCTCGATGGGCTCCCCCGCCTCGGCGAGCGCGTCGAACCGCCTCGCCACTGCGCCGACCTCAGCCGCGCTGAAAAGCCCGCGAGCGACATGGAATCCGTCCTTGGCCCACGAGCTCAGCTCCTTATCGGACAAGGGATGGACGAGTTGGTCCGGTACCGACGTCATGGCTCAATCCTGCCCGATCCAGCAGCCCATTCCCATGGACCGGGTGCGCAACCACCATGGACATTCTTATCCTGACCTGGTGGAACTGCATGACTTGTTGGCGCACCGGGAGTCTGGGCATTTCCGCTCTCGGCCTGCCTGGCTGACCTCCCGTGCCAACCCGTCAGACCACCTCATCATTTGGGTGATCGCCGGCGGCATGGATTTGCGGGTCGGAGGGGACCGACATGCGGCCACCGCCGGGGACCTGGTTGTGCTGGATCCCGGGGTATCGCACGAGTACGCACCCAGCACGTCGACCGGGTGGGAATGGTTCTGGCTCCACTTCGCCGGGCTCGACGCGTCGAGCTTGTCAGTCCGGTTGCGGGGACGGGCGGCCTGCCCCGTCCGGCGACTCGGCGTCGCCCCGCACATCGTCACCCGATTCTCCGAACTCGTCGCCGCGGCGGCACCGAACGCGGTCGCTCCGGCCGAGACGATCCAGCTGCACCTGGACTCGTGTGCGTACAGCCTGCTCGGGCTGATGGTCCGGTCCCTCGAGACGGGCCCTCATGACCTGGCGCCCTCCACCACCGACTTATCGCAGGTGACCGGCTGGATCCTGGACCACCTGGATCAGCCGTTCGAGCTGGCCGACGTAGTCCGGGCGTCGGGATGGTCCGCAGCCCAGCTCAACCGGCTGACCCGCCGTGAGCTCGGCATGTCGCCGATGCAGTACGCCACCCAGCTCCGAATGCGCCACGCCCAGCGCCTCCTTCGGGACAGCACGCTCAGCGTCACCACGGTCGCCGCGATGGTTGGCTTCACCGACCCGCTGCACTTCTCCCGCCGCTTCCGACAGCTGACCGGCGAAGCACCGACCGGATACCGCCTCGCCGAGCGGGATCGGATCGAGCAGGGACGCTGAGTGGGCGTTGCGTCCGGCATCACGGTTCTTGGTAGATCCCGAGGACGTTGCCGCCGGGATCTCGGAACCAAGCGGTCTTCTCCGCAGCCTCCGGGTCATAGTCGCGGACGATCTCACCACCAGCCGCGGCGATCCGGCCGACGCAGGCGGCAGCATCGTCGACCATCACATAGATCACGATGCCCGGCTCCGGCATCGGCGGTCGGTCTGTCACCCAGGTGCCGCTGACCTCGCCCACGCCGTCGTCGAACGCCAGACTTCCGTCGCCGTGATGGCGGAGCTGCCAGCCGAAAACGTCAGCGTAGAACCTGGACGAGACCGCGACGTCGTCAGCCGGAATCTCCAGGTAGCAGATCTTGCCGTGACCCAGGGTCGGCGTCGATGCCTTCGCCTCGGTCACGCCGGCTTCAACGAGGACTCCTTGTGTGCCGCCCGGGCGCCGCTCTTGTCCGACTCGACGATCCAGTACGGGTCATCGTCGGTGGGCTTGAACTTCTGCCCGGCATGGGTGAAGTCGGACGTCCTCTTCTCTACAGCCTTGCCATGTGTCCGACCTTGCGAGGTGTTCCAGGACACCTTGTCGCCTTTGCTGATCGCCATGTCGGCCACCCTACGCTCGACCGAACCGGGGAAGGGCCCGCGGGTGTCGGTGTGGTTGCGCTGATATTTCGCTACCCAAGCGAGGCGCGGCGATCGCGTTAGCCTCAAGGGCGCCTAGGCAGCCTGGACAATAGAAGAATCTCAGCGCCGCACGTGGAACAAAGGTGCGAACAATAGTTGCCCCGACGGGTAGGAATGTCGTGTGCCACGACTTCGTACCGTCTCGCCCAAGGACCCGGGCTGGACTCGTCGACGAGCAGGCAAGGGGTTCGTCTACCTCGACCAGCTCGGCAACCGGCTGAGCGATGAGGACGCGGAGCGCTGCAAGCTGCTGGTGATCCCGCCGGCGTGGACGCAGGTGTGGATCTGTGCCGCACCCAACGGCCACCTGCAGGCCGTGGGGACCGATGATGCGGGGCGGCGGCAGTACATCTACCACGAGGAATGGCGCCGGAAGCGGGACGAGTCCAAGCATGACCGGGTGCTGGAGGTGGCAGCGAAGCTACCCAAGGCCCGGCGGCTGGTTTCCCAACACCTGCAGCTGGACGGGATGCCGTACGAGCGAGCACTGGGGACGGCGTTCCGGCTGCTGGACCTCGGGTTCTTCCGGATCGGCGGCGAGACCTACGCCGAGAGCAACAACAGCTTCGGCCTGGCCACCATCACCAAGGAGCATGTGTCGCTGGAGGGATTCTCGGTCGTCTTCGACTACGTCGCCAAGTCGGGCAAGCAGCGCTACATCGCCCTGGCCGACGAGCTGGTGCTGGCCGCGGTGACCGACCTGAAGAGGCGGCGTTCGGGTGGGCCCGACCTGTTGGCGTACCGCGACGGCCACCGCTGGCGGGACGTGACCTCGAGCGACATCAACGAGTACATCAAGGACGTGGTCGGCGGGGAGGTGTCGGCCAAGGACTTCCGTACCTGGCACGGAACGGTTATCGCGGCGGTGGCCCTGGCCGCCGCCAACGACAAGGCCACCACCGACCCGGCACGCAGACGCGCAGTGGCGAAGGCCATGAAGGAGGTCTCGACCTACCTGGGGAACACCCCTTCGGTAGCGCGGGCATCATATGTGGATCCTCGGGTGGTTGACCTCTTCAACGACGGAGCCACCATCTCGCCCAAGCTGGCGTCCCTGGACCAGGATCTGTCCGACGGCGCAACCCACGGACGAATCGAAAAGGCAGTCCTCGGACTGCTGCGGACGCCGCCGTCGAAGGTACGAGCGGCCAAAGCCAAGCAGGTCAGCTGACCACTATCTGGATGGGGGCGGGAGAAGGCTGGGGGACCGGCACAAAGAAGAACAAACGACCCTACGATGAGCACGTGACTACTCCAGCGCCAGCGACGCGCAAGAATGCGAAGGATGCGGCACTCCAGCGGCAGCGGTGGGAACGCTACAGCCGATGGGCCCGACGGGTCGGGTCAACTGTGGGTGGCCGGGTAGAGCGTCGGATCGAGCGGCACCTGCTTCAGCGCGCGTGGTCGTACACCCCGGCCGACCGTCTCCAGGACTACCTGGTCCGCGGCTTCCAGAACCCGGTGATCAACGTGCAGAGCATCCTGGCGCGGCACACGTTCATCCGTGAG
>CADCUO010000044.1 GCA_902805915.1 uncultured Propionibacteriaceae bacterium | reverse complement strand
CGACCTCTCCGAGCGGATCATCCCGCGGGGCGTCGAGACCAACGAGGTCGTCGGCATCGTCCTGCTGCTGCGCGACGTGCTGGCGCGCTCGCTGTTCCAGAAGTACTCCGCCTACCTCGCGCTGCTCGACCACCGCTGTCCGTCCAATCTCGTAGCCCAGCCGCAGTGCCGTCTCCTCCCGGCGCGGCAGGTAACGAAGGAAAGCCACCAGATAGTTGCGATACAGGTCGTCAAGGGCGCTCATGGGCGCGGTCCCGCGATGGCACGACTGGGCGTGGTGTCGAGCCGGTGCAGGAACTCCAAGCCTTCCTCCAGATCAAGGGCCGTCTCGACCGAGCCTGGGGCCATCCCAAGTGAGACCATGGCGAAGGCGACCTCAGGCTGGATGCCGACGATCACAGTCGCAGCACCGCGGAGCCGGGCCATCTCGGCGACGTCGCGGAGGGTGCGCGACCCGAACGAATCCAGTACGTCGAGTGCTGCGACGTCGATGATGACGCCACGGGAGCGATGCCTGCCGATTTGATTGATCAGATCCCTTTGAAAGCGGACCATCTGGGAGTCGTCTAGGGCAGTGTGGATCGACGCGATCAGGTACCTCCCCTGTCGCAGGATGGAGACGAGCGCCGGTCCACCGTCCATTACATGCCTACTTCGTCCCGTCGGATCACCGTGTATCCGAGCAGCCGCTCCGCTTCCTCTAGACCGCCCTGCAGGTCGCCGATGGTGTTCATCTTGCTCAGGTCGACCCCGATTGTGACCAGGGTCTGTGCGATCTCCGGTGATAGGCCGGTGATGATGACGCTGGCTCCCATCAGCCGCGAGGCGTCGACTGTCTTGACGAGGTGGTTGGCGACACCCTCGTCCACGTCCGGGGCGCCGGTAATGTCCATCACGACCACTTTGGCGCGATGGGTCCGGATGCCTATGAGCAGCTGCTCGGTCAGCTGTCGCGCCCGCTCGGTGTCCAGGACACCGATGATCGGCAGCACCAGAAGCCGCTCCCGGACCGGCAACACAGGAGTCGAAAGCTCGCGGATGGAGTCCTGCTGTTGCCGGATCACCCGTTCCCGCTCGTCAACGAAACTTCCAGCCACCGTGTTCGCGATTCGATTGGCGGCTGGTTCATAGGCGTCCAGCACCCGGGTGAGCATTGAGAAGTCACCCTGGTACTTCTCAAACAGTGAGCGCGCCAAAACGTCACGGAGGAGCAGCACGATGCCCACCACTTCCTGGGTTTCCACACCGCGCGGGATGATCCGCTCGGAGAGATCACGGGCGTAGTGTTGGAGCGCTTCGACACTCCCGGTCTCTAACACCTCGACGTAGTTGTCGTACACCGACCTGGTCTCAGCCGACACCTCCTGCGGCGTCATCGCCTGAAGCAGGTGGGAGTCCTGAATCCGACTAGCCCACTCCTGCCGCAGCCGCGTACGGTGCTCGCGCAGGTGCGCGACCAGCTGAGGCAGCAACTGCTCGTCATCGGCACTCAACTTTGCCGAGAAGTCAGCCACGACCTCGCCATCGGCAGGTGCATCTCGATTCATTGGATTCCTCTTTTCTCCCATTTTGTCATGGTCACCGTTGTCCCTCGGCCGAGTTCTGAGACAACGGCGAAGTCGTCCATCAGCCGTCTGGCGCCCGGCAGCCCCAAGCCCAAACCGTGGTAGGTGCTATAGCCGTCCGCGAGCGCCAGATCCACGTCGGGGATCCCGGGGCCCGCGTCTCGGGCGGTGATCCGCACGCCGAGGTACGGCTTCTCCACGAGCTCAATGGCGATTTCCCCCTCGTCTGCGAATCGGACGATGTTGCGCGCGATCTCCGACACCGCTGTGGCGATGACCGTCAATTCTGTACGGGTGAATTTGAGCTGTGCTGCTGCCTCCCGGGCACCCTGGCGAGCGAGCACGATGTCAGCGTCGCCGCGGATCGGGATCACCTTCTCGTTGTCGCTTGCCTGGCCGCGCTCCAGCAGTGGCCGACTGAGCTGGGCACAGATCTGGCACTCCAGCAGGTGGCGGGCGGCGTCAACCTCCCGTTGCCGTCGACGGTCACCCAGCGAAAGCGCGAACAGCACCGGACGGCACCTGTCGGTGGGCGGATCCACCTTCTCCAGCACCAGCAGATACTCCACCCGCAGCCTGGCCCGGGACCGGTTCAGCTGCGCCGCGACAGCCCCGGCCGTGGAGCCGAGCTCCGACGCCAGGGAGCGCGTGTCGCGACCGGAGACCTCATGGGCGAGGAGCGTCTCGCGTTCCCGCTCCGACAGCCGCGACAGCGCCTTCGAGACGGCGGCGCGGTCCTCCTGACTCTCCAGGTCAACCTCAGGACGGTTCGCAGACCAGGTCGACCAGCCGGTGCTGGTTGCGTCTCTGACGGTCCTGCTGCTGCCACAGCGAGGTCACCGCGTTGCGTGCAGTCACGATGGCGTAGGGCTCGAGCATGCCGGCCTCGATCCGCCCAGTTGCCGCGAGGACGCGAGTCAGCGTCTCTTGGACCAGATCCTCGGCCACGACCGGATTGCTGACCCGGGCCCCCACGATCCGACGCACCAGCGGGATGAGCGCGGCGACGTCTGGCACCTCCAGGTCACCAAACGAGGGGTCGGCCCCTGCTGCGCTCATATCGGCACCCTACGCCGCGTCGTACCCAAGGGTGTAGGAAGCGATGCAAGCATGGCCGCTGCGCCTCGGATCACGAGCCATCCCGTTGACCGAGACTTCGATAGCCGAATGATGCCAAGGTCTTGACCGGCTTCTCATGACGCCTCGATTAGACCAGGGCCAACTCCGGTGGTTCGTCCACGATGTGCCTCAGCGCGTCCACGTGCCCGCCGGCATCCCGCTGGATCCTGGTCGTGTGGGCACCGAAACCGGAATCATGTCGATCCCGCGCGGTGTTCCGCTCTAGCTGTCGCCTATTGGACATGCATGTTGGCTTCAGCGCCGCCAGTGTCGGATTGAGGAGCACGCCAATTCTGTTCGATCTGGACGCGCATTTCGAGGGTGCGTTCGGGAATGGATGCGCGGCTATGCCCCGCAGCGCTTCCAACGCCGGGGAGTCGTTTAGTTCGGCGAGCCGATAATCGGGCGCGATCTGGGGATGGTACAGGGAGGAGCTCGAACGGCCGCCGTTCGGGATCCTTCCCGTCGGCGACGCGACATCTTAGGGCCTGGACATGGTCGGCTAAAGTCGGACAGTTGGAGGCTACAGCGGCGGAGATGCGCAGGAGATATTGCGGCCTCGCGACGACCCAGATCAACGGTCCAAGGGGCAAGCCTAAGCACCGCAATGCTCCTGGCGCCTCCGTCGCCGGACGAGACCAGTTAAGGCTACGTCGAGCGCCGGGAGCCGTCCGGGAACTACCTTCTGCGATCCGGGTCCGTGTCGGTGTCGATCTGTTCCTTGCGAACTTCCTCCGACACGGTGGCCTCATCGGTGACAGTCTCCTTGTCGAGGCGGACGCGCTCGACCGGGACGGTCTCCTTTTCAACCACGGGGCCCTCCTCGTGGAGGACAATCTCATGCTCTTCCTCGCTGATGTCCGGGCCCGACATGGCAGCGCCGCGGTTGGCGTCGGTGATGGGCTCCCGCTCGATCCGGACTTCTTCGCGGCTCACCGGAACCGTCTGGGTGACGTTTTCGATTCCCACGTACTTGCGCAGCCGGGCACGGCCGGTTTCCCGCTTCTGTGTCCCAACGCGGAGCTGCTCCTCCGACCGTGTCATGGCGTCGTCGGTGGTGGGGCCGGAAGTATCGCGCCCGACCGTCTCCCGTCCGCTGGTGTAACCGCGGCCAGTGTTGTCGTCAACGGTGTCACCGGTGCCAGTCTCCCGGTCCGACCTGCCTGCGCTGCCGACTGTGCCAGTACCTGTGCCGCTGTATGCCGATGTGGTGGTGTCTGTGTCGGTGTAGCCGCCGGACCAGCTGCGCGCGTAGTAGGAGTACAGCCGGTCCTCCTCCTCCGGGGTGATGTCGCCGTCCGGATCAACTCGTGGGGCGTCCTTCACCATATCCTTGTCGTACCCGACGCGGATGTCGGCGCCGTCGACGGTGGCGTTGCGTTGTCGAGCGGGACGAAGGATTGGGAGGTGTCGAACAGTCCGGTTTTCACCGTCACGAAAGTGGGCTCGCCGGTGCTGTCATCGACGTAGATCTGGCCGATGGCGCCGATCTTTTCGCCACTGCTGCTGACCACGTTGCCGTTGGAGCGCGCAAGACTCTCAGCCTGCTGCTTGGTAGTCATGGGATGTTCCTCCTGTAGTTGGTCCCGGCCACGCTGAGCGACCTGTTCATTGGTGAAGGTGGAGCGCGATCCGACGTGCTCGGGATGGGTACCCCCGACCCCTGGGCGCGGAGGTGTCTTCGACTTCAGCGATGCTTAGTAGCGGCGCTTAGATACTGGCGGCGGACTAGCGCGATGAGGTCGTCACAGGTGT
>CADCUO010000043.1 GCA_902805915.1 uncultured Propionibacteriaceae bacterium | reverse complement strand
GATCGTCGGGGCTGCCTCGATGGCGCAGGCCAAGGCGACCACGTTGATCTTGGTCACCAACACAGTCTCGGCCCGGCAGTGGCGCGACGAGCTGGTCAAGCGGACCTCGCTGACCGAGGAGGAGATCGGTGAGTACTCCGGCGCCAAGAAGGAGATCCGGCCGGTCACCATCGCCACCTACCAGGTGATCACCAGCAAGCGCGGCGGCGTGCACCCGCACCTGGAGCTGTTCGACGCCCGCGACTGGGGGCTGATCATCTACGACGAGGTCCACCTGCTGCCCGCGCCGGTGTTCCGGATGACGGCCGATCTGCAGGCCCGCCGCCGGCTGGGCCTGACCGCGACCCTGGTACGCGAGGACGGCCGCGAAGGTGACGTGTTCTCCCTGATCGGGCCGAAGCGGTACGACGCCCCGTGGAAGGACATCGAGCAACAGGGCTACATCGCCCCAGCTGACTGCGTCGAGGTCCGGGTCACGCTGACCGATGCGGAGCGGATGACGTACGCAGTGGCCGAGCCCGACGTACGGTACCGGCTGGCCTCGAGCGCGGACTCCAAAACCGATGTCGTGGTGGACCTGGTGGCCAAACACAAAGGACTGCCGACCCTGGTGATCGGGCAGTACGTGGACCAGCTCGACGACCTGTCCGAGCGGCTGGGTGCGCCGCTGATCAAGGGGGACACCACAGTCCGGCAGCGGGAGAAGCTGTACAAGGAGTTCAGGTCCGGTGAGATCGACCTGCTGGTGGTGAGCAAGGTGGCGAACTTCTCCGTCGACCTGCCCAGTGCCCAGATCGCCATCCAGGTCTCAGGGGCCTTCGGCTCCCGCCAGGAGGAGGCGCAGCGGCTCGGCCGGCTGCTCCGCCCCAAGGAAGACGGGGTCAGTGCGAGGTTCTATGCGGTAGTCGCCCGGGACACCGTCGACGCCGACTTCGCCCAGCATCGGCAGCGGTTCCTGGCCGAGCAGGGCTACGCCTACCGGATCCTGGACGCCGAGGACGCCGTCGCGCCGGACTGACCTGTCCCGGGCCTCCTCGGCGGAAGGGGTGACGGCGGCTTGATCCGCGCGTACGCTCGGTGGCACCCACAGCTGAGGAGGAGCCATGGCCGCCGTCACCAAGCGACGCGCCCGCCGAGCCGCAAAGAAGCTCGAACAGCAGCATCGCGCCGCGCTAGCTGCGCGCAGTCGGCTCCGCACGCAGCGGGGTGGCCGCTTCGGGGAGCCACCCTTCCCAGACGATCTCGACGGTGGCGCGGGGGTTCGAGAGCCACGCCGTCCCATGCCCACGATGCCGGCGGCGTCGATAGAGCTGGAGCTGCCGGTGACGGAGAGTCTCGACCTCACCAGGTCCGCGGCCGGCTGAGGTCAGCCTTCCCGGGTCACTGCGCCAGCTGCCAGGGTGGACTCCTCCTGGACCCCTAGGTCGAGAGGCCACCCGCTCGGCTGTTGAGCAAGATCCCACAGCTCGACCAGCTCCGCTGGCCAGATCCAGGCGGTGGTGACAGCCAGCTCCTCCTTCGGCCACCATCTGCTCTGCTGCAAGGTGAGCTGCTCCTCGACCGTGTGACCGGTGATGTCGACATCGAACTCGCCCACCCGGGCGAAGAAGAACGCCTCCGTCTGCTCCAGCACCTGGTCGGAGTAGCCGTGGACGACGTGGCGCCGCGCGACCGGCCCGAGCAGGTCCGCCGGCGGCATCACGTACCCGGTCTCCTCGGCCACCTCCCGCACCGCTGCCTCCACCTCGGTCTCTCCGGGGTCGATCCCGCCGCCAGGTGTCACCCACCAACGGAACTCGGGCAGGCCCGGGTCACTGTCCTCGAACAGCAGCACCTCGTCGCTGGCGTTGACCATGATGACCCGCACCGCGGTCCGGGATCTGCGGGGCCGGTCCGCCGGGTCGTCTGGGATCGGGAATGTGGGCCGGTGAATGTCGTCAGTCGTCATGTCGTCGGGGGTCATGTCGTCGGGGATCATGTGGTCAGGGGTCATGTGGTCAGGGGGCATGGTGCCTTTCCGGGTGCACGGCTCAGCATGCCGTACGGCTCATCGTGGGTGGGCCGAGGTATCGGGCGATAGTCCAGAAATCGTCCCCTCATCGAGCCAGCCCACCCGCCTCCAGGCGTGGAGCCAGTGAGGCGGCGCTGATGAGGGGACGATTCCTGGACAGTTATCGCGGTCCGGTAGTGGGTCAGTGAATCGGACGATCCTGACGCCCGCTCGGACCGTGGGACGAATGGAGTCATGCCTGACCGCTCACGCAAACACCCAACCGACCTGAATGCGCTCGCTGCGTCCATCATGGGCGGACTCCGTAGACGAGGACAAGCCCGAACCGATAGACGACGGGGAAGACCCGGCAGCGCGTGGCCCTGGGCCGCAAAGGGTGGACTTGAAGGCGGCAAGGCGCGGGCCGATAAATTGACACCTGAGCAGCGGTCAGAGATTGCGCGCAAGGCCGCACTGCGGGGTTGGGGGACGCCAAAGGGCGATTGAGCATTTCATTCGGCTTCACGCGAATGGATCCGAGTCGTCGCCTGGCACGCCGCTTTGTTCGATGGAATCCCTCCACAACGCTACCAGTGTTGGGCTTAGCGACATACGAGCGTCCCCGCTCTCTCCCCATGGGATTGACATCTGTCGCAATGACTCGGCTCGAACTAACCCCTACCAGATGGCTGCACTGCTGGAGCTATGGGGCTGGCAGGCTGGGCTCATGACGATCATTCGGTCCGTGCTTTTGTTCGTGCTTGCGGCCGTCGCCGAGATCGGCGGCGCATGGCTGGTCTGGCAGGCGGTCCGTGAGAACCGTGGCTGGCTATGGGCGGGACTTGGGGTGATCGCCCTCGGCCTCTATGGCTTCGTCGCCACCCTTCAACCCGACCCGCATTTCGGCCGGATTTTGGCGGCCTACGGCGGGGTATTCGTAGCCGGATCACTGGCGTGGGGGATGATCCTTGATGGGTTCCGCCCCGACAGGTACGACCTCGCGGGTGCTTTGCTCTGCCTAATCGGAGTAGCGGTGATCATGTACGCACCCCGCGCGACCTAGCCCCCTATCTGTGAGGAGCGCCATGTCCAATCCTGATCCCAAGGAGATCGTGCGGCGGCTCATCAACGAGGTGATGAACACCGGCAACGTCAGCGTTCTCGATGAGTTGTACACGCCCCAACTCGCTCCGATAGCGCATCAGTGGGTGGGGCCCTTCTTGGCCTCGTTCAGTAACGTGCGCATGCGCATCGTCCAACTAGTCGCCGAGGGTGAGACTGTGGTTGGCAGGTTCGCTTGCTCCGGCACCCATTCTGGCACCTGGCCTGGTCAACCGCCCACGGGACGCCGCTTCACAAACGTGGCGGAGGTCTACTTCTTCCGGGTTGTCAATGGGAGGGATCGCTGAAGGTTGGGGCTTCGAAGACACCATGGATCGGCTCCGACAGCTTGAGCTTGATTCGAACTGACCCACTACCCAAGATCCAAACCTGTGGACGGCCGAGGTGTGGGCGTGTAACGTGGCCCCTCGCCCCCAGACACCCGCCGAGTTGCATCGGAGAGCTTTGCATGCCCGATTCCGACGACACCGACGTCCTCAGCTCCGAACGCCAGCACCTCATCGAGTCCCGGGCGGCGCTGCGCAGGATGCGGGAGCACACTGCCAGCCTCCAGGCCCAAGGCGGCGACCGCGTCTCCACCGAGCATCTCAAGCAGGTGCTCTACCGCCGGATGAAGGCGCTCGAGGACGACCCGACTGTGCCACTGTTCTTCGGCCGGCTGGACTACGACGCCGGTTTGGGAGCTGAGCACGATGAGGTGCTCTACATCGGACGCCGTCATGTGGTGGGTGAGGCGGGCGGTGAGCCGATGGTGATCGACTGGCGGGCGGGAATGTCGCTGCCCTTCTACCAGGCGCGGCCCGGTGACCCCATGCGGGTACGGCTGCGACGTCGGTTCGGGTTCCACTCCGGCCGGTTGACCGCATTCGAGGACGAGGACCTGGTTCGCGAAACCTCCCAGGTCGACTCCCAGATCCTGGAGTCAGAGATCGAGCGCCCCCGGACCGGCCCGATGCGCGACATCGTGGCCACCATCCAGCCCGAGCAGGACAGCATCGTACGAGCCGGGCTGGCCCAGTCCCTGTGTGTCCAGGGGGCGCCCGGCACCGGGAAGACCGCTGTGGGCCTGCACCGGGCGGCGTACCTGCTGTATGCGTTTCGGGATCAGCTGTCCCGGTCCGGTGTGATGGTGGTCGGCCCGAACGACAGCTTCCTCTCCTACATCGCCGATGTGCTGCCGGCTCTGGGCGAGATCGATGCCAGCCAGGCCACCATTACCTCGCTGGTCAGCTCGGCCACCAAGATCACCATCAAGGGGTTCGACCTGGTCCCGGCAGCCCTGGTCAAGGGGGACGCCCGGATGGCCGAGGTGCTGCGCCGAGCGGTCTGGGGCCACCTCGGTACCGCATCGACCCCGCTGGTTGTCCCCCGCGGCGCACACCAATGGCGCGTTCCGGGATATGTAGCGGACGAGATCGTCGAGGAGCTGAAGACCCGAGGCGTCCGCTATGAGGCTGGCCGCGCGATGCTGCCCCAGCGCCTCGCGCACCGGGTGCTGCTCCGGATGGAGGCGTCCGGCGACTCCCCCGATGATCGGGTGCAGAACGCGGTGGCCCGCAGCCGTCCGGTGAAGGCGTACGCCGACCAGCTGTGGCCACCACTCGACCCGGCGAAGCTGATCTTGAAGCTGCTCACCGATGCGGACTTCCTGGCGCGGTCAGCCGAGGGGATCCTGACCGCTGACGAACAGCGCGCGATCCTCAGCCGTAAGCCGGCCAGGTCGGTCGCGGCGACCAGCTGGTCCTTGGCCGATGTGGTCCTGATCGACGAGGCAGCCGATCTGCTGAACCGCACGCCGAGCCTGGGTCACGTCATCCTGGACGAAGCCCAGGACCTTTCGCCGATGCAGCTTCGTGCCGTCGGGCGCCGAGCCAGCACCGGTTCGGTGACAGTGCTGGGAGATCTGGCTCAGGCAACCACGCCGTGGGGTACCCGATCCTGGCGCGAGTCACTGGACCACCTCGGTCAGCCCGATACGGTGATCGAGGAGCTGGTCGCCGGCTTCCGGGTGCCCGGCGCGGTGATCGACTTCGCGGCGCGGCTGCTGCCCACCATCGCGCCGGGGCTGCGGCCGCCGCACTCGGTACGGCGGCACCGCGGCGAGCTGGACCTGCGTCGAGGCTCGGCAACAATGACCGGACTGGTCCAAGCCGTCCGCGCGGCTCTTGATCATGAAGGGACGGTCGGCGTGATCGTCGCGGATGCCGCAGTCGCCACGGTACGTACGGCGTTGGAAGCCCAGCCGATCGGCTTCGACGTGCTCGGCGAGGAGGCGCAGGCATTCGCGACTCGGGTGGAGCTGGTGCCGGCATCGCTGGCCAAGGGCTTGGAGTTCGACCATGTGGTGCTGCTGGAACCGCACGACATCGTTGCCGGCGAGCCTGACGAGGTAACCGGGCTACGCCGCCTGTACGTCTGCCTGACCCGGGCGGTTACCTCCCTGGTCGTCGTACATTCTCGCGATCTGCCAGCCGTGCTGGCGGCGTAGGCATCATCGCCGTCGGTGGGGCCTTGTCAGCACAGCGTGAGCACCGCTTGCTGGAAGTCGGCGTCCAAGCACACCTGGGCCCCCAGCGGGAGCGCAAGGTTACGGTCACCATGGCCAACGGTGGCACCCCACAGCACAGGTACACCAAGATCACCGAGACGGTCTGCAACTGCCTGGGCGACCAGAGCGGCGTCATCGCACTCGGTGAAGTCCCCCACCACTACACCGACGACGGAGTCGAACCAGCCGGACCGCAACAGCTGGGTCAGCATCCGGTCGACCCGGTAGCTGTCCTCCCCAACGTCCTCGAAGACGGCGATGCAGGCCTCCGTCGGGATCGGTTCCACCCCGATGTCGCTGGCGACCAGGCTGAGATTGCCGCCGATCAGCCGCCCCTCTCCCCTGCCCGATACCAGGGCAGCTCCACGGCTGAGCACGGTACCGCGCCGGGCTGGCTTCATGATCAATCTGCGTAGCTGGGTGACGCTCGGTGTGTCGGTCAGCTGCGCCAAGGATCCTACGACCGGTCCGTGTACCGTCACCTGCCCGAGCTCACGGCCCAGCCTGGCATGCAGCGCTGTGATGTCGGAGAACCCGATCAAGTGCTTGACACCTGCGGACCGCAACGCGTCGAAGTTGATCATGTCGACCATCCGCTGAGCACCGTAGCCACCGCGGGCCGCCCAGATCGCAGACGTTGCCGGATCGGTCCACGCGGCCGTGAAGTCGTCGGCCCGGGCGGGGTCGTCGGCGGACAGGTAGCTCAGCCGTTGCTGCGGGCCCGGCGCAGGCGTACCCAGCGCGTGGAGGGAATACCGGACCTCCAACCCCCAAGACCGCAGGATCTCCGCTCCAGCGCGGATACGGTCGGCATCGGACGGTCCGCTGGGCGCCACCACGGTCACCACATCGCCTGCACGTAAGGGTTCCGGCCAGATCCGCGGCCCCGAATCCATGGAGATCGCCTGGAGCGAGTCATCGACGGCTGGGGTGCTGTGGTCAGTCATCGAGTAGTTGCTCAGCCCAGCGGCCCGAGCCGGGAGTCCTTGCGCCGCCGCAAACCGGCCCGGTGCAGCAGCCCGACGATCTCCCGTGACGTGACCAGCTGCGCCCCGGCAGCCAACGCCTCGGCGTGCCGTTCCGCTACCACGTCATAGTGGTCCCGCTCGAACGCCCGCTGCGGGATACCGAGCCCAGCGGCGAACTCGTGCAGCTCGTCGTACGACACGTCGCTGACCAGGTGCGACCAGAGCCGGCCGTGGCCGGGCCAGTCCGGAGCGTCGATGTAGATGGTCACGGCGCCGGCGCACCCCTGCGTACCGAGTCGTCGACCAATGTTCGCCAGCTGCCGACCAGATCAGCGTCGACATAGGCCTTCCACGACCCGCCCGGCCGAGCCGAGGAGCCGATGTGAAAGGCGCGCACACCGGCCCGTGCCAGCCAGGGCACGTGCTCGGCAAGCAGGCCGCCGCCGGCCATGATCACGGACCGGGCGAACTCGTCGGTACGGGCGCGCTGCACCAGCTCATCCAGGCCTTCGGTGACGCCCCGCGCCGACCCGGCGGTGAGGACCTGGTCGAGCCCAGGGAGGGTGGCGAGTGTCCGCCAGGCCCGGTCCGTGGCGAAGCAGGAGTCGACGGCGCGGTGGAAGGTCCAGCCGAAGTCCGGCTCGCCGACGATCTCGCGGACCACGTCGGCATCGATGTCGGTGTGTGCGTTCAGGAACCCGAGTACCACCCCGTCGGCGCCGACGGACTGGTAGGCGTCGACCAGACCGCGAAGCCGTGCCACCTCGCCGCCATCGGTACCGAACCCTTCCCGCAGCCGCAGCATGACCCGGATCGGCAGGCTGGTGGCCCGGCGTACCTGGCCGACCAGGGCCGGCTCCGGAGACAGACCGCCGAACTCCATCGATCCCACCAGCTCCACCCGGTCCGCCCCGCCGGCCTCAGCCCGTTCCGCATCGGCGGCGTGTAGCGCGATCACCTCCAGCAGACCGCTCACGGCCGCTCGCCCTCGCTCCCGTCCAGCGGCTCGCTGTCCAGCTGCTCGGGATCCAACCGCCCGCCCTCCAGCGGCCCGCCATCCAGTTTCCCGCCATCCAGCTGCTCGATAGTCGCGATGGACGGCGGCCGCTGCTGACGTAGCTCGACGGCCACCTGCTCCGCCTCCAGGAAGGTCCGGGTGATGTTGCGGTGTCCTATCTTGGCCAGGTCATCATCGGACCAGTTCCGCTCCCGCAGCGCCTCGAACAACGCCGGGTACGTCGACACGTCGGTGAGCCCGTCCGGAACGCTGGTCACGCCGTCGTAGTCACCACCGATGCCGATGTGGTCGATACCGGCCACCTCACGGACATGCTCGCAGTGAGCCACCACGTCGGCGAGGCTCGCCTTCGGCGGCTGGGTGGGGTAGGTCTGGGTGAAGGTGTCCATGGCTGCCAGGTCGCGGATGTCAACGCCGGCAAGCTCTGCTGCGGCATTGACCTCCCGGCCCCACGCTCGCACCTCCGGGCTGACGAATCCGGGGACGAAGGTGATCATGCAGGTGCCGCCGTTGGCAGCAAGGTCGGCCAGCACGTCATCGGGAACGTTGCGCGGGTGGTCACAGACCGCTCGCGCGGAGGAGTGGGAGAAGATGACCGGCGCCGCCGAGGTCTCCAGCGCGTGCCGCATGGTGCTGGGGGCGACGTGGGACAGGTCGACCAGCATGCCCAGCCGGTTCATCTCGCGGACCACCTCGCGACCGAAGGGGCTCAGCCCACCCACACCTGGCGCATCAGTGGCCGAGTCCGCCCACGGAGTGTTCTGGTTGTGGGTCAGGGTGAGATACCTGACTCCAAGCCGGTAGAGCGACCGCAGGGTGCCCAGCGAGCTGTCAATGCAGTGGCCGCCCTCGGCTCCCATCAAGCTCGCGATCTGGCGGCTCTCGGCCAGGGTCTGCTCAATCCCATCGGCACCGGTCACCAGCACCAGGTCGTCGGGATAGCGGGTGATCATCGCGTAGACCGCGTCGACCTGCTCCAACGTCGCGGTCACGGCCTGCTGACCGGTCAGGCTGCACGGCACGAATACCGACCAGAACTGGGCGGCCATCCCGCCGGCGCGCAGCCGAGGCAGATCGGTGTGCAGCTGCGGCTGCTGGACCGCGATGTCCACGGCATCGAAGTCGTAGCCCACCTGGCGCATGGCCCAGGGCAGATCGTTGTGCCCATCCACAACGGGGATCAGCGTGGTCACAGGGCCATCTTGTCCTATCGCTGATCCATCGGCCCGCCGCGCGCCGCAGTCCGCGTGGCGTGCCCTGAAACGCACGTTGGCGGCCCCCGAAGGGACCGCCAACGCAGGCGTTCGGCTGAGCCGAGCTCAGTTGAGGGGCAGGACCTAGAAGTCCATGCCGCCCATGCCGCCCGGGTCGCCACCAGGAGCGGCGGGTGCCTTCTCCGGCTTGTCGGCGATGACGGCCTCAGTGGTGAGGAACAAGGCGGCGATCGAGGCTGCGTTCTGCAGCGCCGAGCGGGTCACCTTGGTCGGGTCCGGCACGCCGGCGGCGAGCAGGTCCTCATACACTCCGGTTGCGGCGTTCAGGCCGTGGCCTGCAGGCAGGCCCTTGACCTTCTCCACCACTACGCCGCCTTCGAGGCCGGCGTTGATGGCGATCTGACGCAGCGGTGCCTCCACCGCGGACTTGACGATGGCCGCACCGACGGCCTCGTCACCCTCCAGCTGGAGGTTCCCGAAGGCGACCTCGGCAGCCTGGACCAGAGCCACGCCACCACCAGCGACGATGCCCTCTTCGACGGCAGCCTTGGCGTTGCGGACAGCGTCCTCGATCCGGTGCTTGCGCTCCTTGAGCTCCACCTCGGTGGCAGCCCCGACCTTGATCACGGCAACGCCGCCGGCCAGCTTGGCCAGCCGCTCCTGCAGCTTCTCGCGGTCGTAGTCGGAGTCGGAGTTCTCGATCTCAGCGCGGATCTGGGTGACGCGGCCAGCGATCTGGTCGGAGTCACCGCCACCCTCGATGATGGTCGTCTCGTCCTTGGTGACCAGCACCTGGCGAGCCCGGCCGAGCAGCTCCAGACCGACGCCGTCGAGCTTGAGGCCGACCTCCTCGGAGATCACCTGGCCACCGGTGAGGATGGCGATGTCGCCGAGCATGGCCTTGCGACGGTCACCGAAGCCCGGCGCCTTGACGGCTACGGACTTGAAGGTGCCGCGGATCTTGTTGACGATCAGGGCGGCCAGCGCCTCGCCGTCGACGTCCTCGGCGATCACGACGAGCGGCTTGCCCGACTGCATGACCTTCTCCAGGACCGGAAGCACGTCCTTGAGGGTGGAGATCTTGGAGTTGACGATCAGCACGTACGGGTCGTCCAGGGCGGTCTCCATCCGCTCCGTGTCAGTCACGAAGTACGGGGAGATGTAGCCCTTGTCGAACCGCATGCCCTCGGTGAGCTCGAGCTCGAGGCCGAAGGTGTTGGACTCGTCAACGGTGATGACGCCTTCCTTGCCGACCTTGTCCATCGCCTCGGCGATGATCTCGCCGACGCTGGTGTCACCGGCAGAGACAGAGGCGGTGGCCGCGATCTGCTCCTTGGTCTCGACATCGGTGGCGGTGGCGGCCAGCTGCTCGACGATGGCGGTGACGGCCTTCTCGATGCCCCGCTTGAGGCCCATCGGGTTGGCGCCGGCGGTCACGTTGCGCAGGCCCTCACGGACCAGCGCCTGAGCGAGCACGGTAGCGGTGGTGGTTCCGTCACCGGCGACGTCGTCGGTCTTCTTGGCAACTTCCTTGACAAGCTCGGCCCCGATCTTCTCGTACGGGTCCTCGAGGTCGATCTCCTTGGCGATCGACACGCCGTCGTTGGTGATGGTGGGGGCGCCCCACTTCTTCTCCAGGACGACGTTGCGGCCCTTGGGGCCGAGGGTGACCTTCACGGCGTCAGCGAGCTGGTTCATGCCCCGCTCGAGACCGCGTCGTGCCTCAGTGTTGAATTGAATGAGTTTTGACATTACTCCGCGAGTCCTCCCGCGTGCAGGCGGCGAAGCCGCCGACTAGTTGGCTTGGATGAACAGCCCCCAAACGGTGCCCGCGACGGACGATCTGAGACGATCTCACCGCTTGTGAGGTGGCACTCTCACAGGGAGAGTGCTAAGTCAGTTTTAGCACTCCACCATGGAGAGTGCAAACACTTCGACCCGGCTAGCGAGTCAGTGTCGTCGCATTTCCTTGCCGGGTTGACTGCAGCGCGAGGTCCACCGTCGCTCCCCAGGCGTCAGCCGGTCACGCGTTGCTGGGACGATTCGGTGGTTAGGCAGGGAATGTTCCTCTCCAGTCGGAGGTTGCGAACTCATGGTGCAGCAGCAGATCAGCCGGGCCGACGTAGGCCTGCGGTCCGAGCGCGGGCCGGTGCTGCTGGCGATCATGCTGAGCATGGGTCTGGTCGCGATCGACGCCACCATCCTCGCCACCGCCGTACCGTCGATCGTGAACGACCTCGGTGGCTTCGTTCACTTCCCGTGGCTGTTCTCCATCTATCTGCTGGCCCAAGCCGTGTCGGTGCCGATCTATGCCAAGTTCTCCGACCAGCTCGGGCGCAAGCCGATCATGCTGACCGGCATCGCCGCCTTCGCCCTCGGCTCGGTGCTCTGCGGCGTGGCCTGGAGCATGCCGGTGCTGATCATTGCCCGCGCCATCCAGGGCCTCGGCGCTGGAGCGGTGCAACCAACCAGCATGACGATGATCGGCGACCTGTACACGGTGGCCGAACGAGCCAAGGTGCAGGGGTACGTCGCCAGCGTCTGGGCCGTCTCCTCCCTGGTCGGCCCCACCCTCGGCGGCGTCTTCTCCGACTACCTCAGCTGGCGTTGGATCTTCTATGTCAACATCCCGCTCGCTGCCATGGCCGCCTGGATGGTGGCTCGGCGGTTCCACGAGGACATTGCCAAAACGGCACACAAGATCGACTACCTCGGTGCTGCGCTGCTGACCGTCGGCAGCTCGCTGATCATCCTCGGCCTGCTGGAGGGCGGTGTCTTGTGGGACTGGGACTCGCTGCCCAGCATCGGCGTTCTCGCCGGCGGTGCCGCGGTCGCCGCGGTGTTCGTACTGGTCGAGCGACGCGCCGCCGAGCCGGTGCTGCCCGGGTGGGTGTTCCGCCGGCGGCTGCTGAACAGCACCAATCTGGTCAGCCTCGCCGTCGGGGTGATGCTGATCGGGCTGACCTCGTACGTGCCGCTGTTCACCCAGGGAGTGCTCGGCACCAGTGCGCTCGTGGCCGGCTTCGCCCTCGCCGCCATGACAGTCGGCTGGCCCTTGTCCGCGTCGCTGGCTGGACGGATCTACCTTCGGCTCGGCTTCCGTACCACCGCGCTGATCGGTTCGGTGCTGACCCTGGCCGGGGCCGGACTGCTGTTGCTGCTCGGCGCCGGCAGCCCGGTCCTGCAGGTTGCTCTGACCTGTTTCGTCGTCGGCCTCGGGATGGGCCTGGTGGCGAGCCCGACGCTCGTTGCAGCCCAGTCCACGGTGGACTGGGAGAGTCGCGGCGTGGTCACGGGCACCAACATGTTCGCCCGGTCAATGGGCAGC
This sequence comes from uncultured Propionibacteriaceae bacterium, assembly GCA_902805915.1. Lineage (GTDB taxonomy): Bacteria > Actinomycetota > Actinomycetes > Propionibacteriales > Propionibacteriaceae > Microlunatus. The sequence goes on along the minus strand of CADCUO010000043.1, from coordinate 28,164 downwards.
GCCCTGGGCATCGCGGTTTTCGGTGCCATCGTCAACGCCTCCCTGAGCCAGCGGGTCGGCGCGCATGCCTCCGGTACCGCCGCCGATGTCCCCGCAGCCGCCCTGGACGTAGCCATCGGCCAGGTCTTCGTTGCGGCGTCCATCACCGCCGTCGTCATGTTGGGCGCTGTCATGTTGATGCCCCGGCACCAGCCCACCCCCAGCTAAGCCCTACCTCCGGCGCCAACCCGCGGTCACAGTGTGTCGTGCGATGGGAACATCTGTTCGATTCAGCTGTATGGTTGCCTCGTGGGCCACCATCCGATCCCACCCGACGCGCAGCACGTCTGGGTGCACCAGCGCGGGCAGTACGGCGCCCCGGCGCCGGGGGTCGTGGTGGGTTGGCAGCACACGCCCGAGCATCACGCCATTACCACCGGCTGGCTGGCCCTGGTCGTGGCGGCCCCGTTCGACGACGCGTTGGCGGTGCAGTGGGTGGAGGCGGAGCGGCTCAGCTCGGTGCGGGACCCCACTCCCCGGCCATGAAGTCGCCGTCGACGCGGACACCGCGGGTACGGCATGTCTGGGCCACCATGAGCGGCGGCTATGTCTATCCCGGTCTGCTGCTGTGCTGGCGGCGCGGCGAGAGCGGCTGGGAGGCGCAGGTGGCGATCGCCATCCGCGGCACGGTGCTGATCCGCTGGCTACCCGACTCCCAGATCCGTCCGATCACCGACGACGGCTGGCAGCGCTGATGCTGCTTTCACCGGTCCCAGGGCACCGCGAGCCCGAACTCCTCGGCCACCGACTCGAGCGTCGCCTGGTGTGCCTCCCCGACCGGGATCCCGTTGCGGGAGTAGCTCCGGAACCGCTCTGCCTCGATGCCGCCCGGCAGGAACGACCGTTGTCCGTCCGCGAACGACTCCAGACCTGACACGGCGCGGACGTAACGGTCCATCTCGGCCTTGAACTGGTCAGCCGGCAGGAACAGGTCGATGCGGAACGCCATCATCAGCGAGCCCTGGTTGGCACCGGGGAAGCTCCGGTCTGCCCGGTCCGGGTCGAGCGGCACGCCGGCGAGCAGGCCGCCCCATGCCTGGCAGACCGCGCCCAGCCCGATGGCACGGTGCACGATGCCCGGCGCCTGGGCTGCGATCGAGTCCCGGTGGGGGGAGTCGTCGTACAGGTCGTGCATGGCGCCGAAGTCCAGCAGTAGCGGGTCCTCCGTGGCGGTCGGCGCGCTGAAGGACATCGGCGAGCCACCGGCTGCGCCATAGACGGGGTCTCCGGGCGCCAGAGCCAGTTGATGCCCTGAGGTGACGAAGCAGAGCAGGTCATAGTCCAGCGTCATCCGCGAGTAGAGGCCGGCCGCACCGAAATGGCCGTGGTTGCGGGTGACAAGGACGGCCACGCCGCTGTCCAGGGCCTTGCGGATCAACCGCTCGGCGCCGAGGTACGCCGGAAAGTAGCCCAGCCCGCCGTCGCCGTCCACCAGCAGGCTCGACGCCGTCTCTCGTACGACCCGTGGCTGCGGATCGCTGTTCAGCACCCCGTCCCGCATCAGCCGGGCATAGGTGGCCAGCTGCGCGGTGCCGTGGCTGAACACCCCCCGGAGGTCGTTGCCGACCAGCAGGTCGGCCAGCAGCTGCGCCCGTACGTCTGGAAGACCCGCCGCTGCGGCGAGCTGGGCACCGAAGGACTGCATCTGCTCGGCGGGGACCTCCACATAGGACTCCGGTGGGATGTTCAACAGGTCTCCTCCGGCGTCGGTCGCGTGGTTGCCCTGGCCAACCTACTCCCGGCCGGTTCGGCAACAATGCGGGTCATGGATGCCACATTGTCACCGCAGCAGGCAGCCCGGCTCTCGGCCGCCCCGCTCACCTACCCCGAGGTTGGCCGGACCCGGGGTGAGCTGCCGGGGGGATACCACCAGGTACGACGAGAAGCCGCCCTCGGGACTGGATCAGCCTGCTTCCGGCGGGCCGCCGACGAGCTGCTCAGCTGGCAGATGCACCGGCGCGCCGGGGTCGGGGTGGTCCCGTCGGCCGCCCGGATCACCGATGGTGTGGTGGCCAACCTCCTCCTGGGCGTCAAGGCGCTGGCCCTGAAGGCGCCGGTCAAGGTGGTGTACCTGGTGGACGAGCCGACTCGGCAAGGCTTCGCGTACGGCACGCTGCCCGGCCACCCTGCGACCGGCGAGGAGGCGTTCGTGATCGAGCACCGCAGCGACGACACAGTGGTCATGATCATCACCGCCTTCTCCCGGCCGGTGTCTCTGCTGGCTCGGGCCGGCGGCACGCTGACCTCGGTGACGCAACGGTTCGTCACCACCCGCTATCTGCGGGCGCTGGCGGACTGACTGGCCGCCACCACCGCGCGCCGTCCCATCCAGTTCGCCAGCATCTCGGTCGGTCCCGCCTCGGCCGCGGAAGGCACCACTGGAGCGAACGGCACAGCACCGCCGCGCGGGTGCTCCGGGAGGGCTCGGCGGGCCGCGTCCAGAGCAAGGCCGGCCAGCACTGGATCTGCCTCCGCGTTCTGACGGGTGGCCACCGCCAGGTCCCAGCCATGGGTGAGCGCCTCGATCAGATAACCGGCGAGAGCGAGCGCGCCCGGCACCTCGCCCCACGGCGCCTGCACCATGACCGTGAGCTTGGCATCGTCGCGCCAGGCTTGCTGGGCGGCGTGGCAGCGGGCCCGGTAGCCGCCGGCAAGGTCCTCATCAGCCAGGTCGGTCACCACGAACGGCTCCTCCAAAGCGTTGCCGCCGTCGCCCATCCGACGGACTCGACCGGCTCCGGCATAGAGGTGTCCGATCAGGGTGCGGACGTCGAAGTCGTCGCAGGGCGTCGGGTCACCCAGCTGCTCGGGCCGAACACCGTCGATCAGGGTGGCCACCCAGTCCTGTGCCTGGGACAGCGGGGTACGCAGGTCGGGCAGGTCCATGTTCGTCTCCTTGGCTGCGGCCGCCGAATGCGACCTCCCCACCAGGATGGGGCCCAGAAGATGACATCTGGTGTCGTATATATCTGGGAGTCTTGGACGCATGCGAGCCGACCGCCTGTTGCTGCTGATGGATCTGCTGCGGCGTCACGGCCGGATCACCGCCGCTGAGCTGGCGCGCCGGTTGGAGGTGGATCGACGTACCGTGCTGCGTGACATCGAGGCGCTGTCCACAGCAGGCATCCCGGTCTATGCCGAGCGTGGGCGCAACGGGGGTTTCGCCCTTGTCCCCGGCTACCGGCCGCACCTGGAGGACCTCACCGCCGAGGAGACGCGCGCCCTCTTCCTGACCGGCGCGCAGCACACCCTGGGCCGGCTGGGTCTGGAAGGCCCACTGGCCTCGGCGCTGCGCAAGCTGTCGGCAGCGCTGCCCGATGACCAACACCGGCAGGTGAGCCATGCTGGCGAGCGGATCGTGGTGGACGCTGCCGGATGGACGTCCGACCCAGCTCCGCTGCCCTTCCTCGAGGTGGTGCAACGCGCTGTCTTCGATGACCGGCGGCTCCGGATCGGCTACACACCAAAGGACGTCAGCCGTGCCGGTGTCCGAACCGTCGACCCGTACGGGCTGCTGCTCGCCGCGGGGACGTGGTACCTGGTGGCGGGGCACCGCGGATCGTCCCGGTCGTACCGGGTGTCACGGATCACCGCCGTGCGGGTGCTCGACCAGGCCAGCAGCCGACCGCCAGACCTCGACCTGCGCGGGCTGTGGCGGACCATGCGGACCGCGTACGGCAACGAAACGGGCACGCCGACCCGGCTGCGGGTATCGACCGAGCTCGTCGAGCTGGTCCTGAACAGCCTGAGCAGCCAGCTGACCGGTCCCGCCCAGACCCGGGCCGAAGGCGCCACCACGGTGGTCGAAGGTCGGCTCCGGTCAGTTCGTGGCGGAGCCGCTGTGCTCGCCGGTTTCGGCCGGCTGGTGGAGGTGCTGGAGCCTGCTGAGCTGATAGAGTCGCTGGTCACCGTGGCAGACGAGCTGATGCACCAGTATCGCCAAGAACCCGAAGCGGCTCACACCTAGACGGCAACGGCGCCGCCGTCGGCGGGAGCCAGAGCACCGACCGAGCTCACCAGGTCCGCAATGGAGGCGACCACCCTGGTCGGCCGGTACGGGAACGTACCCACCTGCTCCTCGCGGGTCGACCCGGTGAGCACTAGGACGGTGCGCAGACCTGCCTCGATCCCGGCGATCACGTCGGTGTCCATCCGGTCGCCCACCATCACCGTCGACTCCGAGTGCGCCTCGATCCGGTTCAGGGCCGACCGCATCATCAGCGGGTTCGGCTTGCCGACGAAGTACGGCGCCACACCGGTGGCCCGGGTCATCAACGCCGCCACGGAGCCGGTCGCCGGCAGCGGCCCCTCCGGCGACGGGCCGGTGGCATCCGGGTTGGTGGCGATGAACCGTGCTCCCCGCTCCAGCAACCGGATGGCAGTGGTGATCGCCTCGAAGGAGTAGGTCCGCGTCTCACCCAGCACCACGTAATCGGGGTCGCGCTCGGTCAGCACGAAGCCTGCCTCGTGCAAGGCCGACGTCAGTCCCGCTTCGCCGATCACGTAGGCGGAGCCACCGGCGCTCTGGTCGGCGAGGAACTTCGCGGTCGCCAGGGCCGACGTCCAGATCGACTCCTCCGGCAGGTCGATACCGCTGTCCCGCAGCCGAGCCCGCAGGTCCCGCGCGGTGTAGATCGAGTTGTTGGTCAGCACCAGGAACGGCCGGCCGTGCTGCTGGAGCGCGGCGATGAAGTCGGCAGCACCTGGGATGGCACGCTGCTCGTGCACCAAGACACCGTCCATGTCGGTGAGCCAGCAGGAGACTGAGGGGATCTGGTCCATGCCCTCGGCTCTACCCGGTCGCAGCCAGTCCACCCGTTGACCACCGGCATAGACTTCCCCCATGAGATGGCTTCTGGCCGCCGTCGGCGCAGCAGCGCTGGTCGGCGCCTCCTTGGCCGGCTGGTCCGCTGCCGGCAAGGATGGCGCGTCGCCCGGCGGCGCGCCAGCCCCGTCCACCCAGCCCCCGTCGAACCATCCTCCGGCCGGAACCGGAACGTCGAAGCTCCCGACGACCAGTACGCCGGTTGTCGTCGGGCTCGACCTGCGCTACCTCGACGAGGACAACAAGGTGAAAACCCTCAAAGTCAAGAACTTCAAGCGCTAGCTGCTCCCCCACCAGCAGCGGGCGACCACGCCCCCGGCGGCCACACCACGGACCGCTCTGGACATACTGGCTCGGTGGCCGACAACAACGAGCAACCGACTGTCTTCATCCTCTACGGCGCCACCGGCGATCTCGCCAAACGCATGGTGCTCCCCGCCATCTACGAGCTGTTCACCCGGGACCTGCTGCCGAGGACCTGGAAGCTGGTCGGCAACGGCCGCGGAGAGGTGGCGCACGAGGACTTCCGGCAACGCGTCTACGACTCGCTGGCTGAGTTCGCCGAGACACCGGATGAGCAAGCCTGGAAGGACTTCAGCGCCAACCTGCTGTTCGCCGGCGGCGGCTTCCGAGACGACGACCCGGGCAGCCTGCTGGAGGTGATCGAGGAGGCGAAGTCCGACCTCGGTGAGAACCCCGCCATCATCCACTACCTGGCGACGCCGCCCTCCACCTTCGAGGCCACCACCCGAGCCCTCCAGGCCCACCACCTCACCGACAACGCCAAGGTCGTGTACGAGAAGCCGTACGGGGTCTCACCCGAGAGCTTCGCCCAGCTGGATGAGCTGGTGCACAGCGTCCTCGACGAGCAGCAGGTGTACCGGATCGACCACTTCCTCGGCAAGGAGGCGACCCAGAACCTGCACCTGGTCCGGTTCGCCAACCGGCTGTTCGCCGACGTTTGGAGTGGCGAGCACATCCAGCAGGTGCAGATCGATGTCCCCGAGACCCTCGACATCGCCGACCGGGCCGAGTTTTACGACGAGACCGGTGCCGCTCTGGACATGCTGGTCACCCACCTGTTCCAGGTGGCGGCCGGAGTGGCGATGGAACCACCGACGGACCTGAGCGGGGAGTCGCTGCAGACCGCGCGGGAGTCCGTCATCTCCGCGTTCCGCCCACTGAGCCCCGACGAGGTGGTCCTGGGGCAGTTCCAGAGCTACCGCGACACCGAGGGTGTGGCCGACGACTCCACCACCGACACCTACGTCGCGGCGCGACTGTGGATTGACACTGACCGGTGGCAGGGGGTGCCGTTCCTGCTCCGAACCGGGAAGAAGATGGCCGACAGCGCCCAACGGGTCAGCCTCATCTTCAAGCCCACTGACGGTCCGGTGCATGCCACGGACGTCGCCCCTGACGTCTTGGTCTTCGACCTCAGCGGCAGCGGCGCGATCGAGCTCCAGCTGACGGTCAAGAAGCCAGGGCCGGAGCCGATTCCGGCCGAGACCTCCACCTCGCTCAGCTTGGCCAACGTGGCGGAGGGCGCCATGGCCCCGTACACCTCGCTGCTGCATGACGTCATCGTCGGTGACCGCTCGCTTTTCACCAGCTCGGCTGGGCTGGAGGCAGCGTTCCACGCCTTCGCTCCGCTGCTCGGTGACGACCGACCAGAGGTGGTGACCTACCAGGACGGGTCGTGGGGACCAGAAGCTGCCGACGCTCTGGCCGGCGACGTCGGCTGGCAGCTGCGCGCCTGACACAACGCCGGCCTGGGGGGGTACCCCTGAGCCTGACATCAAGACCCAGTGACCCAGACGACGGAAGGAGCAACTGATGAAAGCAGTGACCTGGCAGGGCAAGCGGAAGGTGTCGGTGGACACCGTGCCCGACCCGACGATCGAGCAGCCGACGGACGCGATCATCAAGATCACCAGCACCAACATTTGCGGATCCGATCTGCACCTCTACGAAACCCTCGGCGCCTTTCTCGATCCCGGTGACATCCTTGGTCACGAGCCGATGGGGATCGTGCAGGAGGTCGGCTCCGAGGTGGGCGACCTGCGCGTCGGCGACCGGGTGGTCATCCCGTTCCAGATGGCGTGTGGTCACTGCTTCATGTGCGAGCAGACTCTTTTCAGCCAGTGCGAGACAACCCAGGTCCGGGAATCCGGCAGTGGCGCCGCGCTGTTCGGGTACTCCAAGCTGTACGGGCAGGTACCGGGCGGTCAGGCGGAGTACCTGCGGGTGCCGCAGGCCCAGTTCACCCACATCAAGGTGCCGGACGGGCCATCAGACGACCGGTTCGTCTACCTCTCCGACGTGCTGCCGACCGCCTGGCAGGCGGTGGCGTACGCCGATGTCCCGGCCGGGGGCACGCTGGTCGTGCTCGGCCTCGGCCCGATCGGTGACATGTGCTGCCGGATCGCGCAGACGCTGCCGATCGCCAGAGTGATCGGTGTCGACCTGGTACCCTAGCGGCTGGCCCGGGCCCGGGCTCGTGGGATCGAGGTAGTCGACCTGAACGAGAACAGCGACGACCTCGGGGACGTCATCCGCGAGATGACAGGTGGCCGCGGCCCGGACTCCGTCGTCGACGCGGTGGGGATGGAGGCGCACGGTTCCCCTGGCGCCTCCCTGATCCAGCGGATGGCCTCGCACATGCCTGACGTGGTGGCGCGGCCGCTGATCGAGAAGGCGGGCGTGGACCGCCTGGCCGCCGTGTACTCCGCGATAGACATCGTCCGGCGCGGCGGCACCATCTCCCTCAGCGGTGTCTACGGTGGCATGGCCGACCCGATGCCGATGATGATCCTGTTCGACAAGCAGATCCAGCTCCGGATGGGCCAAGCCAACGTGAAGAAGTGGGTGCCGGACATCCTGCCCCTGCTGACCGACGACGACCCGCTGGGCGTGGACGACTTCGCCACCCATCGGTTGCCGCTGGACCAGGCGCCGCACGCGTACGACATCTTCCAGAAGAAGACCGACGGCGCCGTCAAGATCATCTTGAAGCCGTGACTCTTACCGCGGACCGTCTTGACTGAACGCAGCACCGCTGGAGCGTCCGGGCCGATCACATTCGGGTGTCGGCCCGGACGCCGGGCTGCTTAGGAGCTCTTCTCCGGAAGGTCGAGCTTCTTCAGTCGTTCGTAGGCGCCGCTCAGGTGCTTCTCGACCGCCGCACAGGCGGCCGCCGGATCGCCGAGACTCAGCGCGTTCCGAAGCTCCAGATGTTCGGAGTGACCGACAGAGGTGAAGTCGGGGAAGTTCACGTTGCGAATGTGCAGGAAGAACGAGACCTGGCTGCGCAGCGACGTCCACACCCGCTGCACCCGCTCATGGTCACAGGCGGCGTAGATGATGTCGTGGAAGGACAGATCCAGCCGGACCGCATCCGCGGGGGTGATCTCCTCCGTTGCAGCTTTCATCTCGGCCAGGACCGCGTCCATCGCTGCGAACTCCGCATCGCCCATCCGGGTGCACGCTCGCTCGCCCGCCAAGCGCTCGATTGCGGTACGCAGGGTATGCACCTCCTCAACATCGACTCTGGTCAAGGTGCTGACGAATGCGCCACGGTGCCGCCGCAGCTCAACGTGACCCTCCGCCTCTAACTGCGTCAGCGCCTCGCGCACCGGACCCCGGCTGACGTTGAGCGCTGCGGCCAGCTCGGCCTCCTTGAGGTGCTGCCCCGGAGTGAACTGCCCGGTGGAGATCATCTCCCGCAGGATGGTCAGCACGCCGTTGCCCAGCGAGGGCTGGCTCGGCTGCGGCAGCAGTAGACCGTCCGGAATCAATACCCTCACCTCGAATCGTTGACGCGTGGGCCCGGGGCGCTGAACCCAGCTGGCCCGTGCGCCAGGAGCCTATCGCCCCCGATACCCGGAACGGCTCGACTGACTCCAGCGCTGCCGTCAGGAGCGGATCGACCTTCCGGCTGGCTCTCGAGCTGGGCGAGCCCAGTAGAGCAGAACAGTCTAACCCCGGAAATCGTTTTCGTAAATTGTTGACAGTTGACATTGACAGCCGAGTCGGTGGCCGCAAGACTGAGGCTCCTCAGCGGCGCACCGAGTCCGTGCCGAGTCAGGTGAGAGCTTGTCGCTGAGCCGGATCCTCATCTGGATCGGATCTCCGAGCACTGCATAACTCAATCGCAGAACAAGTTATGGAAGGTCGTGACCGACGACGTGAGCACCGCCCAAGCCAATCTGCATGCCGGCCGGAGAAATCTGGGCCCGTTCCCTCCTGCTGCACCTAGCAAGCCCGATGCACCGCACGTGACCAGTGCCGAGATCCTCATCGATGCTGCCGCTGACCAAGGCCCCTTGACGAGAGTTTGGGAGAGCATCGGCTACGACGAGATCAACTGGACCTACACCCCGACCGGCAAGCGGCTGCTGAAGACGTTCCAGGAGTTCTCGGGCCACAGCTACTACGTCCGGCCGCACTATGTCTTCTGCTCCGGCAGCGGCTTCGGAATCCCGCACTGGGGTTCCGGCAACGTCTATCACGAAGATGACAACGGCGATCCGTACTACGACTTCACCATTGTCGACCAGACCTACGACGCAATCGTCAACGCGGGGCACCACGTCCTGGTCGAGCTTGGTTTCACGCCGCGCGATCTGCTGCCGCCGGAGGCCGAAGACCACCCGTTCGACAACAGTCCGACCACCTACACCGCCTACGAGGCTGGGACCTGGGCCTACCCACCCCGGGACTACACCAAGTGGGCCGGCCTGATCGAGGCCGACGCCCGCCACTGCCTGGAGCGCTACGGTGAAGAGGAGGTGTCCAGCTGGCTCTGGGAGCTGTGGAACGAACCGGACATCTACTACTTGCGCGTCACCCCGGAGCAGTTCAACGAGCTCTACACAGTGACGGCCAAGGCCATCCGCAATGTCCTTCCGCAGGGCAAGGTCGGTGGCCCGACGGTCACCAGTGGCGGCCTGGAGTTCATGAAGGGCTTTCTGGAGTACACATCGACCCACGACGAGCCGCTGGACTTCATCTCCTATCACACCAAGGGTTGCCGATTCCCGACTCGGGAGTACGCACCGATCGGAGCTCCGGCCAGGGAGCGGCTGAACCCGTCGTCGACCAAGATGCTCTTCGACATCCGCAGCTTCAACCGAGCAATCGCGGAGTTCGAGCAGTATCGCGAGGTACCTGCCATCGTCGACGAGTGTGACGCCGCGGTGCCAGCCCACTTCGGCCGCTACGACAATGCGAACTACGAGTTCCAGAACACCGAGTACTACCCCGTCTTTCAGGTCAAGCTGATGAAGAAGATTCTCGACCTCAACGCGACCGAGACCGTCTCGGTGGAGCAGGCCACGTCGTGGAGCTTCTACTTCGAGGGCGAGCGCTACTTTGAAGGCACCCGGTCCTTTTTGACGGCTGGAGGGATCGAGAAGCCCTTCCTGAACGGCTACCGGATGTTGTCCAGGATGGGCGCGACCCGGGTGGCGGCAACCTCGAACGCGGCGTGGCAGGTCTCCGAGCTGGACGACACCGACGGCAGCAGCATGCGGGAGGAGATCGACAGCCTCGCCTCCCGTCACGAGGACGGCACGGTCGTCGCCCTGGTCTGGCGCCACACCGACGACCAGTACCAGACCGACGAGGCCCAAACCGCTGTCAGCGTCACGGTGCAGGGCCTGCAGGACAAGGCGTACCAGATTTCGCACTACCGGATCGACTCCGACCACAGCAACTCCCACACGGTCTGGAAGTCACTGAACTCGCCGCAGGATCCCACTGAGGACGAGCTCGCGACGATCAAGGCCAGGCAAGGCCTGGAGGAGTTCGAGCCAGCCACATCCGTCTCGGCAGCCAACGGATCGCTCTCGGTGGATGTCTCGTTGCCCCTTCCTTCAGCGTCGTTGTTGATCTTCACACCGCTTAGCTGATCACCGAAGCACTGACCCGACGCACCTGGAGGACGCATTTCATGACCGGTAGTCCCAGCATCACCCTCAATAACGGTGTATCGATCCCGCAGCTCGGCCTGGGCGTCTTCCAGGTGCCCCCTGCGGAAGCCCAGCGCGTCGTCGAGACCGCCATCGAAGCGGGCTACCGCCATATCGACACCGCCGCCGCCTACAACAACGAAGCCGGCGTCGGAGCTGCCATCAAGTCGTGTGGGCTGCCACGGGAGGAGCTGTTCGTCACCACCAAACTGCGTAACGGCAACCAGGGCTACGACGACGCTCTGGTGGCCTACGACGAAAGCTGCGAGCGGCTCGGCTTGGAGCAGATCGACCTGTATCTGGTCCACTGGCCTTTTCCGTCCGCTGACCGTTACGTCGACAGCTGGCGGGCGCTGGAGCGGCTGTACGCGGAGCAGCGGGTACGGGCGGTCGGCGTGTCCAACTTCTTGGCGGAGCATCTGGAGCGGCTGTTCGGCGAGACCGAGCTGGTGCCGGCGGTCAACCAGATCGAGCTCCATCCGACCTTCCAGCAACGCGACGTCGCCGACTTCGCAACGGAACGCTCCATCGCGATTGAGGCGTACTCGCCGCTCGGCCAAGGTGCAGACCTCGAGCACCCGACTGTCGTTGCCCTCGCGGACAGCTACTCCAAGACCCCGGCGCAGGTGGTACTCCGCTGGCACCTGCAACGGGGTCACATCGTGATACCGAAATCCAACTCGGCGGATCGAATCCGATCCAACTTCGACGTCTTCGACTTCTCCCTGTCCGACGACGAGCTGGAGGCGATCGACGCGATGGAGAGCGGGAATCGGATCGGCGGCGATCCGAGAACATTCGCACTCAGTCAGATCCGCTAGCCGTTCGCCAGCGTAGGTATCACTCAGCTTCGCCACGAATCACAAAGGCTGGAGGGTCAATGACGACTATTTCTGCTCAACCCGGTCCGAGTGCACAGGCGCCCGATGACGCCGCGCTCGCCCGGTCGGTACAGCGATCGAGTGCGCGTCGCCGCCAGACTCTGTGGGTCTGGCTGTTGCTCATGCCGACCGTGGTGCTGTACGGCGTCTACACGATCTACCCGATCATCGCCAGCTACTGGTACTCACTCGTGGAATGGAACGGATTCGGGGCTGAGAAGAGGTTTGTGGGTCTCAGCAACTACCAGTCGGTCTTCGCCGACCCGCTGTTCTGGAGCTCGTTCAAGATCACCCTCATCTTCATGCTGCTGGTCGCCCCGGCGCGGGTGATCTTGAGCTTTCTCCTCGCGATCGTGCTGAACTCCCCGAAACTGCCGTTGTCGAAACTGTTCCGGACGGTGTTCTTCCTGCCGGTTGTCACGACGACGGCAATTGTGGGCGTCGTGATGCAGTTCATCCTCGATCCGAGCAGCGGTCCCATCAACTCGTTCTTGAAGTTCCTCGGGTTCGAGGGCGGGGTCAACTTCCTTGGAGACTCCAACGTCGCTCTGTTCACGGTGTCAGTCGTCTACGTCTGGAAGTTCTTCGGAATCACCATGATCTACTGGCTGGCCGCGCTGCAGACCATCCCGCAGGAGATCTTCGACGCCGCCAGGATCGACGGCGCCGGCTTCGTGCAGATCTTCCGGTACATCACCTTGCCGCTGTTGAAACCGTTCGTGATCATCATCTCGCTGCTGACGATCGAGGACACCTTCCGCGCGTTCGACCTGATGCAGACCATGACCGGTGGGGGCCCGTTCTTCAGTACCGAGATCATCGAGATCTACATCTACCGCTGGGCCTTCGCAGCGCAGATTCCCCAGCTCGGGCACGCCTCGGCAGCCGCGGTGCTCTTCGGTGCGTTCGTCTTTGCTATCGGGCTCATCCAGCTCTGGGGTGTCTACGCTGCCCGTCGGCTGAGAAAGGACCTCTCCGCATGAGTGCCTCATCACCAGCCGTCCGACCACTGCGGGCGCCACGTTGGCAGCGGATCCTGCGACGGGTGCCGTGGTGGATCGCCGTCGCCTTCCTCGTCGTGCTGGCGATCACCTGGGTCTATCCGTTCGTCTGGATGGTCTCGGCCTCGCTCAAGGACAATATGGAGGTCTTCGCCGCGGGCCTGGAGCTGATACCGAGTCGTTTCGCGTTCGAGAACTATGTCCGGGCCTGGGAGGACGCGAGGTTTGGCCGGTACCTCGTCAACACCGTGATCGTCACCTTGTGGACGGTCTTCATCGTCACAGTGCGCTGCGCCTGCGCCGGGTACGTGCTGGGCCGCTACAGCTTTCCGGGATCCAAGATCTTCATGGGCGTCCTGATCGCGACGCTGTTCGTGCCGACCGGCTACACCATCATCCCGATTGTCCAGGTTTCCCTGCAACTGGGTGTGATCGACTCATTGACGGGGATGATCTTGGCGTTGAGCGGCGCAGCCAACGTGTCGGCCATCCTGATCTACGCCGGATACTTCCGCCAGATGCCGAAGGAGCTCGAGGAGGCCGCCGTTGTGGACGGCGCCGGCTTCCTGCGCATCTTTTTCTCCATCATGTTGCCGCTGGCGATGCCGGTAACCGCCACTGTCGCCCTGCTCACGTTCCTCGCAACGTGGAACGCGTTCTTCCTGCCGCTGGTGTTCTCCTTCAGCCGCCCAGAGCTTCGGACCCTGAGCGTGGGCATGCAGGCCTTCGTCGGTGAGAACGCGGTCGACTGGACCGGAATGGCCGCCGCCGGCGTTATCTCGATCATCCCTGTCGTAGTTCTCTTCTTCTTCCTACAGCGGTACTTCGTCGAAGGAATCGCCGGAGCAGTCAAATCATGACCCGGCGTGACCAGAGCAAGGTCGCTCTCAACGAAAGGAAAGTCTCATGTCCGCAATGACGCGACGCCGTTTCTTGCAGGGGTCCTCGGCCCTCGCAATGGCAGCCGCCTTAGCTGCCTGTGGTTCGGATGACCAGGGCAGCGGCTCGGGTTCGGGAGGGGGCGATGGCGCCGGGCTGCAGTGGTGGGACCATTTCAGCTCCTTCCAGAAGTTCCACGCCGAGTGGGCGGCCAAACAGTCTGAGTCGCTCGGCACCAAGGTCACCTACAGCTACTACGAGGCATCCAAGGCCCCCGAGGCCCTGCAGTTGGCGAACCAGGCCAAGGCGCTGCCTGACATCTACTCCAACGTCGTCGGCATCCCGCTCGGGGCGCTGGTGAAGGATAAGTGGGTCCACGAGCTGGACCTCTCCAAGGAGATCCTGGACGCCCTCCCCGAGGGCCTCAACACAGAGGGCATCACCAACATCGACGGCAAGCTCTACGGTCTGCCGCTGTTCAGCTTCCGCCAGTACACCGCCGTGACCTGGTTCAACACCGACCATTTCACCAAGGCAGGGCTGGATCCGAACGCTCCGCCGGCCACCTACGACGCCTTCCGCGAGGCCTGTCAGAAGCTGAAGGGAGCCGGCATTGCTCCGATGACGCTGGCGCTCGGTGCCGACGGCGGCCGGGTACGCGACGAGATGGACGACATGGCGCAGACCGGCGGTTTCCCCGGCTACCAAGGACTGAACTTCACCACCGGTGAGTACCAGTATCACCACGATGCGTACGTGAACGGCATCGAGTTCTGGAAGGAGCTCTACGACTCCGGAATGATGCTGCCGGGCACCAACAACTTCAGCGTGGTGAATGCGCGTACCCGGTTTGCGTCCGGCGGTGTCGCCTTCTTCATCGACGGTCCATGGCTTCCGGGCGGCTCCCGAGTGCTGCAACCCGACATCCTGCCGAAGATCGGCGGCGGCCAGATACTGACGGCTGAGGCTGGGGCGAAGGTCGCGACCTACCGAGGGCTCGGCGCCCCGTCGTTCTTCGTCTCCGGCTCCAGCAAAGATCCTGAGAACGCGACCAAGATCATTGAGTCGTTCACCACGGAGGAGTACCAGAAGTCGATGACTGCGGCAATGGACCAGCCGCCGGTGGACCTCGACGTCGTCGACAGCGCGGATGTCATCGAGCCTTACAAGAAGATCATCAACCTGTTCAAGCAGCAGGTCTTCCAGGCTCCGCAGGCGATCGTGCGCAACCCCGACATCTCGGCGGTGGACGCACAACGCAAGCCGATCACTCCGCACCTGGGCCAGGTCATGCAGGGCTACCTCGGCGGCAACATCACTGACCTCAGAGGAGCGCTGAAGAAGCTCAGCGATGCCTTCGAGGCGGACCGTGAGCAGGCGATCACCGCCGCGAAGTCATCGGGCGCAGACGTGTCGCCGGACGACTACGCCTTCAAGGACTGGAAGCCGGGCGCGGACTACACCTACGGCAAGTAGCCGGACTCGATGACCTCACTCCCCAACCAGCCGGAGGATCCTCTGAATGAACGCATTACCGCAAGAACGAACCGCGATAGTGACCGGTGCCACTTCGCCCCGTGGCATCGGCCGGGCGACGGTGGACCTGCTGGCGAGTCAGGGCTGGCACCTCGGCATCATTGATCTTGATCAGTCCGCCTGCGATGAGCTCGCCAACGAGGTCACAGCCAAGCACGGGGTGAAAGCCTTCGGCGTGGCGACCGATGTCGCCGACGAGCAACAGGTCCGGGCCGCCATCGACCAGATCGAGGCGAGCCTGCCGCAGATCGTCGCGCTGGCCAACATCGCCGGAGTCAGCTCGCCGGTGCCCTATCTGGAGCTGACGTCCGACGAATGGCACCGGGTGATCAACGTCAACCTCAACGGCGTGCACTACGTCACGCGTCGTGTGGCGGAGACCATGGTGCAGTACGAGGTGGGCCGGATCGTCAGCATCTCCTCGGTGTCGGCCCAGCGCGGCGGCGGTACGTTCAGCAAGACCCCGTACTCGGTGGCCAAGGCCGGAGTGATCGGCCTGACCCGGTCGCTCGCCCGAGAGCTGGGGCCGTACAACATCACCGTTAACGCCATCTCCCCCGGTCCGATCGACACCGACATCATGGGCGGCACCTTGACCGAGGAACGCAAGGCCGAGCTCGTCGAGGATCTCGTGGTGAACCGGCTGGGCACCACCCATGACATCGCCTCGGCGATCAGCTTCTTGATTGCCGAGGAGGCCGGGTACATCTCGGGACAGACCCTCAATGTCGATGGCGGCCTGTACATGCACTAGACCCGCTCCCGCACCAGATCCAATATCCGCAGCAGCCAACGGACCCCCGACACTCCGGGGCCGACAACGACGTACAAGGATGGCTCCGTGAGCGACACCTCCACCGCAGCACCGCACTGGCCGATCGCCGCGGCGATGATCAACTTTCCGGGGACACTGCCGGATGGCAGCGCCGTCCACGATCAGCCCGTGGAGACGTGGCTCGATACGTTGCAGCAGGTGGCCGACGCGGGCTTTGACTACCTGGACCCGACCGACTCCTGGATCCGGGTGGCCGATCTGGACGAGGCGAGGCAGACCGAGTTCCAGCAGCTGCTGAGTGAGGTGGGCCTCACCCTGGGCGGTATCTCCACCGCTCGCCGCAGCGTGATCGACCGCGAGCACGGCCTGGAGTACCTGGCCTACGCCCACCGGGTGATCGACACCGCGGCACGGTTGGGTGTGGCTGACGTGTCGTTCGGGCTGTTCCAGGCACTGACTGAGGCACAGAAGCAGGCGCTGTGGTTTTGGACGGCGGCCGGGCACGTCGACTCTCCGGACCCGGAGAGCTGGCAGCTGGCTGTCAGCCGGTTCCAGGACCTGGCGGCGCATGCCGAGCAGGTGGGAGTGCATATCTCCTTGGAGATGTATGAGGACACCTATCTCGGCACCGCCGACTCCTCGGTTCGCTTCCTGCATGACATCGGCTCGGCGCACGTCTGGTTGAACCCCGACATCGGCAACCTGCAGCGGCTGCACCGACCGGTCGAGCACTGGCAGGCCATGATCGAGAAGACAGTCCCGCACGCCCGCTACTGGCACGTCAAGAACTACTTCCGCACCGAGGACGCCACCACCGGCACCATCGTGACCGCGCCGGCTCCGATGGAGCTGGGAGTGATCAACTACCGGATGGCGGTACGACTTGCCATAGCGGCGGGCTTCGACGGCACCTTCCTGTGCGAGCACTACGGTGGTGACGGCCTCAGCGTGAGCGCCACGAACCGGGAGTATCTTCGTCGGATCCTGCCGGGGCGGAGTCCTCGCAGGTCTTGAGGCCCGCTGCCTCACCCAAGCCGGCCGTCCGATCCCAGTCGCAGTCGCAGTCGCAGTCGCAGTCGAAGGAGACCATGAGCATCATGATCAAGAATGTCGCCGTCGTCGGAGCCGGGTACATGGGAGGAGGCATTGCACAGTCGCTAGCGATCAACGGCGTCGACGTGGTCATGGCAGACCGTGACCCGGCGATCACGGCCCGCGCCTTCGACCGGCTGATAGCCGAGACCCAGACGTTGCAGGACCAGGGGCTGGTTCCGCCAGGTTCGACTGAGCAGCTGGCGGCGCACCTGTCTGTAGCGGACTCGATCGCTGCAGCAGTGGCCGACGTCGACTTCGTGGAGGAGGCCGTCTTCGAGGACGTCGCGGTGAAGCACGCCGTGCTGGCCGAGATCTCGGCTGCAGCCCGGCCGGACACGGTGATCGGCAGCAACACCTCGACCATCCCGGTGCACGTCCTCTGCACGGCGGTGCAGCGCCCGGAGCGGTTCCTGATCGTGCACTGGTCGAACCCGGCGCCGTTCATCCCGGGGGTGGAGATCGTGGCCGGTGAGCACACCGACACCTCGTTGGTGGCTCCGGTGAAGGAGCTGCTGGAGCGGGCTCACCACTTCGGTGCCGAGGTCGCCGACACTCCCGGCTTCGTGCTGAACCGGCTGCAGTACGCGCTGCTGAAGGAGGCCACCGCCATCGTGGAGGAGGGCATCGCCACACCCCGGGACGTGGACACCATCGTCAGCACCACCTTCGGGTTTCGGCTGGGCTTCTTCGGCCCGTTCGCGATTGCTGACATGGCGGGGCTGGACGTGTATCGCAACTGCTTCACCACCTTCGAGGACGCCTTCGGGGAACGGTTCGCCACCCCCGCGATGCTGGCCGAGCAGGTGGAGGCCGGCCGGTTGGGGTTCAAGAGCGGCGCCGGCTTCACCGGGGAGCACACGCCGGAGGAGATCGAGCGGATCGTCGCCTACCGCAGCCTGGCGTACAGCAAGTTCGCCCAGCTGATGCGCGAGCTCGGGCCGTCCGGTATCTGGCCGACGTCGCCGCCGCGGACCGACAGCCCCGCGACGACCGGCAATGCACCGCCGACCGGTAGCCCAGCGACGACCGCCACCCCAGCAACGACCGACAGTGCAGCGACGGCCGACACTGCAGCGACGGCCGACACCCCAGCAACGACCGACAGTGCAGTAGGGACCGAGGGAGACCACTCATGACCCGCGTGCTCAACCGCTCCTCCGACTTCACCACCGAAGCCGTGGCCGGCATGGTTGATGTCTACCGTGACTACCTCCATCCGGTTGAGGGCGGGGTCATCCGTACCGGGGTCTCCCGGCCACACAAGGTCGCGGTCGTGATCGGCGGCGGCAGCGGCCACTACCCGGCGTTCGCCGGGTGGGTGGGCCCAGGGCTCGCCGACGGGGCCGTGGTCGGCAATGTCTTCGCCTCGCCGTCGACCCAGCAGATCCTGTCGGTGGCGCGGTCGGTGGAGGACGGCGCCGGGGTGGTGATGTCGTTCGGCAACTACGCCGGGGACGTCCTCAACTTCTCCCTGGCTGAGGAACGGCTACGGGCCGACGGCATCGAGGCGGTCTGCCTCGCCGTAACCGATGATGTCTCCAGCGCCGCCGCCGACGACCGCGGCCGGCGACGAGGGGTTGCCGGCGACCTGATGGTCTTCAAGATCGCCGGTGCTGCGGCGGAGCTGGGCTTGGACCTGGCCTCTGTGGTGTCCGTCGCCGAACGGGCCAACGCGGCGACCTTCTCCTTCGGTGTCGCCTTCGCCGGCTGCACCCTCCCCGGTTCGGACCAGCCGCTGTTCACCGTGCCCGACGGGGCGATGGGAGTCGGCCTCGGCGTCCATGGCGAGCCAGGCGTTGACGAGGTACCGCTAGAACCCGCAGCAGACCTCGCCCGGCGGCTGGTGGACCGGCTGCTGGAGGAGCGACCCGCCGGATCGAGCGGTCGGGTGACCGCCCTGCTCAACGGCCTGGGCGGGACCAAGTACGAGGAGCTCTTCGTGCTCTGGAACGACGTCCGCCAGCTGCTGGAAGGGGCCGGGCTGACCGTTGTCCGGCCGGAGGTCGGGGAGCTGATCACCAGCCTCGACATGGCCGGAGTGTCGTTGACGCTGACCTGGCTGGACGAGGAGCTGGAGCAGCTGTGGACGGCGCCCTGCGACACACCTGCATTCCACCGGAGCACTCCCCCGCAACTGCAGCCCCGGGCCCAGCGCAGCAATGAGCAGGCCGGGGTCGCGGCTGCAGCGGCCGACGCCACCCCGGCGAGTCGGGAGCTGGCCGCCCGCCTGGTCCGCTGTTTAGAGGACGTGGCTGCGATGCTGCACGAGCAGGAGTCCGAGCTCGGCGCCCTCGACGCGATCGCCGGTGACGGCGACCACGGTCGCGGGATGACGACCGGTTGCGATGCCGCCCTCGCCGCCGCCCGGACCGCCGCCGCCGCCGATGCCGGACTGGCCACAGCCCTGGCCGCCGCCGGTGATGCCTGGGCCGACAAGGCCGGCGGTACCTCGGGGGCCCTGTGGGGCAATGCCCTGCACCAGGCCGCTGCGGCTTTGGACGACACCGGTGCCCCCTCAGCCGAGCAGGCGCTGGCTGCGGTCACCGCTGCGCAGGATCTGGTGCTGGGCTTCGGCAAGGCAAAGCGACACGACAAGACCCTGATCGATGCGTTGGTGCCGTTCACCGACGCACTGGCGCAAGGTATCGAGCGCGGTGACGAGCTGCCGGCGGCGTGGGCGAGCGCGGCCGAGGTGGCACGGGCGGAGGCCGACGCCACTGCGGAGCTGCTGCCACGGATCGGCAGGTCGCGGGTGCTCGCCGAACGTAGCCAGGGTCACAAGGACCCCGGCGCGGTCTCGCTGGCGATGGTGTTGGCGGTCGTCGGTCGACACCTTGGCTGAGCCGCCCGCTCGTCGTCGGGTGGTCGCAGTCGGGCTGAAGGCCTACCTCGGTCAGGCGCAGACGATGGCCTGGCTCGACGCCGTCGCCGAGTCGTGCGCTGAGTTCGGCGACCAGGTCGACATCGTGATCCTGCCCGCTGCCCCGTTCCTGCCCGCCGCGGTGGCCGCCGGCCGGCGGTCCCGCTTTCAAGTGGGAGCGCAGCTGGTGTCGGACCGACCTCCGGGTGCCTACACCGGTGAGCTGCCGGCAGCCCTGCTGCAGGAGCTCGGGGTGGCGTACGCCGAGATCGGTCACGCCGAGCGCCGCTTCCTGTTCGGGGAGACACCCGCCCTGGTACGTGCGAAGGTGTCCGCCTGCCTCGATCAGGCCATCGCACCGCTGCTCTGCGTCGGCGAAGGCGTACTGGGCGACACGACGCCGGTGCCTACCGGCCAGGCGGTCGCGGACGCCTGCGACCAGCTCGGCAACGTGCTCGATGGCTGCGATCTGGAGGCTCCGCTGCTCGTCGCGTACGAGCCGGTGTGGGCGATCGGTGCGGACCAGGCCGCCTCCGCCGGCCACGTCACCGAAGTAGCGGCCGCGATCCGGCACCAGCTGGCCGCGTACCCCAGAGCGCGGCTGATCTACGGCGGTACGGCGGGGCCCGGAGTCTTCGGCGAGCTGAGAGACGCCCTGGACGGGCTGTTTCTGGGCCGGCGGGCCCACGATCCGGCAGCCTTCGCCACCACCCTGTCCGAGGTCGCTGCCGCCTGAGCGCCGGCTGGCGCTTCCAAGCGACGCTCGACGGGCCGCTCACTTCGCCAGTATCTGACCCCTCCTCAGTCTTACTGTGGTCTTACTTCCCATAACGAAGGAGAAAGACCATGGGTCTTGGACTAGGGATCTTCTTGTTGGTCGTCGGCGGGATCTTGGCGTTCGGCGTCCGTGACCAGTGGAATGCGGTGGACCTCACCGCGATCGGGTACGTCTGCCTCCTCGTGGGCGCGCTGGCCGTCGTCTTGTCGCTGATCATGCAGCAACAGCGGCGCAGGACCTCACACACGGCCGTGGTGGAGAACCGCACCGACCCGGGCAACACCCAGCCGCCCGTCCTCTGACAGCCGCGCTACTGGCCGCCGGCGAGGGTTGGTGGCCCATCAGGGCAGCTGGTGGATGGCCAACGGGAGCACAGTTGTCGCTCCTGCCTCGGTGAGCAGCGCACCAGCGACCGTGACCGTCCACCTTGTCCGAATGGTGTCGTCGACTAGCAGCACCGGACCGTCGAGCATCACACCCGGGCGCACCGTGGTGGTGGCCAGCAGGTCCTTGACCCGTACCGCTGAGGCTGCCTGCGCCGCCGGAGGCGGACCGCTGACCGACAGCGCCTCGACCAGCGGCAACCGGCCGACCTCAGCCAGATGCTGCGCCACCGAGGCGACCAGCGTCGGGTACCGCCGGGACGGCATCGGCACCACCGCCACCGGCCGCTCCCACGACCGTGACCAGCGGCGCAGCACCTGCACCGCCGCATCCAAGATCTCTGGTGGCGCCTCTTGGTCGGTTCGCCACAGCGATGCCAGGGTGTCCTGCCAGCCGGGGTCGTCGGCGAAGGCCACCGCCCGGCCGGGGGCGATCCCGGCGATCCGGCCCTTGCGGGAGCCCAGTCCCGAGGCCCACATCTTCCGCGGTTCCACCACCACGTCTTGGCCGCGGAAGTAGTGCTGGGCTGCCTGGACGAGCTCTGCGCTGGGCCGCAGCCCCGGGGCTGGGAGCTGCCCGTTACAGACAGAGCAGCGGCCGCACGGGCCAGGGTCGGGGTCATCGAGCGCCCGCTGCAGGAACTCCATCAGGCAGCCCTCACCGTGGGCATACCGACGCATCAGGTCTGCCTCGGCCGCGCGGACTCGGCGCAGCTCCGCCCATTTGCGCTCGTCGAAGTACCAGGGGCGGCCGGTGGCGGACCAGCCGCCCTGCTCCCGGACCACAGCATCGTCGACGGCAAGGATCTTCAGCATGGTCTCCAGCCGCCCGCGTCGGAGCCCGGTGGATGCCTCCAGCGCCGGCACCGACTGCGGCGCAGCACCGAGGGCATCCAGCACCCGCTCCACCTCGGCTTCGTCGGGGATGCCGGCCGTGGCGAAGTAGTCCCAGATCCGCTCGTCGGAGTCCGAGGGGACCAGCACAGCCGTCGCATCCTCCAAGGCCCGACCGGCCCGACCCACCTGCTGGTAGTAGGCCACCGGCGACGCGGGTGAGCCCAGATGGATGCAGAAGGCGAGGTCCGGCTTGTCATAGCCCATGCCCAACGCCGACGTGGCCACCAATGCCTTGACCTGGTTGTGCCGCAGCCGATCCTCCAGCTGCTCCCGATCCTGGGACTGGCCGGAGTATGCCGCCACGTCCAGCCCCTGCTCAGTCAGGAATCCGGCCAGCCGCTCGGTCTCGGCCACCGTCAGCACGTACACGATTCCCGATCCGGGCAGCGACTGCAGCGCCTCGGCCACCCAGGCGTACCGTTCCAGCGGCGTCAGTCCGGGTACGACGGCCAGCCGCAGCGACGCCCGCGCCAAGGAGCCCCGCAGCGTTACGGTCTCGGTCCCGAGCTGCCGCGCCACGTCGATAGTCACCCGCTCGTTGGCGGTGGCTGTGGTGGCCAGCACAGGGGTGTCGGGTGCCAGGGAGAGCAGCGTACGGGTCAGCCGCTGGTAGTCGGGCCGGAAGTCGAAGCCCCAGTCGGAGACGCAGTGTGCTTCGTCGATCACCAGCAGTCCGCATGCGCTCAGCAGGTCAGGCAGCCGGGAGGCGAAGGACGGGTTGGCCAGCCGCTCTGGGGAGATCAACAGCACGTCCACCCGGTCGGCGGCGATGTCGGCGAAGACCTGTGGCCAGTCGTCGACGTTGGTGGAGTTGACCGTCGCTCCCCGCAGCCCGGCCCGTTCCGCGGCGGAGATCTGGTCCCGCATCAACGCCAGCAGCGGCGACACCACCAGCGTTGGGCCCGCGCCCCCGGCGCGCAACGCCGCAGTCGCGCCCCAGTAGACCGCGGACTTGCCCCAGCCGGTGGCCTGCACCACCAGCACCCGCTGCCGGTCCTCGACCAGATGCCGGACCGCGCTGATCTGGTCGGGCCGCGGCTGGGCATCCGGCCCGGCGACGGAGGCGATGGTCCTGCTGAGGTGGATCTGGCTGGTGTCCGACACGTCTGCCATCCTCCCCGGCGCCGCTGACACTTCGTCGCTACGACTGCCTTGAGGCACCCGCAGCCGACGCGGTGGTCAGCCGCCAGCTACCGCTGGGATGATGGAGATCTTGGCGTTGTCGGCCACCGGGGCATCCAGGCCGCCGGAGAACCGCACATCCTCGTCTCCGACATAGATGTTGACGAAACGCCGTAGGGCGCCGGTGTCGTCGAGGACCCGAGCCCGGATGCCGGGGTGGTTGGCCTCCAGCGACTCCAGCACCTCTGCCAGGGTCGAGCCCTCAGCTGTCACCTCGTTCACGCCCCCGGTGTAGCTGCGCAGGATGGTGGGGATGCGCACGGACGCGCTCATGCGGTGTATTCCTTCCAGAAGTCGGTGAACGCCTCGTAGCGTGGCGCGATGGTCGCCTTGGGGCCCACCTTGCCGGCCACGGCATCGAGAGTTTTGAGCCCGTCGCCGGAATTGATCAGCACGGTTTCGGCCTCGGGGTCGAGTGCCCCGTCCTTGATCAGCTTCGCGGTGACACCGATGGTCACGCCGCCGGCGGTCTCGCCGAAGATCCCTTCGGTGCGGGCAAGTCGCTGGATGTTCGCCACGACGGTGTCGTCGTCGACGTCGGCGATCAGGCCGCCGGTTCGGCGTACCACGTCCAACACGTACGGGCCGTCCGCCGGGTTGCCGATCGCCAGCGACTTGGCGATGGTGTCCGGCTTCACCGGAGTGACCACGTCGTGACCGGCGCGGTAGGCCTGGGCAACCGGCGAGCAGCCAGTCGCCTGGGCGCCGAAGATCTTGACCGGCTTGTCCTCGACCAGGCCGAGCTTGACCAGCTCGCCGAAGCCCTTGTCGATCTTGGTCAGCTGGGAACCGGACGCGACCGGGATGACGATCTGGTCCGGCAGCCGCCAGCCGAGCTGCTCAGCGATCTCGAACGCCAAGGTCTTGGAGCCTTCGGAGTAGTACGGCCGCACGTTGACGTTGACGAAGGCCCAACTTTCTTCCTCACCGGCGATCTCGCTGGCCAGCTTGTTGACGTCGTCGTAGGTGCCCTGAATCGCGATCAACGTCGTGTCATACACCGCGGAGGCGATGATCTTCTGCTGCTCCAGGTTTTCCGGCACCAGCACCACCGACTTGATGCCGGCGCGCGCTGCTGCAGCCGCCACCGCGTTGGCAAGGTTGCCGGTGGAGGGGCAGGCGAGCACCTTGAAGCCCAGCTCACGGGCGGCGGAGAGTGCGACCGCCACCACCCGGTCCTTGAAGGAGTGGGTCGGGTTGCCGGAGTCGTCCTTCACCCACAGCTTCTTCAGCCCCAGGTCCGCGGCGAGGTTGCCGGCGTGGACCAGCCGGGTGAAGCCTGGGTCGGTGGAGGGAAAGGTCGCGATGTCGGCGGGAACTGGGAGCAGCGGCGCGTACCGCCAGATGCTCCGCGGGCCGGCTTCGATCTGTGCCCGGGTGATGGTGGGGAACTGGTATCCCACCTCGAGTGGGCCGAAGCACTCCATGCAGGCATAGAACGGGCCGAGCGGGCTGGTTGCGCCACAGGCCCGGCAGACCAGGTGGGTAGCGTTCCCGAAGGCGCCGTCGCGCGCGCCGGGGGCTGCTTGGAGGGAGGTGTCGAACACGGCAGTCATTGCTATCAGTCCTTCTTCATCTGCCTTGATCGACTTTCGATCAAGTCGGAGTTGGCACCGTGTCGTCGGGACGCCTTCAGCAGGCGATCGTCAGCTGGTTGCCGGGGAGTCATCGGGCCGTTCCCTAATCCCCTCTGGATGAGCGTGCCCAGCCTAGGCGTAGCGCCATCGCGATGCACAACGACAGTCCCGCATGGTGGGAATCCTGTCCGAGTCGTGAGACCCGGAGCCTGATGCGATGATGCCTTATGGCTACTGCGACCTCTAACCCGCAAACGGCCGGACAGTGGTATCGCGCAGTCGGCAACGTCGCCAATCTGTCCACGCCCATCGGCGTGCTGGTCAGCATCCTGGGCCGGGCCCGGCTACGCCGCGGCCCGCGGGGGCTGTTGCTGGCAGAGGGATATCGGCTCCCCTTCCCCGTTGCGGGCGCCTTCACGATCGGGAACGTGATCATCACCAAGCACTCCTGGGCTGCGCTGACGCAGCGGTTTCCCGAGTTGGCAGCGCACGAGGAACGTCACACCTGGCAGTACCTCTACTGCGGTGGGCTGCCCTACTACCTGGCATATACAGCCTGCACGGGGTGGTCGATGATCCGTACGGGCGACCGCGCCTCGGCGAACTTCTTCGAACGCCAAGCTGGTCTAGCGGCTGGCGGATACACCGAGCGTCCGCGCCTGGGG
Source organism: uncultured Propionibacteriaceae bacterium (assembly GCA_902805915.1). Lineage (GTDB taxonomy): Bacteria > Actinomycetota > Actinomycetes > Propionibacteriales > Propionibacteriaceae > Microlunatus. Next base: position 2,819 of record CADCUO010000043.1, on the reverse strand, counting down.
ATCCGGGCAGGAGTCGCGGCTCAGATGTCGATATTGAGGTCGATGCCCAGCCGCTTGGCCGACCGGTTCCGCTGACGGGTCGAACGCAGCCGCCGGAGCCGCTTCACCAGCAGCGGGTCCTTCGCCAGCGCCTCGGGCTTGTCGATCAAGGCGTTCAGCACCTGGTAGTAGCGGGTCGCTGACATCTGGAACTGGTCGCGGATCGCCTGCTCCTTCGCGCCCGCGAACTTCCACCACTGTCGCTCGAAAGCCAAGATCTCGGCATCACGGTCCGCCAGCTCACCAATCGACTCAGCGGGAGTGTGCTGGGGGTTGGAGGCAGCGACCATGCGCCCCATAGTAGGGCGAAACAACACCGGTGTCATTCAGTTCGGCGGGGAGTCGGGATTCCCCGCCTTCGCCCTACCGCGGTTGTGCGGTTGGATAGCGGGGTGACTACTGAGAACTCATCCCGGATCGGCTGGGGCATCCTCAGCACGGGCCACATCGCTTCCGTGTTCGCCAAGGATCTGGCCATCCTGCCCGATGAAGTCCGGCTGGTCGCGGTGGGATCGAGGGACCAGACCAAGGCCGACGACTTCGCCGCGGAGTACGGGTTCGAGCGTGGGTACGGCTCGTACGCCGAGCTGGCGGCCGACCCGGAGGTGGATGTGGTCTACATCGGCTCCACCCACACCGACCACTTCCCGTCGGCGAAGCTGTGCCTGGAGGCCGGGAAGCATGTCCTGGTGGAGAAGCCACTGACGGTGACGCCGGAGGAGGCGTACGAGTTGGTGGAGCTGGCCCGGGAGCGGGGCCTGTTCTTGATGGAGGCGCTGTGGACCCGTACCAACCCGCTGATCCGCAGAGCCGCGGAGGTCGTAGCCTCCGGCGAGCTCGGGGCGGTACGGCATGTCGCTGCCTCCTTCGGCTTCGCGTTCGACGGGGGCGAGTCGCACCGGCTGATGGACCCGGCTCAGGCCGGCGGCGCGATCCTGGACCTCGGTGTGTATCCGGCACACGGGGTGAATCTCTTTCTCGGTGAACCGGCCGAGGTGTTGGGCTACGGTAGCTATGCCAGTACGGGCGTCGACTCCCATGCCGCAGCCACGCTGACGTACCCGGCCACGGCAGACCGGCCGGCGGCCACCGCGAGCGTGCTGTGCACCTTGGAGATAAGCGTTCCGACTCGGCTTGAGGTGTTCTGCACCAACGGCACGGTGACGATCAACAGCTTCATCCGACCCACCGAGATCTCGATCTTGCGTGGCACTGACCTCAACGCCGAGCCGGAGACTCTGGTGACGGAGTTGCCGGGTCGTGGCTACACGTTCCAGGCGCAGGAGGTGATGCGCTGCATCCGGTCCGGCGAGCTGGAGTCGCCGTTGGTGCCGTGGGAGTCCACCTTGGCGACCATGCGGACGCTGGCAGCGTGGCGGGCGGCCGTCGACGCGAGTGCCGTCTGATGGATCGGCTGCACGGCACCATCCAGCCGTACGCCTGGGGCTCCACCACCGCCATTGCGGAGTTCCTCGGAGCTGAGCCGACCGGTGAACCGCAGGCAGAGTTGTGGCTGGGTGCGCACCCCTCCGCTCCAGCACGACTCGGCGACCGGTCGCTCCACGAGGTGATCTCCGAGGACCCGGAAGCGGTGGTCGGGCCCGCCGCCGTGGCGGAGTATGGCGCCCAGCTGCCGTACCTGCTGAAGGTGCTGGCGGCGGCGCAGCCACTGTCGTTGCAGGCCCACCCTTCCCGGGCGCAGGCCGAAGATGGATTTGCGCGGGAGAACGTAGCCGGGATCGCCTTGGACGCCAAGAACCGGACCTACAAGGACGACTGGCCCAAGCCGGAAGCGTTGTGCGCCCTCGGCGACTTCGAGGCGTTGTGCGGCTTCCGCGATCCAGCTGAGACCTATGCCCTGTTCGAATCGCTAGCGGTACCAGCAGCGCTGCCCCTGGTCGAACCGCTTCGCAACGGCGGTTCCGAGGGACTGGCGGAGGTGTTCGAGCGGGTGCTTCAGCTCTCCGACAGCGATCTCGACGTGGTAGACGAGGTGGTCTCGGCGGCACGGGAGGTGAGAGCTGAAAATGACCTTGGTCAGTTCGCGCGGACTGCCACCGAGCTGGCCGAGCACTACCCGCGCGACCCTGGCGTTTTGGCGGCGCTGCTGATGAACCGAGTGGCCTGGGGACGCAACCAGGCGATCTTCCTGCCGGCTGGGAACCTCCATGCCTATCTGCACGGCCTCGGGGTGGAGATCATGGCCAACTCCGACAACGTGCTGCGAGGCGGGCTCACGCACAAGCACATCGACGTACCGGAGTTGCTCAAGCTGCTCGACTTCACCCCCGGATTCCCCGCCGTGTTCGAGGGCGTTGAGCAGACGCCGGGAGTCTTCGCCTATCCCACTCCGGCGCCGGAGTTCGCCCTGTGGCGGGTGGAGCCCGGTGATGCTGCCGTACGGCTGCCCGGCGAGGGAACGGGCCGGGTCGTGCTCTGCGCTGAGGGTACGGTCACCCTGCGTTCTAGTGATCAGACTCTGGATCTGAGCCGGGGTCAGGCGGTCTTCGTACTCGCGGCCGACACCGGCGTCGAGGCAGCTGGCGACGGTACGATCTTCGTCGCCGCACCTGGGGTGACGGGGCTGACCAGATGACGCACCGGCTCGACACCGGACTCGCTAACGGAGAAGGCGCCAAGTGAGCTGCGGGTCGGATCTCCAACGACGATCGCCAAGTGATGCTCTGGCGCACTTGATTGGTACGGTTGCCTCGGACGCCGTGATAGTGCCACGATCCGCAGCGCACACAGAGGTGCAAGAGCTTGTGAGCACTTGAAGG
>CADCUO010000042.1 GCA_902805915.1 uncultured Propionibacteriaceae bacterium | reverse complement strand
TGGTCGTGGAACCAAGACACCCAAGCCCACTTCCCCACCCCGCACGCGGTCGCCGCTGAGCTCGCGTCGGACCCAGCCGAGTGGTCCATGGAACTGGCGGAAATGCCGCACCGTCCGGCAGCCGGACCGGAGGGGCGTACTGCCGAGGTCGTCGATCGCGTCTTGATGCTGCGCCGACGCGACTGACCCGACGACCACCCCACGGGGCCTGCGGCGACCCGACCGGTGACCCAGTCGAACATCCGACCATCCATTCCCGTCAAGCCGGAGAAACAACGATGACCACCAGACCGAGCCGACGACGCGACAGCCCTCCGCCGCGAACGGGCGCTGAGGAGATGGACGTCCTGTTGGGCTTCCTCAACTACCTGCGCTCCTCGATCGCGGGCAAAGCCGAGGGCGTCCCAGAGCCACAGGTGCGCACTGCCGGCGTCCCCTCCGGGACCAGCCTGCTGGGCCTGATCAAACACCTCACAGCCGTCGAGCGAGCCACTTTCCTCGGCGAGAACGTCACCGACTGGCCGGCCTCCTTCCACCCTGGCGCCGACGAGACAGCCCACGAGGTGCTCAGCGCCTACCGCGACGCCATCCACCAGGCCAACCAGCGCATCGCCACCCACCCCAACCTGACCAGACCGCTGCCCTACAGCAAGAACGCACCCACCCTGCGATGGGCCCTGGTCCACATGATCGAAGAAACCGGCCGCCATGCCGGCCACGCCGACATACTCCGCGAACTCATCGACGGCACAACCGGCCGTTGATCCGCTCCGGCAGCCGAGCTGCCAGTGGACAATCGGTGTTGCATCGCACGCTAGTGCCCAGCTCGGGGATTCTGTGCAGGGCAGTGCGTACGACGCCAGCAGTAGGACCAGTCACCCTCGGACAGCTCGCCGTCGACACATCATCATCGGACATCTGGGGCGTGGCGAGGCGATAATTCACCGTCAGCAGCGGCGTCTAAACCAGCATGACGATGACGACGCGCGTAGTAGGCACAGCAGGTCCTCAAGGACACAGCCAAGAGCCTCGTGGGCCTCATGGAATGACACCTACCTACCTAAAGGTAGGATGGTCCACATGGAGCAGCGCGAGCGCATCTTGAATGCGATCCAGGCCCTTGCCGTGGCCAACAGGAAGCTGCCAAGCATCCTTGAGGTCGCGGAGGAGGTGGGTCTTACTAAGCAAGGGATTCTGCACTACTTCCCGTCCCGGCGAGCGCTCGACGCGGCGGTGATCTTGAGGGCCCTATCGAAGGTCGACGACGCCATGATGGAGGCCGCTGCGGCAGGGTCGCCCGCCGCGACGTACCTCCGCCTCTCGTCGCCCGACGAGGAAGACCAGGCCGCGGTGATGGTCTTGGTGGCTGCGCTTCGACGGGAAGAGACCGGGCTGCCACCTGAGGTGGGGCAAGCGGTCACCCGGTGGCAGGGAATGATTGCTGAGGAGCTGGGCGATCCGGTCCGAGCTGAGGTCGTGCGCCTCGTAGGAGACGGCCTATTCGGTGAGGCACTGATCACCGCGGTGCCGCCTGCTGCCGAGCGGGTCGAGCGCCTGGTGGCGCACCTGTGTACCGCCCCCGTACGGGGACGCGCATGACGTGGCAGCTCGGCGGGAGCATCGCTGGCCTGGCGGCACTGGACTCCCTGAACCCCACGACTCTCGTCGCCATCGCTTTGATCCTGCTCAGTTCGCGCCGTCGCCCGCTCGCGGCAGCCATCGGGTTCGTAGTCGGTGCGTTCGCCACTGTGTTGTTGATCGGAGTCGCGCTCTATGTCGGTGCTGAGGCGGCTGCTTCGGCCATCGCCGGTGCCCTGACCTGGCTGCGCCGGGGTGCCTTCGGGCTCGCCGCGGTTGTGTTGTTCGTATCTGCGGTGCGGTCACTTCGCGCGCGGCGCCGCGCCGCTGTCGGTCTACCGGAGTGGTTCAGGCCCGTCACCGCCGCCGGTCTCGGAGTCGTGATGACAGGCGCCGACCTACCCAACGCCTTCCCCTACTTCATCGCCATCGAGCGGCTCCTCGTTGCTGGCATCACGACATCCACCGCCACTCTCGTTCTCGCCGCCTACGCGCTTATCTACTGCTTCCCGTGCCTCGTGCTGCTCGCGTTCGGACTCAACCGCAGCGGACGGGTAGTCGGCGCACTACGTCGCCTGCACGACCGTTTCGGGAGCGCCGATGTCATCCCGCCGAACCGGATCCGGGCCGCCGCCTTCCTCCTTGCCGGACTCGCGGTCTCTGCGATCGCTGCCGCCGTCTGAAGCACTCACCCCTGCTCCCGCTGGTTGAGTAGTCACCGATGGCTCACAAGACGGCTCAACTGTTTCCGGCGCGGAGGCGCGTCGTCCCGCAGAAGGAAGGGCCTCGGCCAGTCGTTCCAAGTCCTCCTGCGATATCTGCGGACCGTAGGTCACATCGGACGATGGGCACGAAGGCGACGGCAACGCGCCCACTTCCCAAGATTCCCTTACACGCGAGATGGGGCCACAAGCCGATCGGCTGTCGGGACGCTGGTGCTGGTCGGGCGGACGTTCGCTTGCCGGAGCGGTCCTGGCCATGCTCTATAACCTCACCTGATGACTGTCCCTGGGCGCTGGCGATCGGATCACGCCACGCGACAGCGCCCCTGGTCAGGGCGTGCAACGTAGCTGGTGGTTTCGATCGCCGTCTTCTTGGGCGTGGTGACCGCGTTCGCGCAAGGCTGGCTGCCAGAGCAGGTGGGCTCCCTGGCGAACTCCAGCGGGTCCTGGGCGCTGCTGGCGTTCCTGCTCGCTTGGCTGGCTG
>CADCUO010000041.1 GCA_902805915.1 uncultured Propionibacteriaceae bacterium | reverse complement strand
GGGCATGGACGTGCAGCAACCGGAGGCGCTCACCTTCGGAGTCGACACGGACCGGCTCGGCGAGGAGGTGCGGGGGCGTCATGAGCGACAATGTTGCCACGGTCGCCGTAAGTGCGGTGGATACTCCCCAACGGCGAGATCGCCCGGGGGAGGCAGGACAGTGGGCACGCACAATAGGAAGGTGACCGAGCCAGCCGTACGCCTGCAGCAGCGCTATCCGAGGTCGCGGCTGTCTCGGCCCGTGTGGATCGCGTTGGTCGGCGCCCTGGCGGTGGTCTCGCTCGGCTGGTTGATCTGGACGGCCAGTGTGCACTCTGACCCCGTCGTGTCCGGACAGGTTGCCTCTTTCCGGGTGGTTTCGGACACCCGGATCGATGTCACCATGACCGTCGACCGCCCTGACCCGTCCATCCCGGTCAGCTGCCTGCTGATCGCGCAGTCAGTTGACTTCGACCGGGTAGCAGAGCAGAACGTGGCGGTGGAGGCGACGGCGGAGCGGTTGGTCGATGTGACGGTTTCCTTGACAACCTTGCGTCGCGCCACGTCCGCATCGGTCAAGAACTGTGTCGAATCCGGCTGACTTGCTAACATTTCCCGATGTCCGAAAACACCGCGCAAGCGATCTGGCTGACCCAAGAGGCTTATGACAGGCTCCAAGAGGAGCTTGAGTACCTCTCGGGACCCGGTCGCGCCGACATCACCGGAAAGATCGCGGCTGCCCGCGACGAGGGTGACCTGAAGGAGAACGGCGGCTACCACGCGGCCCGCGAGGAGCAGGGCAAGCAGGAGGCCCGCATCCGGCAGCTGGCGGACATGTTGCGGCGAGCCCAAGTCGGGCAGGCACCCGAGAACGCCGACGAAGTCGCACCCGGCACCAAGGTAACCATCGCGTTCGACGGGGACGAGTCCGACACCGACACCTTCCTGCTTGGTTCCCGGGAGCTGCTCGGGCTCGACGAGGCAGTGGACGAGACCAATGTGTACAGCCCCCAGTCACCGCTGGGCGCCGCCATCCTCGGCAAGCGGAAAGGCGACGCCGTCAGCTACCAGGCGCCGAACGGGAAGCCGATCAATGTCACCGTGGTCAAGGTCGAGCCGTTCCGGGGCTGACAGCTACCAGGCCACCGACCTAGAGCGACTCGAGCAGCTTCTGAGCCTCCGCGGGGGTCAGCGCTCCGGCCGCCACCTCAGACAGAACCTGATCGCGGGTGAGTACGGCCGGTTCCGGCTCGCCAGCCAGCCCCAGCTTTTCCAGCAGCTGGGTGAATCGGAGCCGAGTCGTCGGATAGGAGACTCCGAGGTGCTTCTCCACCTCCCGCATGTTGCCGCGTGAGGTGAGGAAGACTCGCAGGATCTCCAGGTCGTTCTCCTCCAGCGCACAGAACGGGCAGGAGGTGAAGATTCCGGCCAGCTCGGTGCCGCAGGAGGCACAGCCCAGCCGGGTGACCGCAAGCCGGTCACCGCAGACTGGGCAGTCGGCCGGGGCGCGATGGTCGTGGCTGCGCCGGTCGTGGGAGCGGTGCGTACGCTCGGTCACGCCGCGCCTGCATCTGACTTGGGGGTGGACCCGATCTTGATCTGCGCGTGACCCATCACGACCTCGACGTCGAGCCGGGCGCTGCCGTTGCCCATCACAACCTCGTCACCGGCACCGGTGTGTCCGCCGGACCAGGCCACCTTGCCGAGCTGGGAGTCGCCGGTGACTGTGACGTTCGACTCGTCGGCCAGCTGGATGGACAGCGACCCCGATTCGGCCCGAATCCGGGAGCGACCGACGGTGATCGCGCCCTTGATGGTGGCCTGCCCGGCCTGGATCAAGGCGTCCTCGATCTGGGCCACATCGAGCAGCTTCGCACCGCCGGCGGTGACCCGAATCTTGCCCAGGTGCGGGACCCCCTCGGTGTTCAGACTGCCTGCGGTGACCTCGGCGTCGATGATGATGCCGGGGTTGACCCGCAGGAACAGCTCCTTGCCCAGACCGAGTGAGCGAATATCGTCCAGGCTCCGGGTGGCACGTAGGATGCTGAACCCGTCCAGCGACGATCCCATATCTCCGTCACTGGAGATCTCCAGCACCGACCCGTTGCGCCGCAGTACGTGCGGACCGTCGGCCGATACCGTTGCCACCGCGGGTTCGCCGACGATCCGGACCCGGCGGCCGACCGCACGGACTGAGATCCGCTCCACCCCTCCGGTGTTCACCGGCTTGTCCCGGACGGTGTCCTTGCGGTTGGTCGACTTCTCGTCGGGGGCCGACGGCGAATCCGCCGGAGTCGCCCCGGCGGCTGGGAACGACTCGGTGGTGTAGGTGGCCCGCTGCGGCCGGTCAGTGGCTGCCGCCCAGACATCTTCGTCGTTCCCGTCCTCGCTTGGCTGCTGGCCGGGCTCATCCGCTGCGGGTTCTTCTACAGTCTCGGCCTGCGGAGCGGGGGACCTCAGTTCGTCGATCCGGCGAGCCGCTTCGGCTGCGTCGATCCGGCCCGCAGCAAGTTCCTGCAGGATGATGCTCATGTCGGGTGATGTGCTCATGCATCGAATATAAAGCCGAGGTTTAGCCTCTGGAAGGTCTTGTTGCTAGTTCAGGGTGCGGCAAGGGTAGAGGATCTGGTCTCAGGTCAGTTGCATGCATCATGCAACCAACTGTACGTTTGACTTATGCAACCCACGTCTGACGGGTCTACCAGCGCCGCCGCCGGGACGCCTGAGGAGTCCGTGCTGAGCTCCCTGGTCTCGCTGGGCCGGTTGATGCGACAGCGCTTCTCTGGCGACCGGGTGGACCTGGGAACGTACGCGCTGCTCAAGGTCCTGCAGTGCCGTGGGGCCATGCGCGTCACCGACCTGGCGAGCTTTGCCAACCTTGACACCTCCACGGTGTCCCGGCACGTCCAGCAGCTCCACAAGCTCGGCCTGATCGAACGTTCAGCCCATCCCGACGACGGCCGGGCGCAACAGGTGGGGCTGACTGAGGAAGGCCGGCGGCTGCTCGCCGAGAGCATTGCGCGTCGGCATGACCTGCTGAGCCAGACACTGCAGCACTGGGACCCCGACGAGGTCGAGACCCTGCACAAGCTCCTTGCCCGCTTCGTCGCCGACATCGAGCACATCACCGCAGAACCGGAGCAACACTGATGACACGAGCTACGCCGCGACGCGCACTGCCGGAGGAGGCCTCGTCCGGAGGAGCCGCCGCCGGGTCTGCTGCAGCAGGCACGGCGGTTGCCCCTGGAGAGTTCCTCAGCCACAAGCAGATCCTCGTCGTCATGGGCGGCCTGATGGCCGGCATGTTCTTGGCCGCGTTGGACCAAAGCATCGTCGGGGTCGCACTACCCAAGATCACCTCAGAGCTCGGTGGGCTGGACAAGCTCTCCTGGGTGGTCACCGCCTATCTGCTGACCTCGACCGCGGCCACCCCGCTGTGGGGCAAGATCTCCGACCTGCTCGGTCGCCGGCCAGTATTCCAGGCGGCGATCGTGGTGTTCCTGGTGGGCTCGGTCATCTGCGGGTTCGCGTCCAACATCGAGGTGATGATTCTCGGCCGAGCCATCCAGGGACTCGGCGGCGGTGGCCTGATGTCGCTGGCGCTAGCGGTGATCGGTGACGTCATCCCGCCCCGCGAGCGCGGCAAGTACCAGGGTCTGTTCGGTGCCGTGTTCGGCGTCTCCTCCGTCGCCGGCCCACTGCTCGGTGGCCTGTTCACCGACCACCTCGGCTGGCAGTGGATCTTCTTCATCAACATCCCGATCGGCATCGCGGCCCTGGTCGTCACCTCCATCGCCTTGAAGCTGCACCACGTCAAGCGGGAGGCGTCGGTGGACTACTTCGGCGCCGCGACGATCGTCGGCTCGGTCACGAGCCTGATCCTGTACCTCAGCTGGGCCGGACCAGACGTCGGCTGGCTGTCCGGCACCGGCGTCGGCCTGTTGGTTGCGACCGTCGTACTCGCGCTGGCGTTTGTGGCGGTGGAGCGCAAGGTCAAGGAGCCGATCATCCCGATGGAGCTCTTCGGGCACTGGACCTTCACCTCCAACATCATCTTCGCGATGATCATGGGGGTGGGCATGTTCGGCGGCTTGATCTATCTGCCGATCTTCCTGCAGGCGGTCAAGGGGATGAGCGCGACCGAGTCAGGCCTGGCCATGCTTCCCCTGGTCGTCGGGATCTTCGTCACCTCGATCGGCGGTGGCCAGATCATGGCCCGCACCGGGCGGTACAAGTGGATGCCGATTGCCGGCTCGGTGCTGGTGGGTGCCGCCCTGTTTGCGTTGTCCCGGCTGGCGGTGGACACCGGGTATCCGCGGATCGCGCTCTATATGTTCGGGTTCGGGCTCGGGCTGGGCCTGACTATGCAGGTGGTCGTGACAGCCGTACAGAACTCGGTGGAACGTCGCCATCTAGGCACCGCCACGGCCTCGGTCACCTTCTTCCGCTCGATGGGCGGCGCCATCGGTACGGCACTGTTCGGCGCCATCTTGAACATCCGGCTGGCCCACCACCTGAGAGAGGTCGTCCCGCAGCAGGCACAGTCGCAGCTGGGCGCGGCCACCGGCGCCGCTAACGACGTCAACGCGATCCAGGCGCTGCCCGAACCCGTGAAATCCTGGGTGCTGAGCGCCTTCACCAACGCTATGGACGAGGTCTTCCTGATCGCCGTGCCGTTCATGGCAGTGGCCTTCGTGATCGCGCTGACCATGCGGGAGAAACCGCTGGCCGGCCGGGACGACGCCATCGCACAGCCGGAGTCGGCCGAAGCGGCGCTGGCACCGATGGCTCACTGACGCCCGCGCAGCGGCTACTCCACCACCAGGTTCTTCGCCACGGGCGCCGCGATGTGTCCGGACGCCTGGCTGTACCTCGACAGCCCTTGGACGAACGTCTTGGCGAAGGCCAGCACCGGGATCGACATCAACGCGCCGACAATTCCGCCGAGGATGACACCGATCGCGATCCCGATCAGCACCGCGAGTGGGTGCAGCTTGACCGCCCGACCCAGCAGGAACGGCTGCAGGATGTGACCCTCGATCTGCATCACGACGATGATGCCGCCCAGCATGATCAACGCCTCGATCGGCCCGAGTGCCACCAGCGCGACGAGCACCGCCAAGAAGCCGGAGACAAACGCGCCGACCAGCGGGACGAACGCGCCTAGGAAGACCAGCACAGCCAGCGCCGGTGCCAGCGGGACCCTAAGGATCAGGGCGACGATCAAGACGCCGATGGCATCGGCCAGCGCGACCAGAATCGTCGCCCGTACGTAGGACACCAATGACCTCCAGCCGCGGTGCGCGGCGTAGTCGACCTGGTCCCGCGCGCTGCTCGGTACGAAGTTCAGCATGAACGTGAAGATCCCGCGGCCGTCGTAGAGGAAGTAGAACAAGGCGAAGATGGTGATCGCGAAGCCGGCCAGGAAGTGCCCGACCGACAGCCCGATCTCGGCCGCATAGCGAGCGATGGTGCTGCCGCTACCGACCACGAACTCCTGCAGTCGGTTCACGTACTGGTCGATCTGGCCGGACTCGAAGCCGAACCGGCTCAGCAGGGGGCTGGTCTGGACGAAGTTCACCATCCGGTCCAACCCGGTGCTCACCTGGGTGACCAGGGTGCCGGATTGGCTCGCGATCTGGGTGACGATCAACGTCAGCGCGCCACCGACCACCAGGAAGCCGCCGATGACGGTGATTGCGACGGCCAGTCCGCGAGGCATCGCGGTCTGCATCAGCCGGTTGCACAGCGGGCTCAGCAGGGCACACAGCAGGATCGCCACCGCCAGCGGGATGACCACCTCGGAGAGGTGAGCCCCGATCCGGGCCAGACCCCAGATCAGCACCGCGATCACGATCAGGCGCCAGGCCCAGCTAGCGCCGACCTGCACGCTCCGGGGGACTGAGCTGTCCGACTCCGGCTGGGTGTTGATGTGGGCAGGCACCACGGCGCCGTCCCCGTCCACGACCTCGGTGGCCAGCAGCACGGGGCGTGGACGGTCCAAGGCTGCGTCGCGAGCGTCAGCAGCGGCTGCAGCACGCGCTTGCAGCGCCGACAGCCTGCCCCTCACTCCTTGCATAACCTTCACTGCGAACCTCCCCAGGCGACCGTACCTCTCAACAACCGTAGCGGAGCACCCACGGATGGGACGCGCCGACGCGAATGGCAGGGTGCACACTTGACCCGGTGAGCAGGGCGATGGCGGTGGGCAGCTGGATGCGGTCCCGCGTTCCCCTCCCCCGCGACGTTGTGGTGCTCGGGCTGATCGCCTTCTGCGTCGCCGTAGGTTTCGGCGTTCTGATTCCGGTGCTGCCGGTGTTCGCCCGCAGCTTCGGCGTCGGAAACCTCGAGGTCGGTGCGGTCGTGTCTGTCTTCGCGCTGATGCGTCTGCTCTCCAGCTCCTTCTGCGGCCGGCTGATCACCGCAGCCGGTGAACGCGTGGTGCTGACAACGGGAATCTTCATCGTCGCGTTGTCCAGCGGTCTGGCCGGCATCGCCGGCAGCTATGCCCAGCTGCTGGTGCTCCGGGGTATTGGTGGCATCGGGTCAGCCATGTTCACTGTCTCTGCGTTGACCCTGCTGCTGAACTCGGTACCTGCGGAGATGCGGGGCCGGGCCAGCGGGTTCTTCCAGGGCGGTTTCCTGATCGGCGGCATGGCCGGTCCGGCGGTCGGCGGGCTGCTGGCGGCCATCTCGCTCACCGCGCCATTCTTCTTCTACGCCGCCACCTTGGCTGTCGCCGGCGCGGTCGGGCTGGTGCTGCTGCACCGTGGCGCGGGACGGATCCGACCCAGCGAGGAGACCGTCGTCCCCTTCCGTCAGGTGCTGCGGGATCCGCGGTACCAGGCGGCCTGCCTCTCCAACCTGGCGCAAGGCTGGACCTCGTTCGGAGTTCGAAGCTCTCTCGTCCCCGTCTTCGTGGTCGAGGTGCTGGACCGCCCCACCTCCTGGACCGGAGCCGCCTTCGCCTGCGCCGCGGTAGCCCAGACCATCGCGGTCGGACCGGCCGGCCGATTCGTGGACCTGGTCGGCCGGAAACCCGCGATCGTCGGCGGCAGCGCGCTGGCAGCGGTATCGATCTTCGCCGTACCGTTCGTGCCCGGCATTGGCCTGTTGATCGTGGCGTTGTGCGCGTACGGGGTGGCGTCGGCCTTTCTGGGGACCGCGCCGGCGGCGTCGGTGGGTGACGCGGCCGGCGGGCGCGGCGGTACCGCGGTGGCGGTGTTCTCGATGTGCTCCGACGTGGGAGCGATCCTCGGTCCGCTGGTTGCGGGTGTGCTGGCTGACCAGATGTCCTATCCCGTCGCCTTCGGAGTGGGTGCCGCCCTGCTGCTGGTGGCATCGGCGAACGCGTTGCGGATGCCGCCTGACTCCCTCCGGCCGCCGGCTGACGCCGCGGCCCCGGCCGACGTGACCCAGGAGCAGCAGGGCCCAGACCTTGGTGGCCTAGAACAGCACGGGCCACAGCCAAAAGAGCCACGACAGAAGGGATCGTCTGGTGAATCGACGACCGTTGAGTGATCTGGTCAGCCCTGACTGGGCCGAGGCGCTGTCGCCGGTGGCGGACACCGTGGTGGCGATGGGGGACTTTCTGCGGGCCGAGCTCGCGGCGGGACGGGACTATCTGCCCGCTGGTGACAAGGTGCTGCGCGCGTTCAGCCGGCCGCTGTCGGAGGTGAAGGTGCTGATCGTGGGGCAGGACCCGTACCCGACTCCAGGTCACCCGGTCGGGCTGTCGTTCTCGGTCGCACCGGATGTCTGCCCGATTCCGCGAAGCCTGGCCAACATCTATACCGAGCTGCGTGACGACCTCGGCATCCCGCCGGCCAAGACCGGCGACCTCTCACCGTGGTTCGAGCAGGGCGTGCTGCTGCTCAACCGCGTACTGACGGTGCAGCCCGGCCGGTCCGGGTCCCATCGCGGGCGCGGCTGGGAGCAGGTCACCGAGTGCGCGATGGAGGCACTGGTTCGGCGGGGCGGACCGCTGGTTGCCATCTTGTGGGGCCGCGACGCCCAAGGGGTGGTCCCGATGCTCGGCCGGGTGCCCTACATCGCCAGCGCACACCCGTCGCCGCTGTCGGCGCGCAGCGGGTTCTTCGGCTCGCGGCCGTTCAGCCGAGCCAACGACCTGTTGGTCGCGGCCGGCGGCTCCCCGATCAACTGGGCTCTGCGCTGACCCGGCGGCGACTCGACGGTTTGAGCGACAGCTCGGGACAAAGTCCAGGAAAGGGACGCTCGTCGCGACGGCTGCCCCTGATGACCGCGTGTCGCGCGATCCTGACCCGATGAGCGTCCGATTCCTGGGTCAGCCGATGGCTGAGTCCAGGTCGGCGATCAGGTCCTCGACGTCCTCGATGCCGACGCTGAGCCGGACCAGGTCGCTCGGCACCTCCAGCTCGGTGCCGGCAACGGAGGCATGGGTCATCCGACCAGGGTGCTCGATCAGCGACTCGACACCACCCAGGGACTCGGCCAGGACGAATACCTTGGTCCGGGCGCACAAGTCGAGCGCCGCCTGCTCACCGGCCGCGACCCGGAAGCTGACCATGCCGCCGAACCGGCGCATCTGCCGGGCAGCCAGCTCGTGGCCAGGATGTGACGTCAGGCCGGGGTAGATCGCCTGGCTCACCTGTGGATGCTGGTCGAGGAAGGCAGCCACCTGCTCGGCGTTGTCACTGTGCCGCTCCATCCGCAGCGACAGCGTCTTCAGTCCGCGCAGCACCAGCCAGGAGTCGAATGGCCCAGCCACACCGCCGATGGCGTTCTGATGGAACACCAGCTGCTCCGCCAGCTCCGCGTCGTTGACCACCAGCGCACCACCGACCACGTCGGAGTGGCCGCCGCAGTACTTGGTGGTGGAGTGCACGACGACGTCGGCGCCGAGCGCGAGCGGCTGCTGCAGGTACGGCGAGGCGAAGGTGTTGTCCACGATCACCACCGCCCCAGCCGCATGAGCGATCTCGGCGATGGCGGCGATGTCGGCGACCGCAAGCAGCGGGTTCGTCGGCGTCTCGACCCACACCGCGACTGTCTCCCCTGGTCGCACCGCCGCCGCGACCGCCTCCAGGTCGGTCAGCGCGACAGGCGTGGCCTCAACCCCCCAGCGTTGATGCACCCTGGCGAACAGCCGGAACGTTCCCCCGTACGCGTCGTTGGGGATGACCAGATGGCTGCCTGGGCTGGTGATGGCGCGCAGCAGGGTGTCCTCGGCGGCGAGGCCACTGGCGAAGGCGAAGCCGCGGCTGCCCCCCTCCAAGGACGCCAGGCACTGCTCCAGCGCGGTCCGCGTCGGGTTCGCCGAGCGGGAGTACTCGTAGCCGTTGCGGAGGCCACCCACCCCGTCCTGAGCGTAGGTGGAGGTGGCATAGATGGGCGCAATCACTGCCCCGGTAGTGGGATCCGGCTCTTGGCCAGCGTGGATGGCACGGGTGGAGAAGCCAGCGGATTCGCTCATGGCTTCGAGCGTATCGGCCGGTCCGCCACGGACGCCGCTCGCTGTCGGACTGGCTCTGAGCGGATCGAAACTGGGGACCGGGAACATTGGGCAGCCCAGGTAGCGTTGAGGCTTCACCACGCCAGGAGGGAACCTCGTTGAGCATCTTCACGAAGCAGAAAGTCATCATGGTCGAGCCGGAGCGGGCACTGCCCGGCCGCGAGACGCCGGTGCTGCCCGAACCCGTCTTCCACGAGATCTTCGGCATCCCGGTACAGACCGTTCCCACCGGCTCGGAGGTCGTCTATCTGGCCCTCGGCTGCTTCTGGGGTGCGGAGAAGCTCTACTGGCAGGCTCCCGGCGTGACCAACACTGCCGTCGGCTACGCCGGTGGGTTCACCGCCAACCCGACGTACGAAGAGGTCTGCAGCGCCCGTACCGGCCACACCGAGATCGTCAAGGTGAGCTTCGATCCGGTGAAGACCAGCCTGGCGCGGCTGCTGAAGATCTTCTTCGAGAACCACGACCCCACCCAGGGGATGCGGCAGGGCAACGACGTCGGCACCCAGTACCGCTCCGCCATCTACACCACCTCGCCGGAGCAGCTGGCGGTGGCGAAGCAGGTCCTCGGCCAGTTCCAGACCGAGTTCCAGCGGTCGGGCTTCGGCAGGATCACCACCGAGGTGAAGCCGCTGCCCACCTTCTACTACGCCGAGGAGTACCACCAGCAGTACCTCGCCAAGAACCCGTTCGGGTACTGCCCGGTGCATGCCACCGGTGTGACCTGCAACCCGCAGGTCACCGCTTAGCCGCGATCAGCGATTCGGTACCGCTCCACCAGCCGGTCCATCACCGCGTCCAGGCCCTTATCTACCTGTTGCCGGGATGGATCGGCTGTGAACCACGCCACCGCCTCGGCTGCCCCGCGGACGTAGGGGATGACCGCGGTGTACTCGGGCACCAGTGCCTTCACCTTGGAGTTGTCGAAGACCATCGAGTGCGCCTTGTCCCCGAGCAGCCCGGCGCCCCAGTTCGAGTCCTCCGCCGCGATCGCGTCGGAGGGTACGTGCACCAGCCGCGGCTCCACTCCCAGTGCCGCCGCCACGATGGCGTAGATCTGGTTCCAGCTCAACGCCTCGTCGGAGGTGATGTGGAAGCTGTCGCCGATGGCCGCCGGATGTCCGAGCAGACCGGTGAACGCCCGAGCGAAGTCGTCGGTGTGGGTGAGCGTCCACAGCGAGGTGCCGTCTCCATGCACCACCACCTCAGCCCCGCGCAGCATTCGCGCCGCGACGGTCCAGCCACCGTCGAACGGCAGCCCGGTGTGGTCGTAGGTGTGGGAGGGGCGCACGATGGTCGCCGGGAAGCCGCGGTCGCGGTAGGCCTGCACCAGCAGGTCCTCGCAGGCGATCTTGTCCCGGGAGTACTGCCAGAACGGGTTGCGCAGCGGCGTCGACTCCACCGTCGGCACCCGGCCAGGAGGGGTCTGGTACGCCGACGCGGAGCTGATGAAGATGTACTGGCCGGTCCGGTCCCCGAACAGCTCCATCCGCTCGGACAGCTGGTTCGGGGTGAAGGTGAGGAAGTCGGCCACCACATCGAACTCTCTGTCCCCCAACGCAGCCCGGGTCCCCTCCACATCGGAGATGTCACCGACGACGACCTCGGCGTCGGCGGGGATCGGACGCAGGGTGGTCTTGCCCCGGTTCAGTACGGTCACCTGCCATCCAGCCTCGAGCGCACGGCGGGTGCTGGCGGCACTGATGATGCCGGTGCCGCCGATGAACAACACTGATCTGTCGGTCATGCTTCTTCCTTCGTGGATCGTTGGGTCGCTGCCTTTGTGGTGGCAGGCTCTGGACGAGGGGCTATTCGGGTCAGGAGCCTGACTAGGGCACCTTCAGCTCCCCCATCTCGGACCAGCCGTGGCCGGGGATCTCGGCGTTGATGATCTCCGGCGTCTTGACCAGCATCGGTGGCATCAGCTGCATTGCGGCCTTGAAGTGGTCGGATCTCACGTGTTCGCCGCCCGCGTCAGCGTCGGCGAACGCCTCGACCAGTACGAACTGGTTCGGGTCGTCAACGCTCACCGACCAGTCGAACCACAGATTGCCAGGCTCGGCTCGAGTCGACTGGGTGAAGTCGTCGACGCGGCTCAGCCAGGCGTCGCCGTACTCCGGACGGACGGTGAACTTGACGACGATGAAGATCATGCCTGCCATCTAACCGGCCGGACTCTCCCGGCCCGACACCGGTACGGGCGTACGCCGGCCTAGGAGCCGGCCGCCCACGTCCGCGAGGCGCAACATGGCGGTACGTTGAGCAGGACCCCTGAAGATCGCCGCCATCCCAGACCTCCCTTCACGAGAGAACTCATGTCCGAGCTGACCACATCGCACCGTCTGCCCCGGGTCGCCATCGCCGGCCTCAGCCTGGAGGCGTCCACGTTCTCACCAGCCCGCACCCGGATCGAGGACTTCCATCCCGTCCGCGGCGCCGACATCCTGGCCGGCCGGTCGTTCTGGAGCGAAGGCGGCACCCTGGCAGCTGCGGCGGAGTGGGTGCCCATCCTGCAGGGCAGGGCCATCCCCGGCGGACCGGTGCCGATGGAGGACTACCAGATCCTGAAGGACGAGATCCTGGATGGCCTTCGGGCCGCCGGCCAGCTGGACGGGATGGTATTGGACATCCATGGCGCAATGAGCGTGGTCGGCATGGACGACGCCGAGGGTGACCTGGCGGTCGCGATCCGGGAGGTGGTCGGGCCGGAAGTGCTGATCAGCACCGGCATGGACCTGCACGGGAACGTCTCCTGGCGGCTGGCTCACGCCCTGGATCTGCTGACCTGCTATCGGATGGCGCCGCACGAGGATGCGGAGGACACCAAGGAGCGGGCGGTACGCAACCTGCTCGACCGCCTCACCCTTCCCCTCGACCGGCGGCGGCCGCTGAAGGCATGGATCCCGATCCCGATCCTGCTGCCCGGAGAGAAGACGAGTACCCGGATCGAGCCGGCGAAGAGCCTGTACGCGATGGTCCCCGAGGCTGAGGCCAGCGCTGGCGTACTCGACGCCGGGATCTGGATCGGGTACGCCTGGGCCGACGAGCCGCGCAACTGCTGCGTGGTGATTGTGACCGGCGACGACGAGGCGGTGATCATCGAGGAGGCGGAACGGATCGCGGGCGAGGTGTGGCGGCGGCACGAGGAGTTCACCTTCGTCGCCCCAGCCGCGTCGTTGCAGGAGTGTCTGGATGCTGCCTTCGCCAGCACCGCCCGCCCGTACGTCATCAGCGACTCCGGTGACAATCCGACGGCGGGAGGCGCCGGCGACGTCACCTGGACGCTGACCGAGCTGCTCGCCGACCCTCGCCTCGCCTCTGCAGAGCTGACCGCCCTGTACGCATCCATCCCGGACGCCGTGGCCGTGCAGCAGTGCGTGGACGCCGGGGTGGGTGCCGTGGTGCATCTCGAGGTCGGCGCTCGGGTCGACCCCGGGCCGGCGGGACCGGCAGAGCTCACCGGCACGGTACGCCATATCGCCGAGGGCGACCCCGACGCGGTCACCGAGGTCGTGGTCCAGGCCGGCGGGCTGCACGTAATCCTGACCCGCTCCCGCAAGCCGTACCACCTGGAGTCCGACTTCCTCCGCAACGGCCTCGACCCGAGAAGCGCCGACCTCCTGATCGTCAAGATCGGCTACCTGGAGCCGGAGCTGTACGCCTTGGCCGCCGACTGGATGCTCGCGCTGACCCCGGGCGGTGCCGATCAGGACCTGCTGCGGCTGGGTCACCATCGCATTGCCCGACCGATGTACCCGTTCGACACCGGTCTGATGGACCCGGATCTGAGCGCCCGGCTGATCCCGATGGCATCGACCGACTGCGCGGAGCACACGTACCTGCCCCGCGGTACGGATGAGCCTCTGCCACCCCAACCGAGCTGATCGCCGCGCTGGAATAGCGGAGCCGGGTCCCGCGTTGAGACCAACGATAGTTGAACGCTAAATCGTCAGTACGGCGTCAGGAGTGGACATGCAGTTCGGGATCTTCAGTGTCGGCGATGTCACCACCGACCCCACCAACGGACGCACGCCGACCGAAGCTGAGCGGATCAAGGCCATGGTGGCCATCGCACTGAAGGCCGAGGAGGTCGGACTCGACGTCTTCGCCACCGGTGAGCACCACAACCCGCCGTTCGTGCCGTCCTCACCGACCACCATGCTCGGCTTCATCGCGGCACAGACCGAGAAGATCATCCTGTCCACCTCGACGACGCTGATCACCACCAACGACCCGGTGAAGATCGCCGAGGACTACTCGATGCTGCAGCACCTGGCCGACGGTCGCGTCGACTTGATGATGGGCCGTGGCAACACCGGGCCGGTGTACCCCTGGTTCGGCCAGGACATCCGCAACGGCATCGCGCTCGCGATCGAGAACTACAACCTGCTGCACCGGCTGTGGCGCGAGGACGTCGTGGACTGGGAGGGCCAGTTCCGCACCCCGCTCCAGGGGTTCACCTCCACCCCGCGGCCGCTGGACGGTGTGCCGCCGTTCGTGTGGCATGGCTCCATCCGCAGTCCTGAGATCGCGGAGCAGGCAGCGTTCTATGGTGACGGCTTCTTCGCCAACCACATCTTCTGGCCCACCACGCACTTCCAGCGGCTGGTGGAGTTCTACCGGAGCAGGTACGAGCACTACGGTCACGGCAGCGCAGACCAGGCCATCGTCGGGTTGGGTGGGCAGGTCTTCATCCGCAAGAACTCTCAGGACGCGGTACGGGAGTTCCGCCCGTACTTCGACAATGCACCGGTCTACGGGCACGGGCCCTCGCTGGAGGAGTTCACGTCCCAGACACCGCTGACCGTAGGCAGCCCCCAGCAGGTGATCGAGCGGACGTTGACGTTCCGCGAGCACTTCGGCGACTACCAGCGTCAGCTGTTCCTGGCCGACCACGCTGGGTTGCCGTTGCAGACGGTGCTTGAGCAGCTCGACATCCTCGGGGAGGAAGTGATCCCGGTGCTGCGCAAGGAGTTCGACGCGCTCCGGCCGGCGCACGTCCCCGACGGCCCCACCCATGCCGCGCTGGTGGCGCAGGCCCACGGTGCGCGCGCCGTCGCAGCCAGTGATTCTGATAGCGACGCTGCACTGGAGGTGAGCGCCCGATGACCACGATCGTCGTTCTCACGGCCGGGGTGTCCCAGCCCTCCTCGACCCGGCTGCTCGCCGACCGGTTGGCCGAGGCGACTCGGCGCCGGCTGCAGGCGTCGGGCGATGAGCCTCGGATCGAGGTGGTGGAGCTGCGCGAGTACGCCCGCGACCTCGCGAACCATTTCGTCACCGGCTTCCCCAGCGCATCGCTGAGGGCTGTGCTCGACGAGGTGGCCGACGCCGACGCGGTGATCGCCGTGACACCGATCTTCAGCGCGTCGTACAGCGGCCTGTTCAAGATGTTCTTCGACGTCTTGGACCCGACGACACTGGTTGGCAAGCCGGTCCTGATCGCGGCAACCGGCGGGACCGCCCGCCACTCGCTGGCGCTGGACCACGCGCTCCGGCCGCTGTTCGCCTACCTGCGGGCAGTGGTGCTGCCTACCGGCGTCTACGCCGCAACTGAGGACTGGGCATCCGATGGCGACCTTCGTACCCGGATCGACCGTGCAGCTAAGGAGCTGGCGGCCGCCCTTGGCCTGACGGTCACCGTACCAACCTCCCGCACCGATGCTGGCAGCTCGGACGTATTCGCCGACGTTCTCCCGTTCGAGCGGCTGCTTGCAGGGCCAGGAACCAGCTAGGCGGTTCGGGGACCGGTGTCGTCGGTGGGGCGGGACCGCGACAGCCAGAGCAGCCCGAGTACCGGCAGCACCAGCGGCACGTACCCGTACCCGCTGCCGTAGCCGGACCACACCGTGGCGCGTGGGAAGGCTTCGGGATCGAACAGGCTCCAGGTACCGATCGCCAAGACTCCGGCGAGCTCAACCAGGATCGCCACCCGGGCCAACCGGCGGGACCCCCGGGTGCCGCGCGCCAACGTGACAGTGGCGAGGATGTAGACCACTCCGGCCACGGCGGACAGCAGGTACGCCACCGGCGCCTCAGCGAACCTGGTAGCGAGCTGCACGCCAGCCCGGGCCGTGGCCGCCAGGGCGAACACCCCGTAGACGGCGACCAGGACACGACCTGGTCCTGAATTGGTTTGCGTGCGCCGGTCAGCCATACGGCTCAGGAACCGCCCGACCAGAGCGTCTGCAGTCGCAACGTCATCGCCAGCACGGAGAAAGCGGCGACTGCAAGCACGACGCCGGAGAACCTGGAGCGGTCCGAGAGCGCCCAGACCGCAGCCACCGGCAGCAGCACGACAATGGCGACCAGATAGCCGATCGTGGTGGCGAGCTGGTCGGGGCGGGCGCCAAGCGCGATCCGGACGCCCGCGACCACGGACTGCGCGAGAGTGACGAGCTCGACCACCGCGGCGAAGATGATCTGCGCCTGGCCAGGTGCCTTGTTCAAGGATGCGGTCAGGACGCCCCACCCGGTGGCGACCAGCGCGAGCGCCATGACGGCGTACGCCAGACCATCGACCATGTCGTCCCATCCCTTGGCGCTGCGCAGTCCTGTGGCACCGATCGGGGCCGGTGCACCGATCGGATCCGTTGCAGCGGCACCACGCTACTCGGTCCGGGCTACTCGGTCCCGGATACTCGGTCGGGCTACTCAGTCCCGGATACTCGGTTCGCTGGCTACCCACCGGCTTATGATTGTCTCCACCTGCACCTGGCGCCCGGGGGTAGCGGTCACCTCCGTCGCCGTGCTGGCGCCGGGACTTCAAGCAGCCCCTCGTCAGGAGCGCCAGTGAACCACCCCACCGACTTCGACCTGATCGATCTCGTGCATCTGCGGGGCGTCGGCGGGTTCAAGTGGAGCGCCTTCCCTGACACCATCGGGGCTTTCGTGGCCGAGATGGACTTCGGTACCGCGCCTGCGGTGACCGAGGCGCTGCATGCCGCCGTTGACGCCGGGCTGTTCGGCTATCTCCCGGCAGGCGTCTCGGCTGCGATGTCGCAGGCGTCCGCGGACTGGCATCGGAGTGCGTACGGCTGGCAGGTCGCTGCTGACCAGGTGCACCCGGTCGCTGACGTGGTCGAGGGGTGTGCGATCGCCATCGAGCACTACTCCCGGCCCGGGTCGGCGGTGATCCTGCCCACGCCCGCGTACATGCCGTTCCTCAGCCTGCCGGCGGCGTTGGGCCGGGAGGTGATCCAGGTCCCCTTGGCAGAGGTGGACGGGCACTACCGGATGGATCTGGCCGCACTGGCCGCTGCCTTCCGCGCGGGCGGCAACCTGTTGGTACTGGTCAACCCGTACAACCCGGTCGGTCGGGTCTTCGACGCCAGTGAGCTGGCAGCGATCGCCGAAGTGGTCGCCGAGCACGACGGTCGGGTCTTCTCCGACGAGATCCACTCCCCGTTGGTCTACCCGGGCGCGACGCATCTGCCGTACGCCTCCATCTCTGCAGAGACCGCCGGACACACCGTCACCGCCACGTCGGCAGCGAAGGCGTGGAACCTTCCCGGGTTGAAGTGTGCCCAGCTGATCCTCAGCAATGATGCGGACCTGGCGCTGTGGGGCGAGGTTGGCTGGCGTTACAGCCACGGCGCCAGCACGTTGGGGGTGATCGCCAACACCGCAGCATTGACCTCCGGCGGCGCCTGGCTGGAGCAGGTCCTCGGCTATCTCGACGGCAACCGGCGCGCCCTTGGCGAGCTGGTCGACACCCACCTGCCCGACGTTCGGTACGTGGCACCACAAGGCACCTACATCGCCTGGCTGGACTGCCGCCGCCTGGGCATCGAAGGCAGCCCCGCAGACTTCTTCCGCGAGTACGCCGGCGTCGCACTCACCGACGGGTCCGCCTGTGGCGAGGCCGGGACCGGTTTCGTCCGGCTGGTCTTCGCCACACCGCGGCCGATCCTGGCGCAGGCTGTCACCCAGATGGGCGCCGCGGTCCGGGCCCGGTCGAAAGCTGCGCTCGGCTGACGTCAGCGGCCGGTCCCACCGGCGTCGGCAATGATGGACGGGTGAGGATCATCGGGATCGGCGGCCACGATGGCACAGTGGTGTTCGATCACCCGCTCGGCCACGGCGAGGACCCGACGCAGGCGGGGCTCCGCTACGGCTATCGGACGATGCGCCCGCTGACCGTCCGGCGAGCCGGCTCCGACATCGAGCTCAGTCTGTCGGTGGAGTCCTCCGACGAGCTGCCCCGACAGCGGC
This sequence comes from uncultured Propionibacteriaceae bacterium, assembly GCA_902805915.1. GTDB lineage: Bacteria > Actinomycetota > Actinomycetes > Propionibacteriales > Propionibacteriaceae > Microlunatus. The sequence continues at coordinate 21,811 of CADCUO010000041.1, read as the reverse complement.
CGCCAGAGCTCGACGCCGACCTGGTGCTGGGCCCCGACGAGAACCCTCGGATTCATCAGCGGGTGGCCGCGTACGCGGTCGTCACCTCCACGCTTGGCCTGCTGGCTACCGAGTACTCCGACCGTACTGGGGTGCCGGGACTATGGGGCCTACCCGGGGGCGGCATCGACGCTGGCGAGGATCCGGCGACCGCGGTGGTCCGCGAGATCCTCGAGGAGTCCAACCAGACGGTCAAGCTCGGCGATCTGGTGGGAGTGGTCAGCGGGCACTGGATCGGGCGCAGCCCGCACGGTCAGGTGGAGGACTTCCATGCGGTACGGCTGATCTATGCCGCGCGCTGCGCCGAACCGACCACACCGGAGGTGATCGACGTCGGTGGTACCACCGAGTCAGCTCGCTGGGTGCCGCTGGCGGACTGGACGACCGTGCCCTGGACGGTGGGCTGGCGAGATCTGCTCGGCACCTGGCTGCCGGACGAAGTCCAGTCGGCGGAAGAAGTCCAGCCGGCGGACCGGGACAGTGCGGACCTAGACAATGCGACCTAGACAGTACGGACCCGGACGGTGCGGAACAGAACAGGGCAGACCAGGACAGGTCAGACCTGGACACGTCACACCATGACAGGACAGATCAGGGCAGTGCCGACCGGGACGGCCTAGGGGCGGACTAGTTGATGTCGCCCAGCAGGTCCTGACGCGTCAGCACCCCCGCGGGCTTGCCGTCGGCCAGCACCAGCAGCGCGTCTGCATCGACCAGGATCTCCACCGCATGGGACACCGGTTCGCTGGCGCCCAGCGTCGGAAGTGGCGGCTCCATCACCGTCTCCACGGCGTCCGTCGGCCGCGCAGCATGACCGAACAGTGCCCCCAGCAGACCACGCTCGCTCACCGAGCCGGCCACCTCGGCAGCCATCACCGGAGGTTCGGCCCGGACGACCGGCATCTGGGAGACGCCGTACTCGCGAAGGATCTGGACCGCCTCGGCGATGGTCTCGCCGGGATGGGTGTGCACCAGCGAGGGCAGGTCGCCCGACTTCTCCCGCAGCACGTCGCCGATCACCCGAACCGAGTGGTCCGGCCGGGGTGCGAATCCGTATCGGGACAGCCACTCGTCGCTGAACACCTTGGCCAGGTAGCCGCGGCCGGAGTCGGGTAGCAGTACGACGATGACGGCTTCCGGATCGTCGATCTCGTGTGCCAGCCGGACCGCCGCGGCGGTCGCCATGCCGGATGACCCACCCACCAGCAGCGCTTCCTCCCGCGCCAGCCGACGGGTCATGGCAAAGGAGTCGCCGTCGGAGACCTCGATCACCCGGTCGCAGATCTCGGGGTCGTAGTTCTCGGGCCAGAAGTCCTCGCCTACCCCCTCGACCAGGTAGGGCCGCCCCGTTCCGCCGGAGTACACCGAGCCGCTGGGATCGGCGCCGACAACCTGGACGCGGCCGCCGGAGACCTCCTTGAGGTAACGTCCCGCGCCGCTGATGGTGCCGCCGGTACCCATGCCGGTGACGAAATGGGTGACCTTGCCCTCGGTCTGCTTCCAAATCTCTGGACCGGTCGACTCGTAGTGGCTGGCCGGGTTGTTGGGGTTGGCGTACTGGTCCGGCTTCCAGGCACCCTCGATCTCGCGGACCAGCCGGTCGGAGGTTGAGTAGTAGGAGTTAGGGTCCTCCGGCTCCACCGCGGTCGGACAGACCACGACTCGGGCCCCGTACGCGGTGAGCACGTTGCGTTTGTCTTCGCTCACCTTGTCCGGCAGCACGAACACGCAGTTGTAGCCCTTGGCTTGGGCAACGATGGCCAGCCCTACTCCGGTGTTGCCGCTGGTGGGCTCGACGATGGTGCCACCGGGCTTGAGCTTGCCCTCCCGTTCGGCGGCCTTGATCATCTTGAGGGCGATCCGGTCCTTCACGGATCCGCCCGGGTTGAGGTACTCCACCTTGGCCAGGATCGTCGGCCTCGCCCCGTCGGTCACGCGGCCCAGCTTCAACAGCGGCGTGTTTCCGACCAGGTCGATGAGGGAGTTGACGTAGTCCACGCACCGACTCTAATGCGTTGGTACGACGGGCCAGGCAGGTGAGGCTCAACCAGCCACTGGGAGGGTCAGCGGGCCGTGGATGGCGGTGGTTCGGCGCATTCTCGACGGCCCGATCTGGTGCAGGTTCGGCAGCCGCTCAGCCAGCACCCGAAACGCCGCCGCCAGCTCCAACCGGGCCAGCGGGGCACCGAGGCAGTAGTGGATACCGCTGGAGAATGCCAGGTGCTCGGCTGCCGACGTACGGGTGATGTCGAACCGCTTCGGGTCGTCAAACACTGCCGGGTCGCGGTTCGCGCCGGCGATGAGAGCGACCACCCACTCGTTGCGCCGTACCGCAACCCCGCCCAGCTCCGCGTCCGCCAGCGCTATCCGAGCCGTCAGCTGGACTGGCGGGTCGTAGCGGAGCACCTCCTCGACCACCTGGGGCGCCAGGCTCGGATCGTCCACCAGCAGTCGCCACTGGTCGGGGTTGGCCAGCAGCGCCCGTACCCCGTTGCCGATGGCGTTCAACGTCGTCTCGAACCCGGCGAGCAGCAGCAGCCGGCACAACGGCAGCAGCACGTCGGTGCTGGTCCGCTCGTCCTGCTCAGCCACCAGCGCGGAGACGATGTCGTCGCGTGGTTCCTGCCGCCGCAGCTCCAGCAAATCCTCGAACATCCGGGTCAGCTGGCGCTGAGCATGTGCCAGGCGGCGCAGGTGGCCGATGGACCGGACACCGTCCAGGGCACTGGCTACGACTGCCCCGTACTGTGCCAGAGCCGCGGACTTGGCGGCCGGGACGCCCAGCAGCTCTGTGATGACAGCGACCGGTAAGGGGCTGGCGAACTCCTCGACCAGGTCGAAACCCCGATCAGCGTCCACCGCATCGACGAGCTGGTGCAGACGTTGCTCGACCAGGCTCGCGTAGCCGGCCATCCGCCGGGGTGTGAACGCCGGGCCCGCCAGCCGCCGCAGGCGGGTGTGCTCGGGGGGGTTGAGCGCCAGCAGCGACAGGTCCAGGAGGTCACGCGGCACCGGGTCGAACGCGGTCGGGTCCTCCCCTCTGACGGCGAACTGGCGGCTGCGCAGCATCTCGGTAGCGACGCTGTGGTCGGCCGACACCCAGTTGCCCAGCCGGGTCCGCTCCATCGATCCGCGGCTCCGGATCTGGTCGTAGAGGGGGTACGGATCCGTCTGGTGAGCCGGCAATCCCAGCAGATCCATCGGCTCCCGTTTCACCCGGGCCCCGTACGCGGCGACGGCCCGGTCCCGGTACATGGTGCCGACGAACTTCACGCCCGCGGCGACAGCGTCGAGTCGGCTCACTGTGACCCGCCGGACCCAGCCAGCACGCTCTCACCAGTTCCGACCATCACCGCAGCATAGACGCGGCCCCAACACAAAGGCCGCCGCTCCCGCAGGAGCGGCGGCCTTGACGTGTGCACCGGGGACGTACCCGGTGAGCGAACTTACCTTCGGATGTAGGAGATCAACCGCAGCATCTCGACGTACAGCCACACCATGGTGACGGTCAGGCCGAAGGCGCCGCGCCACGACTCACTCGCCGGGGCGCCCATCTGCACGCCCCGCTCGATGTAGTCGAAGTCGAGCACCAGGTTCAACACTGCCAGCACGATCGCGATGGCGGAGATCCCCAGCGCAAGCGGGCTGATCGGGCCAACGATCCCGCCCCGGAGACCCGGGGTACCGGTGAACAGGCTGAAGATGAAGTTGACCAGCATGAAGGCGGCGAAGGCGAGAGTCGAGATGAGCACGATCTTCTGGAACTTCGCCGTCACCCTGATGTTGAAGACCTTGTACGCAAGCAGCGTCGCGCCCGCTGCGAAGAAGGTCGCCACCACGGCTTGGGCCACGATTCCGGGGTAGACGTTCTCGAACACCTTGCTGATCAGGCCGATGAAGATGCCCTCGATGGCTGCGTACGCAAGCACCATCGGCGGGCTGACGACCCGACGGAAGGAGACGACCATGACGACGACGAAGCCGACCAGGCCGGACAGGATCATGCCGGGGAAGTACAAGGATTCCGGAATGAAGTTCCACGCCAATGCGGCGAAGGCGACCAGAACACCCATCGTGGTGGTGGTCTTGGTGACTACGTCATCGAAGGTCATCCGCCCTTCGGGTGCCTGGACCGGCGCCTGACCATAGGGATCTCCATAGCCCCGCTGTCCAGGGTGGGGGCCTAACCCCGCGCCGGGACCGAACCCCGGACCGTACGTGGCAGACCCACGCGGGGGCTGGCCGTACTGGGGCGCTGCGGGTGTGAACGCGTCCCTCTTGGAAAGGATCGGGTTCGAACTGCGCAACATATGAATGTTCCTCCTCAGAAGTACACCTGGCGGTGTGCCGAACTACATCTTACTTAACGTCTGGTGGGACGTAGATCTTCCGGCCTGGGAATCGGCTAAGAAGGAAACCGGGTGCCGGTCACAGGTGCGGCTGGACCCTTCCACCGTAGCGGGTGACACCAGCCGACGGCCGAGTGGTCAAGGCCGGTGGGGGTGAGGTGGTCTTGGCCATCGCCCAGCAGATCGCCGAAAGCCACGACGGCCGGCTCGTGCCAGCGGACCGCGCCGGTCCCGGCTCCACCTTCGTCATCTGGCTGCGCGAGCGGGCCGTCGCCGGCGCGCCAGGCCGGACCGCCAGCCCGCCCGAGCTCGACCCACTGCGAGCGTGATCGACGCCCCACCTACGGCGTGATCCGCCACCGCTCATGAAGCGGCGCCACCAGGTCGTTCGTTCTCAGCACGGTCGAACCCATCCCGTGAACTCACCACCGTATGAAGGTCCAGCGCCGGACTGCCGAACCTCGCCACCGACATGTCCTACCGAATGGATTGACACCGCCAGGAGAAACGATGAACTACGTACGCCGCGCAGGAATGCTGACGGCCAGCATCGGGGTCGCTGTGCTGCTGACCTCGTGCCGCGACGCAGCCAGCACCCTCAGCAGCAGCCCGACCACACCCCGACTGCGTCCACCGCTTCGGCGCGGCCTGGTCACGTCACGCCCACGGGCACACACAGGCTGTGGTCACCGGCCTCGACGCCCCCTGGTCGGTGGTGTTCCGCGACGGCACCCCGCTATCAGCGAACGTGACAGCGCACGCATCCTCGAGGTGGCCGACAACGGCGGCACCCGCGCCATCGGCACGGTCGAGGGCCTCACCCGCGCCGGCGAGGGAGGTCTGCTCGGCCTGGCCCTGGACGACCAGGACCGCCTCTACGTGTATTCCACCGCAGCCGACGGCAACCGCATCCAACGCTTCACCGTGACCGGCGCCGCCGGCTCACTCTCGCTCGGACAGCCCGAGACCCTTGTCGACCGGATGCCTTCGGCGAGCTACCACGACGGCGGGCGGATCGACTTCGGCCCCGACGACATGCTGTACGCCACCCTCGGGGACGCCGGCGACAGCAGCAGCGCCCAAGATCTGGAATCCCTCGGCGGCAAGTTCCTGCGGATGACCCCAGAGTGACGTCCCAGCCGACAACCCGTTCCCGGACTCACTGGTCTACAGCTACGGGCACCGCAACCCGCAAGGCCTGACCTGGGCAGACGACGGCACGATGTTCGCCCCGGAGTTCGGGCAGAACACCTGGGACGAGCTCAACATCATCACCGCGGGTGCTAACTACGGCTGGCCGGCCGTGGAAGATCGCCGACGACGAGGACTTCACGAACCCCGTCCAGCAGTGGGAGCCCAGCGCCGCCGCCCCGGCGGCATCACCCACGCGAACGGGACCCTGTTCATCGCGAACCTCCGCGGAGCGGTGCTGCGAGCGGTGCCCGTCGCAGACCCGACCACCTCGACCGACTACTACCGCGGCGAATTCGGCCGGATCCGCGATGTCACCGTGACGCCGGACAAGCAGCTGTGGTTTGTCACCAACAACACGACGGCCGCGGCAACCCCGGAGCCGACGACGACCGCATCCTCAGCGTGAGGCTGGGAGGTGCCTAGCCTGCGTCACCAGCACCGCACCACGGGGAACGCTCAGTACCCCTCGCTGCTGCTGGGGGCGAGCCGGGTCAGCCGTAGAAGATGAACGGGGACAGGATCTGCTTGCCCCACAGCTGCGCACGCTGCACCGCCGTGAGCCGGGCCAAATCGGCTGCGTCCACCCACTCTTGCCTGATGGTGGTCACCACCGAGTCGATGATGGCGCCGGCCTCGGCGGCGTCCAGCAGGTACTCGGCGGCGGCGGCGTGGCAGACCCGAAGCTGGCTGGCCCGGCTACCGTCACGGCCGATCGCCATCGCCTGCGCCGCCTGCTCCCCCGAGCGCACCTGCGGACACAGGTCATAGGCAGGGGTCAACGTCAGCTGACTCCCGTCCCAGAACGCCGCGTGGTTGCGGGCATGGTCGTCGGTATTGCCGATGCAGATGTTGAACACGATCCGGGTGAACAGCTCACGTAGCGTGGCCCGTGGGCTGCTGAACCGGGCCCGGATGGTGTCGGCCAGGTCCGGGTAGGTGGCGTACCGGGCCATCATCTCGTCAAGACCGAGGATGGTCAGCGCGGACACCATCATGCGTCGCTCGCCGGGGACGTCCGTGCGGTCGAATCGGTCCACAAGCAGCACGTCGCGTTCCAGCGACTCGATCACCCGGCTACCTGGCACGTTCAGCCCGACCCGCCGGCCGAGCTCCATCCCGACCGCCTCCGCTTTCACCACCGGGTAAGGGTCTGCTGTCGACGACAGCTTCGCGATCAGACTCCGACCGTTGTCGTCGAGCAGCACCTTAGGACGTGCGCCACCGATCGATGTGCCGCGGAGCAGAGCCGCCGTGAGCGGCTCCGGCAGCTCTTTCCCCTCCTCGAGGGCCTGCGCCGCCTGCTGCATCTGCTCCAGTGGAGCCGACTTGTGCCGCGGCCGGTAGTGGGAGGGGCTGGACTGGAAGTCCAGAGCGCCGATGCGGTCCGAGCCCGACTCGAGCAGATAGGTGACCGGGTCCAGCTCAATGGTGTCGCTGCTCCCGCTGAGGTGACCGGAGCGTCGGGCCAGGATGACCCGCTGACCCCACGCGTCCGGTCCGGCATCCCGGATGCACGAAGCGATGGCCAGCCCAGGAAGCGGCTGGATCCGGCCGCGCTGCAGCGGCAACTCCGGCTCGTACAGCGCTATCGCCTCGGTCCGGGCCAGGTAGCTGCGGCCGTAGGTGAACGTGACGATGCCCCGGACAGCCTCGAGCAGGCCGGCAACCACCGGTGACGTCGCCCCGGGTAGCCACACCCACACGTAAGCGTCGCGCGGTGCTCCCCTACCGCGGCGGCCAGCGGCCGACGTCGGCGAAAGCGGGTCAGAAGTCGTCACGGACGGGGGCCTTGCTCGGTCGGACCCGGCTCGGCAACAGGGCTAGCGTGTCACGGCCGTGCCGGGCCAGCTGAGCCAGCTCCGGGCCGGTTGCTCCGAACAGGCTGATGCCCAGCAGCGTAGCCGCCTCGAACGCGACCCCCAGCGACACCGTCGGTGAGCCGTGTTCCAGGTTGCTGATCGTGCGGCGGGTCACGCCCAGCCGCTCGGCCAGCTCCTCAGCGGTCCACCCACGTTCCCGGCGGGCGTGCGCGATCTGTGAGCCAAACACCTGCGCGGCGTCCAACGTCTGCCGCGCGAAGGTGTGAGTCGACCTAGGCACGAAAACTCCTATGGGTAGTCAAAGGCGCTTTAAACGCTTAATGTTACTTCTATTACCCATTGTCGCACGCTGTTGAAGTTTGACGCTCTCTCGTGGGAGTGCTTGCCGGTGGTGGACGGTTGTACCGGGCCGTGCCGTTTCGCCTGCGTTCCGCGGACATCACGTTTGTGCCCCCGATGGGAGTCGAACCCACACTGGAGCGGGTGTAAGCCGCCTGCCTCTGCCATTGGGCTACGGGGGCCGGCCGGTGCGGCTGGCACCGAGATCCTAATGCAGCCGGGGTGGTCGTCACCGTGGACTCTCCGCCAGCGGGGTCGGTGTAGCACCACCCAGCTCCTCCCGGGTTTCGGGCGGCAGTGCCGTCAGGTCACCGGTCGGGATCGGCTTGTCGATCACCACCCTGGCGTTCGGCAGGAAGTGCACCGGCTGAACTCCGGTAATCAGGCCGGTGGCGTTGTCCCGGAAGTAGAAGTAGACGTCCGCCGTTATCAAAGGCGGCGAGAACGGGGTGCTGAAGGAGGTGAACATCGGCTCCCGTACGCCCCCGGCGGTCCCCTGCTGCATACCCACCGTCCAGGTGCCGTCGTCGTGTACGACCACAGCGGGCCGCGCCTGGGAGTGGTAGTGCCCCCACAGCACCAGTCGCGCCGGCGGGTTGGGGGTATTCATGACCACCACCGACGCTGCCGGCTGGTGCAGCAGCATCACATCGGTCTCCTCGGCTGCGGCGACGTCGACCATCCGCTGCCCGAACTGCTCCTCGGTCTCAGCCCGGTCAGTCACCCGTTCCACGCTGAAGGGGACCTGCCGTTCCGGGTCGTCATCACCGACAACGGCCAAGCCCTCGGACTCCACGACCTTGCCGTCGAGTACCACCATGCCGGCGTTCTGCATCTGGCTCTCGGTGATGTCGGAGTCGTGGTTGCCGGTGCTCACCAGGAACGGCGCGCCCGCGGCGATCCGGGACTCGCGGGTGATGCAGCCGCGCTCGGCGGCCGTGCCGTGCACGGTGTCGTCCCCGGAGCTGAACACCTGATCGGGTGAGGTGATCGCCGCCAGGCGTTTGATCAGCTCCGTCATCGCCTGGTTGCAGTGCAGGTCGCTGAACCCGAGATACATCCTCTCGCCGGGGGCCGCTTTGGGCAGCTTGCTGAACTGGGTGGTCAGGCTCTCGGCGGCCGAGTCGATGTAGCGCTGCACCGCGTTCTGCTGTCGCTGGGTCAGCAGGGTGACGCCCTTGATGCCTCGGTCGAGCAGGTTCGACAGGACGAGGTTGTCCACGGTCAGTCCTTGCAGCTGGGTGCCGGTCGCCACCGCAACTGGCAGCCGGGTGGTGGGCTGCTGCCTGGGGGCGGGCGCCAGGATCGACCCGATGATCACCACCACCACGGTCCCGTACACAGCAGCAGTGCGACGCAGCGAGGTGTGGCGTACCACGGCCGGGGACAGCAGCTGTCTCCTCAGCACCCACAGCGCGAAGGCCAGCATCGCCACGGCCTCGGCCTGCAGCGACTCCACCACTATGTCTGCCACCAGTCGCTCCACGATGCCGGCCACCGCTTCCTGCGGGTCGGCGAACAGGGTCGTGTACGCGGTCAGTGTCTGCTCGGAGAAGACCGACGCGGCGCCTGCGGTGGCGCCCACCCCTCCCACGTTGATGTCCAGCCCCACTGGCGCCGCTGGACTGGGCAGATAGGCGTTGCCGAGCGGCCCGAGGTCGATCTGGACTTCGCCGTCGTAGGTGGCGGCCAGCTCCACCTCGTTGGGCCCGAGGTAGTCCTGCACCCGCGCGTGTCCGATGCCCCAGGCGACCGCGAGAGGAGCGGCGAGCAGCGCCGCGAGCAAGGCGAGACCGAGGCTGCGGAGCAGCCGGGGAAGGAGCTCCGGCGCCGTGGTGCGCGACCACCGCGGCACGCTACGGCGGAACAGACGCTGGACTGTGCGACCCGACAGCGAGCGCCGCGGGGGCAACAGTGACGCGCTCATGATGTGTGGAGATTACTCCGCCCGGGGAGCAGTACCGGCCGCTGAAGTGGGCGCGACAGCGGTGCTGCGCAGCCCCGGCAGGACAGCAGTGATGCCTACTGGGCGCCCCTTGGGTCGAGGTAGACCTGGCGGGTGTGAATGGCGTGCGCACCGGCGACCCGGTCCAGGAACAGCTTCCCGGAACAGTGGTCAATCTCATGCTGCAGGGCTCGTGCCTCGAAGGCGTCGGTGTGGATCTCAACGCTCGCGCCGGTGCCGGGCAGCTGGCCATGAACGGTCAGCTTCGTGGCTCGCTTTACGTCACCGGTCAGCTCAGGCACAGACATGCATCCCTCGCGCGCCCTCTCGTTCCGGCTGGACTCGGCGACCACGGCGTTCACCAGCACGATCAAGCCGTGCTGGGTTCGCGCTTTGGGGTGGCCGCTCACGTCGACGCAGAAGGCCTGTGCGGCCACACCCACCTGCGGAGCGGCCAACCCGACGCAGCCGGGCGACACCCGCATGGTGGCCACCAGGTCAGCGCAGAGCTCAACGATGGCTGGGTCACTCGGGTCCACGGCCAGACCGGGTTGGGACAGCACCGCGGCCGGCGCACGCACCACTTCGAGCACCCGCCCGTACGGCAGTGCCGGTACGAGGTCGGTCACAGCTCGTCGCGCTCCACCGGGCGCAGGGTGGCATCCACGCCCAGCTCGGCGGCGACCTGGGCGATTCTGTCGGTCAGGGCCGCCACATCGACGGTGACGGGCAGGTCCACCTCGGCTGCCAGCACATACAGCTCCCCGGCCAGCCGGGTGGTCAGGTCCGTGATGTTGCCACCCGCCTCGGCCACCACACCGGTCAGCCGGGCTACGATGCCGAGCCGGTCCGCTCCGTGCACCGTGATCAGGTACGGGTCGCCTAGTACGGGGTGAGCCGACTCGTCGGGCACCTCCCGGACGCTCACCGTCAACGAACCGTCCAGCAGCGGCGCCAGGACGGCTTCAACCTCCGCGGTACCGGCATCCCCGGCGCAGATCAGCGTCATCGCGAACTGTCCCCTGAGCAGCGTCATCGATGAGTCCTCGAGGTTCATGCCGCAGCTCGCCAGGGCCGCGGCAGTCTGGGCGATGATGCCCGGACGGTCGTGCCCGAGCACGGTGATGGCGAGATACGTCACTGCGGCATCGTTTCGGGAGTGCGAGGGGTCTCAGGAGTACGGGGGGTTTCCGCAGTGCGAGGGATTTCGGCAGGGCGGGAGGTTTCCGGAGTGTCGACCAGCTCGAGCGCGATCCCGTCCAGGATGTCAGACTCGCTGACCACCAGCTCGGCGGCCGAGATGCGTTGGGCGATCCGGCCGACGATGAGCGTGCCGGCGGTGATGACGTCGGCGCGCTGGGGATGCATCGACTTGATGGCTCGGATCTCCTCGACCGTGCTGCTGGACAGCATCGCCAGCAGGTCGCCTACTGCTGCGATTGGCAGCTTCGACCGGTGGACCTGGCTCCGGTCGTAGGTGTCAAAGCCCAGATACACCCCAGCCAGCGTGGTGGCGGTGCCGGCGACACCAATCCAGGTCTGCACCCGGCTGAAGTCGACTCCGGAGGCGTCGAGGAGGTCGTCAATGTAGCCGGCTGCTGCGCCGAGCTCCTCGGGCCGCGGCTGGGCGTGCGGCCAGAACCGCTCGGTGATGCGCACTGAGCCGATGTCCAGCGACTGCGCGGACTGCACCTCGCCGTCCCGGGAGCCGGTGATCAGCTCGGTGGAGCCGCCGCCGATGTCCATCACCAGGATCGGCTCAGGCGCGTCGCTGACGCCGCTGAGCGCACCGACGAAGGAGAGATGCGCCTCCCTTTCGCCGCTGATCACATCGGGGTCGACACCGAGCCGGTCCCGGATTCCGGCGAAGAACACGTCACGGTTCCGCGCGTCGCGCGCCGCCGAGGTGGCTACAAAGTGGATCTTGTCCTGCGGTACGCCGGCGGCCCGGATGGCGGCGGCGTAGGCGTCGGTGGCGGTGAAGGTCCGTGCCAGCGCGTCGGGATGAAACTCCCCGGTAGCGTCGACTTCTTGCCCGAGCCGGACGATCTCCAGCCTGCGGTCGAGCTCGACCAGGGTGTGGTCGGGACCGGCCTTGGCGATGAGCAACCGGATCGAGTTGGTGCCGCAGTCGACGGCCGCCACTGGCGTCATGTATGAGATCCTCCGTTGTGCTGTTGTGTGTGTCAGGTCTGATCAGGCTTGTGCTGCTCTGGGCTGCTGTCGCCCAGACAAGGTCTTGCCCAGAATTCACCGATCGAAGCCAGCGCCTCGTCGCCCAGCGGGTTCACGCCCGGCCCAGCCGCCAGAGCGTGCCCGACCAGAACGTGCACACACTTCACCCGGGTGGGCATCCCCCCGGCGCTGACGCCGGCGATCTGCGGTACCTCGCCGAGCTGCGCACGGTCGGCCAGATAAGCCTGGTGGGCGCGCTGGTACGCCGCCGCCAGGTCTGCATCGGTCTCGAGCCGCTCGGTCATCTGACTCATCACCCCCTGCGCCTCCAGGGTGGAGCAAGCGGAGGTGGCCCGCGGGCAGGTCAGGTAGTACGTGGTAGGAAACGGCGTACCGTCCGGCAGCCGCGGAGCGGTCACCACCACCGCAGGCTTGCCGCACGGGCACCGGTAGGCCACCCCCACCACACCGCGGGCAGGCCGCTGCAGCTGGCTGCAGACGGTGGCCTCATCCTCGGCGGTCATCGGCTCGTACACCCCGCTAGTCTCTCAGGGATGCAGACCTCGACCCGACCCGGCGGTGTTGTCGTCGTCGGCAGCATCAGCGCCGACCTCACTGCCTTCGGACGGCGGCTGCCACGTCCGGGCGAGACAGTTCTCGGCGACGAGTTCACCCTGGTTCTGGGCGGCAAGGGGGCCAACCAGGCGGTTGCAGCGGTCCGAGCCGGGGCACCGACCTTCGTCATCGGGGCGGTCGGGAACGACCTGTTCCAGGAGGTGACCCTCGGGGCTCTGCGCGGAGAGGGCGTGAACGTTGACGCGGTGGCGGTGCTTCCCGGGCATACCGGGGTTGCCCACATCCGGGTGGACCGGGACAGCGGCCAGAACGACATCATGATCATCCCGCACGCCAACGGCGAGGTGACCGGGTCGCTGGTCGAGGACCGGCTCCGTGGCCTGGCCGGCCGGATCTCGGTGCTGTTGCTCCAACTGGAGATCCCGATGGCCAGTGTGCTGACGGCGGCGCGAGCGGGCCGGGACCTCGGCTGTCAGGTGGTGCTCGATCCGGCGCCCGCGCAACCGCTGCCGGAGGAGATCTGGCCTCTGGTTGACGTGGTCACGCCGAACGAGCTGGAGGCGGAGGTGCTGACCGGGATCTCACCCACTGACGAAGCGTCCGCCGAGGCAGCTGGACGCTGGTTTCGTGACCGGGGCGTCGGTACGGCTGTGGTCACGCTCGCTGAACGTGGGGCTGTCGTGGTCAGCGATGAGGGGGTCCGGCACCTGCCGGCGTACCCGGTGCGAGCCGTCGACACCACCGCGGCCGGGGACGGGTTCACCGGCAGCGTGGGCGCCGGTCTGGCGGCCGGGTTGGGTTGGGACGAGCTGGTACGCCGCGCGCTGGCCACCGGAGCGTTGACAGTCACCAGGACCGGGGCCAGCCCCAGCATCCCCACCGCTGCCGAGGTGGATGACTTTCTGGCGTCGCTCCCCTGCTGACCGCGAGGTCGACCAGCCGCCTGCGCGAGCTCAGCGAGGTGTAGCCGTCTCCGAGGGCGAGCTGTCAACGGTGATCGGCGGAGCCTTTTCCACCTTCTGCTTCTGCGGAGCAGGCTTGTCCGCGGCCTCCACCGAACCCCACAGCTTGGACCACCAGGCGTCCGCCGCCGGCTTGGGCTGGCTGCGCTCGGCGTTAATCTCCGCACCGCCGCCGAGCGGGTTGCCGTCGGAGTCGATGACCTTGTAACCGGTCTCGCCGGGCATCACCCAGCCCAGCCTGGCCCGGGCCTGTGTTGTCACGTACGCCGGGTCGTCCCAGCGCGCCAGCTCGGCCTGCAGGCTGGTGATCCGGCGCTCCCGCTCACCGATCACTGCCTTGGTAGCGGCGATCTCCTCACGTTGGGCGAAGTAGATCCGCAGGCTGGAGGCGTACGAGATCGTCAAGATCAACACCACTACTGCCAGCGCTATGGCTCGCGTGGTCAGGCTGGATATCAGTCGGCGCCCGCTGGCTGGAGCAACGCTCTCCGTCGGGTCGGCACGGGGCGGGTCTGCGGGCAGCGCGGAGGCGCCTGACCTCGTCGCGGGGGCCTTCGCGGGTACGCGGGTACGCGACCTCCCCCGCCCGGGCCCTGCACCCGGGCGAGAGGTCGGCCGTGGACCCGGAGGCATCAGCCCTGGGTCCGTCCGGCAAAGCGTGGGAAGGCGGCAGCGCCGGCATACCGGGCGGCGTCGTCGAGGTTCTCCTCGATCCGGAGCAGCTGGTTGTACTTGGCCACCCGCTCCGAGCGTGCCGGCGCGCCCGTCTTGATCTGTCCACAGTTCGTGGCGACTGCCAGGTCCGCGATGGTGGTGTCCTCGGTCTCCCCCGACCGGTGGCTCATCATGCAGCGGAAGCCGGAGCGGTGTGCCAGCTCCACCGCGTCCAGCGTTTCGGTCAGCGAGCCGATCTGGTTGACCTTCACCAGCAACGCGTTGGCCGCCTTTTCGTCGATACCGCGCTGCAGCCGGGAGACGTTGGTGACAAAGAGATCGTCTCCCACTACCTGGAGCTTGTCCCCGAAGCGGGACATCAGATTCGTCCAGCCGGCCCAGTCGTCCTCGGCCAGCGGGTCCTCGATCGAGACGATCGGGAAGTCGCGGATCCACTCCTCGTAGACCCCCGTCATCTCCTCAGCGGAGAGTTTCTTCTGGTCGAACCCATAGGAGTTGGACGAGGCGTCGAAGAACTCGCTGGCGGCTACGTCGAGGGCCAGCGCGATGTCGGTGCCCAGCTTCAGTCCGGTGCTCTCCACCGCGGTGGCGATCAGCTCAAGTGCAGCGACATTCCTCGGCAGGTTGGGTGCGAACCCACCCTCGTCACCGAGGCCGGTGGCCAGCCCCTGCTTCTTCAGCACACCCTTCAGCGCGTGGTAGACACCGACGCCCTGCTCCAGGGCGTCCCGGTAGGTGGCGGCTCCGATCGGAGCGATCATGAACTCCTGGACATCCACGTCCGAGTCCGCGTGCGAACCTCCGTTGAGGATGTTCATCATCGGCACCGGCAGCGTGTGCGCGTTCGGTCCGCCGAGGTAGCGGTAGAGCGGCAGGTCCGCGGAGTGGGCAGCCGCGTGAGCGACAGCCAGCGAGACACCGAGGATGGCGTTGGCGCCCAGCTTGGCTTTGTTCTCGGTGCCGTCGAGGTCGAGCATGGCCTGGTCCACCAGGCGCTGCTCGCTGGCGTCGTACCCCAGAAGCTCCGGGCCCAGCTGGTCGATGACTCCGAGCACCGCCTTCTGGACTCCCTTGCCGCCGAAACGGTCACCGCCGTCGCGCAGCTCGACGGCCTCGAACGCACCCGTGGACGCTCCGGACGGAACCGCCGCTCGTCCCTCCGACCCGTCGTCCAGGATCACCTCGACCTCAACCGTGGGATTGCCACGTGAGTCGAGGATTTCACGCGCGCTGATGAACTCGATACTGGCCACGAGAATGCTGCCCTTTCATGCGATACAGGCTGCGCCGAACCGGGCAACCCCCCAAGACACTGTTGTCACCCCACAGTAACGGCCATCGGTGACGCGACCGCCAACCGCCACCCAATCGTCCCGGCTTTTCCAGACCACGCCAATGGTGGTCCGGGCCAGCACTTCCGGTGGTCGCTCTAGCGGCGTAGGTGGCTGCGTCCGGCGGCCACGTTGACCCCGACGATGCCCGCCCAGGCGACCACCAGGCCGAGCAGCCCGGACTGATCCGCACTGATTGCGGTGATCGGGATACCGGCGCCGAGAGAGACGATCCCTAGGACGAACCGATGTCTTAGGCTGGTTCGCTCTGCAGACTCCTGGTTGCCGCTGACTTCGGCAGCGTGCCGTAGCTCCGCTGTACGCATGGCCGCGAGCTGCTCGACCCGTTCGGCGAGTCCGGCCGCCACGTGCTCTTCGTACTCCGGCCCCAGCTCCGTCCGGGCGGCCAGAGCGGCTGCCACGTCCCGGCGGGTCTCGGGGTCGACGTGGTGAGCACCGCCCGGTTGTCTCGGCCGCGCCTGCTGCGGGCGGTACTGCGGTGGAATCTGCTCCGACATGGTGCCAGCGTAAACCTGTCGGTCAGGCAGCGCCGGAATTCTCCGTGATGGTCCCGGGCGACCACGGGCATCACCCCAGGTGACGGGGCTTATGACCCGGAGAATCAGGACTGACTTTCGAGCAGCGTCTTGAGGTTCGCGAGGTCCTTCCGATTCGCTCGGCGCATAGCGGCAGCCAGGAATGGCGCCCCTACCTTGGAGAAACCACTAGGCCTTCCTTGGTTGGGAGCGTCATGGGAGTATGACCGTCCCCAGTCGGTTCCCAGGTGTAGGTCGTCTCCATCGGGAACGGACCTTCGGCCGTTCTCATCACCAGGCGCGCGTTCGGAATGAACTCGACGACCTCGTAGGTATAGGACAGCTGTCGGCCAAGGAAGCGCGCGACGAAAGCTAAGCGAGTACCGACCGCTAGGGGTGGCGGAGTTCGCCACTCCTGCGAGTCGATATTGACCTACCAGCGGGGCGCGTTGGACGGGTCAGCCGCGAAGGCGGCTACTTGGTCGCGTGGCAGAGAAATCTCTGTCTCGGTTCGCACATCGGTAGTCATCGACTCTCCTTCCACTCTCATCGTTGCACGGCTGGCACGCGCACGCATTCGAGAGAACACCGGCTCTGCCTGAACTAGACGTGGCTCGTGGCAGAGATCAAGGAGCACGCGTGTCCTGCGCTTCTCACCAGAGCGTCTCGATGGGCATCTCGTCGAACCGCACCGCCGATTGGCCATCTAACGCCCCGGCTCAGTGACCAGCATCGCAGTATTCAACCGAACGGTTGACATCGCCGAGGCGAATCGATTATGGTGGTTCTCAACCAATTAGTTGAGGAAGCAGATGGCAGATCAGCTCTCCCGCGTCTTCGCCGCCCTGGCTGATCCCACCCGGCGTGACATCGTGGCTCGACTTGCAGTGGACGACGCCACCGTAGGGGAGCTCGCGGCGCCGTACCAGGTCAGCATGCAGGCAGTCTCCAAGCACCTCAATGTGCTGGAGGGAGCCGGGCTGGTCAGCCGAAGCCGCGACGCCCAACGGCGGCCGGTACACCTCGAGGCGGAGGTTTTCGACCTGATGACCAAGTGGATTGAGCGCTACCGGCAGCAGGCCGAGGAGCGCTACCGCCGCCTCGACACACTGATGGCACGAATGAATGACGACGACAACGCGCATGGCACCAGCAACGACCACACCAAGGAGAAAGGAACAGCGTCATGACCACCCTGACCCAAGCAGCAATCGAGGCGGACCCCAAGCTGCCGATCATCCGCATCACCCGCGATTTCGCGGCGACGCCCGAGCAGCTGTTCCGGGCCCACACCGAACCGGAACTGTTCGCCCAGTGGGTCGGACCCAACGCCATCGACACCCGCATCGAGCACTGGGAGGCGCGGACCGGCGGCAGCTGGAGGTACGTCGCGGTGCACGACGGCGAGGAGTACGGCTTCCACGGGTGCTTCCACGAGGTGCGCCCCGACAGGCTCGTCCAGACGTTCACCTTCGAGGGCGAGCCGGACAGCGTGGCACTGGAAACGATGTGGTTCGAGGAGCTCGGGGACGGCCGGACCCGGCTGCACGCCCAGTCCCTGGTCGACAGCTTCGAAGGCCGGGACGCCTGGCTGAGCAGCGGGATGGAGATCGGGATCAACGAGGGCTACGCCAAGCTCGACGCGATTCTGACCAATGGCTCTCTCTGACCTGCCCAGCCGGCGGCACCACGAGGTCGCCGGCGCCTTCAGTGACCGGGTACTCGGGACCCGGGACTGGGAGGCGCCGACACCGGTCGCCGGCTGGGTGGTGCGCGACGTCGTACGTCACCTGACGGAGTGGTTCCCGGCCTTTCTGGCCGCAGGCGCGGGAGTGGAGCTGGCCCGAGGACCCGCGGTGGAGCACGACCCGGTCGCCGCGTGGCGGGTCCACTCGGATGCGGTGCAGGCACTGCTCGACGACCCGGCGACGGCTGATCGCGTGTTGACCAACCCCCATATTGGGGCACTGCCCCTGGATCGCGCAGTCGACCAGTTCTACACCGCCGATGTGTTCATGCATACCTGGGATATCGCCCGGTCCACCGGGCAGGATGACGGGCTCGACTTGGACTTCTGCGCCGACCTGCTGACTGGGATGGAGTCGATGGAGGAGGCGATGCGGTCGTCTGGACAGTACGGCGCGCGAGTGCCGGTGCCCCAGGACGCGGACGTGCAGAGCAGACTGCTCGGGTTTATCGGCCGGGACCCGTATTGGAACCCCCCGGTCTCCTAGCACGGGCAGGTACACGGCCGGAGCTGTCTCTCCGAGTTCCCGTTCCGCGGGGGATCTGCACTGGTCGAGGCTACCGAGACTTCAACCTGTTGAGGTTGAACCCTCCAGCTCCTTCTTCAACTGCTCGACGTGGCGGGCGATGTCGTCCCGGACGAGGCGCATGCGCTCCATTCCCTCTATGCCCCGTTCGGATGGCTCGTCGATCTCCCAGTTGTCGAAGCGGGTTCCTTCGATCTCGTCGACGTGGGCTTCGCTGCCGAGGGTGACCACGAGGTCGGCGTTGCGGACGGCTTCATAGGTGATGGCCTTGGGCGTCTCGTGGCTGATGTCGATTCCGATCTCGGCCAGAGATTCAGCTGAGAGCTGGTTGATCTTGTTGGCGGGCTTGGTGCCGGCTGAATGCACGTCAATGGAGCCCTGTGCGAGGTAGGTCATCAAGCCGGCGGCCATCTGAGACTTGCCGCCGTTCTTCACGCAGACAAACAGCACGCTCGGTCCGTCCCCAGCCATGGCTATTCTCCGATCAGTCCGTGGAGCAGGGTCTAGTTAGGTGCGGGCGGGGAGAAGATCGGCGATCAGGGCCTCGACTCGACCTTTGATGTCGTCACGGATGGGGCGGACCGACTCGACGCCCTTGCCAGCGGGGTCGTCGAGCTTCCAGTCCTCGTACCGCTTCCCGGGATAGAACGGGCAGGTGTCGCCGCAGCCCATCGTGACCACCACGTCAGAGTCCTGCACCGCCTGATCGGTGAGGATCTTCGGCTTCTCGGCGGCGATGTCGATGCCGAGCTCGGCCATCGCGGCAACAGCGGCCGGGTTGACCTTGTCGGCTGGCTCCGAACCAGCGGAGCGCACCTCGATCGCACCCTGAGACAGGTGGGACAACAACGCAGCGGCCATCTGAGACCGGCCGGCGTTGTGTACGCAGACGAAGAGGACTGAGGGCTTGTCGGACATTGGTCGACCTTCCTGGTTGAGGTTTGGGTTGAGTCGTCAGGCCGTGGTCATCGCGCTGACGGCGCCGCGGCCGGCTGGCTCTTGCGGTCAGCGGCCACCTC
This sequence comes from uncultured Propionibacteriaceae bacterium, assembly GCA_902805915.1. Classification (GTDB taxonomy): domain Bacteria; phylum Actinomycetota; class Actinomycetes; order Propionibacteriales; family Propionibacteriaceae; genus Microlunatus. The sequence goes on along the minus strand of CADCUO010000041.1, from coordinate 2,578 downwards.
GGCCGCTAGGGCAGGGGCATTTGGGTAGAGAAGTCGGATCAGTCCGTAGCCTGCGACGCCGCCCATCACCTGCATGAGGATGAACATGAGCACCGACGCCGGGGCAATCCCGGCGAAGGTGTCGGAGAACATGCGGGCGATCGTGACGGCTGGGTTGGCGAAGCTGGTGGAGCTGGTGAACCAGTAGGCGGCAGTGATGTAGCCGCCAACGGCGAAGGCAACCTGTTCGCCCCGGCCCGAGCGCACCGTACCGAAGATGACGACCAGCAGCCCAAGAGTGGCGACGACCTCGCCTAGCCACAGTCCGCCGCCGCTTCGGTCATGGGTGGAGATGCTGATGGGAGCGAGGGCAAACATGAGGTTCGCGACGATGGCGCCAAGCACGCCACCGACGACCTGAGCGAGGATGAGCACGACCGCCTCGACGGTCGTCACGGCGCCGAGTGCCCGTTCCACCAGCGTCACCACCGGGTTGAAGGCCGCCGACACCGGCTGCAGCGCCAGGATCAGGGCGACCAGCGCCGCCCCGGTGATCAGGCTGTTTTCCAGCAGCTGCAAGCCGACATCGTTGGGGGACAGCTTCACTGCGGCGATGCCTGAGCCGATCACCGCCGCTACCAAAAAGGCCGTGCCCAGCAGTTCGGCAACTGCACGCCGGAACAGCTTGTTCATGACGTCGGGTTGCCGATCAGTGCGCCCAGGCCGGCCAGAGCCTCCGATCGGGCTCGGTAGTAGACCCAGACGCCCCTCTTGGACCGGTCGAGCAGACCGGCCTCGTGCAGCACCTTCAGGTGGTGGCTGATGGTCGGCTGGGACAGGTCGAACGCCTCATTCAGGTCACACACGCAGGCCTCGCCTCCCTCGTGGGACGCCACCATCGACATGAGCCGCAGCCGTACCGGGTCGGCAAGGGCCTTGAGCAGCGGCGCGATCTGTTCAGCCTGGGACTGGCTCAGCGGTTGGCGGGACAGCGGCGAGCAGCAGGCAACGGTCTCGACCGGCGTCAAGACCATGGCAGATTTAGACACGAATCTATATTGACATCCGTCGATCTCGGTGGCAACCTCCAAACATAGACAGCCGTCTAACTCTTATTGAATGGAAGGTATCCCTATGTCCCGAGTTCAGCTGGCCCTCAACGTCGACGACCTCGACGAGGCCGTCGCCTTCTACTCCAGGCTGTTCGGCACCGAACCAGCCAAGCGCCGTCCCGGCTACGCCAACTTCGCCATCACCGAGCCTCCGCTCAAGCTCGTCCTGCTCGAGAACCCAGGGCAAGGCGGCTCGCTCAACCATCTGGGCGTCGAGGTTGCCGATGTCGACACCGTCGACTCCGAACAAGCCCGCCTGGCCGACGCTGGCCTTGCCTCGATCGACGAACGAGGAACAACCTGTTGTTACGCCAAGCAGGACAAGTTCTGGGTCGAAGGGGCACCCAACGGCGAACGCTGGGAGATCTACACCGTGCTGGCCGACAGCCAGACCTTCTCCGCCGAGTCGCCCCAGGGGACCGTGTGCTGCGGTAACGAGAACTCGGCCGACGCCAAGCCCGCATCCACTGCAGCTAGTCGTCGCTAACACTGCACGGCGGCCTGCGGTTCGCCCGTAAGCCGCCGTGTGCAGCACTGAGCCGTCGTTCGACTCTCCCCTCACGTTAGGTTAGGGTCTGGGTCAGTAACGAATGGCTCCTATCAAGCTGATATCCGCCTTCTTGCGGCGCACCGCGGCGCCAATGCCCGGTTCCCCTCGGCCGCTTCTGAACGGATCTTTGATGTCCACTACCCCTGCCCGTGTTCACTCGGCTGCCCCAGTTGAGCTCAGCTCCTCGGTTCGCGACGCGATTCGATCACCCCGTCGTCTACGCACCGAAGTGTTGGCTGGACTGGTCGTCGCCCTGGCTTTGATTCCTGAGGCGATCGCGTTCTCCATCATCGCGGGCGTCGACCCCAGGGTCGGGCTGTTCGCATCGTTCACGATGGCAGTGACCATCGCCATCGTCGGGGGACGTCCAGCGATGATTTCCGCAGCGACCGGTGCCGTTGCCCTGGTCATCGCACCTCTGGTGCGCCAGTACGGGATGGAGTACCTCATCGCCACCGTCCTGCTGGCGGGGGTGCTGCAGATTGTGCTCAGCCTGCTCGGCGTGGCCAAGCTGATGCGCTTCATCCCTCGCAGCGTGATGGTCGGCTTCGTCAACGCTCTTGCCATCCTCATCTTCACCTCCCAGGTGCCACACCTGATCGGCGTTCCGTGGCTGGTCTATCCCATGGTGGCAGCGGGGATCGCCATCATGGTGTTCCTGCCTCGCCTCACGACCGCAGTGCCTGCGCCACTCGTGGCCATCGTCATCTTGACCGCGGTGGCGGTGCTAACCGGACTCACGGTGCCCACCGTTGGTGATGAGGGTGCGCTACCCGACAGCCTGCCCTCACTGTTCTTCCCCAGCGTGCCGTTCACCCTGGACACCCTCAGCATCATCGCGCTGTACGCATTCGCCGTAGCCCTGGTCGGAATCTTGGAGTCGCTGATGACAGCCAAGCTGGTCGACGACATCACAGACACCCACTCCAACAAGAGC